>CAIMWH010000239.1 GCA_903845065.1 uncultured Rhodospirillales bacterium | reverse complement strand
TGTCTCCGCGCGGGACCTCAAACTCTGGCAGGCCGCCGTCATCGCCGGCCTGCCCCGCGCGCCCAGCCGCTTCTCCCCCCGCGTCGACCCCCAGGCCGCCGCCCCCCGCGCCCGCGAGGTCCTCAACGCCATGGCCGAAACCGGCGCCATCACCGCCGAACTCGCCCAGGCCGCCGCCAACCAGATCAGCTTCCCCCCCCGCCCCGCCACCGCCGGCTGGTTCGCCGACTGGGCGGCCGAGCGCGCCGAGGCCATCCTGCCGCCCGATGCCGATGCCGGCGTGCGCACCTCGCTCGATCTCAAGATGCAAACCGCCGCCGAAGCCCGCGTCGCCGCCATGATCGACGGCCCGGGTGCAGCGGCCAACGTCAGCCAGGCCGCCGTCATCGTGCTCGATGCCGCCACCGGCGCCGTGCGCGCCATGGTCGGCGGGCGAGACTATCGCGGCAGCCCGTTCAACCGCGCCGTCGCCTCCCGCCGCCAGCCCGGCTCCAGCTTCAAGCCCTTCATCTGGCTCGCCGCCCTGCAAGCCGGCGCCAAACCCGATGACACCGTGCTGGACGCCCCGATCCGCCTGGGCACCTGGAGCCCGGGCAATTTCGACGGCAAGTTCCGCGGCCAGATCACCCTGGAGGAAGCGCTCGCGCACTCCGTCAACACCGCCTCCGTCCGCCTGCTGCTCCAGGTCGGCGGCCCGAAGGTGGTCGCCGCCGTCGCCCAGTCCCTCGGCATCGCCTCGCCGCTGCCCAACAATGACACCCTGGCCCTCGGCACCGGCGAAGTCGGCCTGCTCGAACTCGCCACTGCCTACTGCACCTTCTTCAACGGCGGCCTGCGCGTCAGCCCCCGCAGCATCGAGGCCATCCGCGCCGCCAAGCCGGTGCCCCTGCCGCCGGCCGCCCCCGTCCGCGTCATCGAGCCCGACCAGGCCGCCATGATGGTGCGCATGATGGCCGCCGTGGTCTCGCGCGGCTCCGGCACCGCCGCCGCTCTCCCCGGCCGTTTCGTCGCCGGCAAATCCGGCACCACCCAGGATTTCAAGGACGCCTGGTTCATCGGCGGTACCGGTGGCCTCGTCATCGGCGTCTGGATGGGCAATGACGACAACCGCCCGATGAACAACGTCACCGGCGGCAGCCTGCCCGCCCGGCTGTTCCACGATATTGCGGCCGACATCGCGCCGCGCTGAGGAGTTCCGATGAAAATCGTCTTTCACGGCATGAACGCCGGCAGCTTCGCGGGCGGCTTCGCTTCCCTGCTCGAAGCCAGCCACGACATCGCTGTCCTGCCCGATACGCTCGAAACCGCCGCCGACCAGGCCGCCTACAGCGCCGCCGACGCCGTCATCGGCGTCCGCCTCGATGCCACCTGCCCGCCGCTGCCCGCGCTGCGCCTCTTCCAGGTCGTCGGCGCCGGCTATGACCAGGTCGACACCGCCCTGCTCCCCGCCCGCGCCAGCCTGTGCAACGTGTTCGAGCACGAGCACGCCATCGCCGAATACGTCATGACTGCCCTGCTCCTGCGCACCGTCGAAATCCCCCGCGCCGACGCGGATCTCCGCCAGGGCCGCTGGACCTTCTGGGCCGGCGTCGGCGACGCCGCGCATGATGAACTGATGGGCCGCACCATCGGCCTGCTCGGCTACGGCCACATCGGCCGCGAGGTCGCCCGCCGCGCCCGCGCCTTCGGCATGAAGGTCAACGTCTGCAACCGCAGCCCCGTCGACATGGACGGCGTCGCCCGCGCCTGGGAACTCGACGGCCTCCACGAATTCATGGCCTCGGCCGATTTCATCGTCACCTCCCTGCCATATTTGCCCGAAACCGCCGGCATCGTCGGCGCCGCCGAACTCGCCGCCATGCGGCCCGACGGCGTGCTGCTCAACGTCGGCCGCGGCGGCGTGGTGGACGAAGCCGCCCTCTTCGCCGCCCTGCAGGCCCATCGCATCGGTGGCGCCGTGATCGATACCTGGTACCGCTACCCCACCGGCCCCGGCGCCACCACCGCCCCCGGCAACCTGCCGTTCGAGACGCTCGACAACCTCACCATGACGCCCCACATGTCAGGCTGGACGCGGGGCACCATCGCGCGGCGGCAACGCACCATGGCCAACAACATCAATAGCCTCGCCCGCAACGAAGCGCTGCGCAACGTGGTGATCCACGGGGAACCCCAATGACCGACCCGCTCATCCTCTCCCGCGAGGGCAGCCTCGCCACCATCCGCCTCAACCGCCCCCTGGTCCTCAACGCCCTCAACCAGGCCATGGCCGACGCCCTGCTCCGCGCCTGCCGCGCCCTCGAACAGGACCGCGGCGTCCGCGCCCTGCTGATCACCGGCGAAGGCCGCAGCTTCATGGCCGGCGGGGACATCACCCTGTTCGGCGGGCCGGACGCCACGCGCGACATCGATCGCCTGATGCGCGCCCTGCATGACGCCATCATCATCCTCACCCGCCTGCCGTTCCCCGTCGTCTCCCTCGCCCACGGCACCGTCGCCGGCGCCGGCCTGAGCTTCGCCCTCGCCGCCGACATCGTGCTGGCCAGCGATGACGCCAAGTTCCTGCTCGCCTACTCCAAACTCGGCGCCAACCCCGATGGCGGCGCCACCTACCACCTCCCCCGCGCCATCGGCCTGCGCCGCGCCCTCGGCTTCGCCATGCTGGAGGAAACCATCGACGCCCCAACCGCCGAGCGCATCGGCCTGGTCAACCGCCTCCTCCCCGCCGCCACCAGCCACGAAGCCGCCCGCGTCATCGCCCAGCGCCTCGCCTCCGGCCCCACCGCCGCCTTCGCCCGCACCAAATCCCTCCTGCGCGGCTCGCTCGACCGTGACCTCGTCGGCCAACTCGACAACGAACGCGCCGAATTCCTCGCCGGCACCTTCACCGAGGATTTCGCCGAGGGCGTGTCGTCCTTTGTCACCAAGCGGCGGCCGGTGTTCAAAGGCTCCTGACAGCAAGCGGTTCTTTTTTGAAAAAAAAGAACCAAAAAACTTTCCTCCCGATGGCTTCGCCCCTCCCGCGGGAGACCGGCGAAGCCATTGGATAAAAAAGTTTTTGCTTCTTTTTCCAAAAAGAAGTGCTTCCTTCCCCTACTCGCTCCGCGCCCCGAACTGCGTCAGCGCCGCCCCCTCGGGGTCGATCAACGCCGCCAACCGCCCGGCCGCGAGGGTGGCGAAGTGCTGCGTCAACGCCCGCCGCCGGGGTGCCGCCATCCGGTGTGCCGGCGCTTCCCGCAGCAGGTCCGCCCCGCCCGACCAGGTCACGATCAGCCCAACCTCCAGCGGCAGCAGATCGCGCGGAAACGCATGGTCCACCGCGAAAAACAGCGCATCCGAGAAGTCCCGATATTCCGGCCACTTGGAATCGTTGAGGAAATCCCGCTCGCCCGACTTGATCTCGATACAAACAAACCCGCCATCCGGCCGCAACGCCATGATATCCGCCCGCCGCCCATTCGGCAGCGTCACCTCATGCAGCGGGGACCAGCCGAGTTGCAGGCACAGCCGCGCCGTGGCGCGCCGGATCGCCGTGGTCCGCTCGGGAAAACTGACAATCTCGCTCACGTCAGCCGATCGATCGCCTGTGCCATGGCGACATCCCGCGCGCTCAGCCCGCCCGCGTCATGGGTCGAGAGCGTGATCTCCACCCGGTTGTACACATTGCGCCAGTCCGGATGATGGTCCTGCTTCTCCGCCAGCAGCGCCACCCGCGCCATGAAGGCAAACGCCGCCGAGAAATCCGCGAACACGAACGCCCGCCGGATCGCATCCTGCCCCGCCACCATCTCCCATGCCGGGATCGTGCCGCTCAGCCCGGCCCGCTCGGCATCCGTCAGCTTCGCAACCATAACGGCGCTCCTTGCTTGACCCACGGCAGCGCCCGTGCGGTGCTGCCGCGATGACCGATCCTCGCCCAAAGCCCCTCCACTACACAACCGCCCCCACCGCCGAGGACATCGCGGCCCTCGCCGAACAGGCACTCGCCGCCATCCCCGCCCGCCTGCGCCGCCACATCTCCAACCTCGCCATCACCATCGAGGACGAGGCGGACGACGAGACGCTGGCCGAAATGGGCCTCGAATCCGCCTGGGAACTCTCCGGCCTCTACCACGGCACCCCCCTCGGCAGCCGCAGCGTCAGCGACCCGGCCCGCATGCCCGATCTCGTCACCCTCTACCGCCTCCCCATCCTGCTCGAATGGATCGAGGAGGGCGAAGACCTCTTCCGCCTCGTCCGCAACGTGCTGATCCACGAAATCGGCCACCATTTCGGCCTCAGCGATGACGATATCGACGCCCTGGAAGCCGGCCCCGACTAGCCCCTTACCACCAAGCCTTGTTTGACGGCGGGCCCACCGCCATGTCTTCTGCAGGGGAACACGACGACGACCGCCACGGGAGTGCTGGCCATGCGATTTGTTCTACCCGCCCTGCTGCTTGCCGCCACCGCGCTGCTATCCCCCGCCCACGCCCAGATCGTCCCCGGCGATCCTGCCGCCGGCCTGGAAATCGCCCGCACCTGGTGCGCCAACTGCCACGTCGTTGATACCAAGCCGACGCGGGCCGGCGATGCGGTACCCAGCTTCCCCACCATCGCCGCGATGAAATCCACCACCGCCCTCTCGCTCCAGGCCTTCCTCACCACCCCCCACGGCGGCATGCCCAACTTCCAACTCTCCCGCGGCCAGGTGGATGACGCGGTGGCCTACATCCTCACGTTGAAGAAGTAACCCTTCCCCAACGGCCCCTTGTCCGAAGCCCCCGTTCCTGCAAGCTTCGCCCCGACAGTTTCGGAGCGCCCTGATGAACATGCCCAACCTCGAGACCGACGAAATCTGGCAGGCCCGCATGGACCTCGCCGCCTGCTTCCGCGCCGCCGCCCGGCTCGGCATGAACGAGGGCATCTGCAACCACCTCTCCGCCGTCGTCCCCGGCCATGATGACCTTTTCCTCGTCAACCCGGACGGCTGGGGCTTCGGCGAAATCACCGCCAGCCGCCTGCTGATCTGCGATTACGAGGGCAACGTGATCGCCGGCGCCGGCACCCCCGAGGCCACCGCCTTCTTCATCCACGCCCGCGTCCACGCCCGCGTGCCCCGCGCCCGCGCCGCCTTCCACACCCACATGCCCAACGCCACCGCGCTGGCCATGCTCGAAGGCCCGCCGTTCTCCTGGTCCCTGCAAACCTCGCTCCGCTTCCAGGCCCGCATGGCGATCGACGAACACTACAACGGCGTCGCCCTCAGCACCGAGGAAGGTGACCGCATCGCCGCCAGCATCGGCGATGCCGACATCATCTTCATGAAGAACCACGGCGTCATGGTCGTTGCCCCCACCATCGCCAAGGCGTGGGATGACCTGTTCTATCTCGAACGCGCCGCCCAGGCCGAAGTCCTCGCCCTCTCCACCGGCCGCAAGCTCGCCGCCCTGCCGCAAAGCATGATCGACCAGACCCTGGCCCAGATCCGCGCCAACGCCGGCAACCGCGGCAGCGCCCGCCTCCATCTGGACAGCGTGATGCGCCAACTCGATCGCAGCGAGCCGGAGTACCGCACCTGACCCGCCTCCCGTTCCTGCTGCTCATCCCGCTGCTGGCCGGCTGCACCCTGATCGACCAGCGCACCTTCCGCGCCCCGATCACCGCGGCCGGCCCCGCCGAACTAGCCCGCGCCCCGCTCCCGGCCCTGCCCCTCATCACCATCCGCTTCGCCGCCCCGCTCGATCGGGACGCCATCGCCCAGGCCGTCGCCATGGCCCGCGCCCGCCGCCCTGATGCCATGTTCGACGTCATCGTGCCGGTTCCCGCCACCGCCGCCCGCGCCGACCAGGAGGCTGCCCTCGCCCAGGGCCGCGCCGATGCCGAAACCGTCGCCACCGCCCTCGCCGAAGCCGGCGCCGCGCGTGACCACATCGAGATCGGCGCCCGCGCCGACACCCTTACCCCCCAGCGCGAGATCCGCGTCTACGTGCGCTGACGCGGATGACCTCCCGCCTGGTCTCGCCCCGCCTGATGGGCATGCTGCTGCTGCTCGTCACCGCCTTCAGTTGGGGCCTCAACTGGCCCGTGCTGAAATTCGCCGTCGGTGCCTGGCCGCCCTTCACCTTCCGCCTGCTCTCCGGCGTCGGCGGCGCCGCCCTGATGTTCGCCGTCGCCCTCGCCCGCCATGAGCGCCTGCTGCCGCGCCCCGGCCAATGGCTCCGCCTTGCCACCGCCGGCGTCCTCAACATCACCTCCTGGATGGGCCTCGCCACCCTCGCGCTGCTCTGGCTCAGCGCCTCCGAGGCCGCCATCCTCGCCTACACCATGCCCATCTGGGCCGCCATCATCGCCTGGCCCGTTCTCGGCGAACGCCCCAACGCCTGGCGCATCGGCGGCCTCGCCGTCGGCCTCGGCGGCGTCGCCACCCTCATGGCCGGCCAACTCATGGCCGCCCCCATGGCGGACCTCCTCGCCAAACTCCCCGGCGTCGGCTTCATCCTCGGCACCGCCGTCATGTTCGCCGGCGGCGCCGTCTTCACCAAGCGCTACCCGACCGACCTGCCCCCCGCCGCCAACCTCGCCTGGCAAATCCTGTTCGGCTCCGCCCCCCTCATGCTGATCGCCATCCTGTTCGACCGCTGGGACCTCGCCCGCATCACCCCCACCGGCTGGGCCGCGCTCGCCTATGTCGTGGTGATCGCCCTCTGCCTCTCCTACGTCACCTGGTTCCGCGCCCTCAAACGCCTGCCCGCCTCCACCGCCGCCGTCGGCACCCTCCTCGTCCCCGTCATCGGCGTCTTCTCCTCCGCCCTCCTCCTGGCCGAACCCCTCGGCCCCCGCCAATTGGTCGCCCTAGGCATGACCGTCACCGGCGTGGCGCTCGCCTCGCGTGGGTGATATCCGAGGATTTGATCTGAATCATATCCCGGCTTCGTAGAAGCATCCGAAATACCGCCATCCGGAGGTTTCCCCCATGCACCCATTCCGCCTCGCTTGCCGTAACGGCCTCTCCCGCATCCGCGCCGAAGGCCGCTACCGCACCTTCACCCCCCTGAAGAAGCAGGCGGACCGCTTCCCGGTCTTCACCACCGTCCAGGACGGCGTCGAACGTGACGTCACCGTCTGGTCCTCGAACGACTATCTCGGCATGGGCGTCCACCCCGAAGTAATCGCCGCCGCCGCCCAAGCCGCCGCCACCATGGGCGCCGGCGCCGGCGGCACCCGCAACATCGCCGGCACCAGCCACCTGCATGACGCGCTGGAAGCCGAACTCGCCGATCTCCACGGCAAGGACGCCGCCCTCCTCTTCACCTCCGGCTTCGTCGCCAACCAGGCCGCCCTCTCCACCATGCTGCGCACCCTGCCTGGCTGGCACGTCTTCTCGGACGCCAAAAACCACGCCTCCATGATCGCCGGCATCAAGGGCGCCCCCGCCACCGTCCATATCTTCGCCCACAATGACCTCGCGGACCTCGAACGCCTCCTCCTCGCCGCCCCCCCCGGCGCCCCCAAGCTCATCGCCTTCGAAAGCGTCTACTCCATGGACGGCGACATCGCCCCCATCGCCGAAATCTGCGACCTCGCCGACCGCTTCAACGCCATGACCTACCTCGACGAAGTCCACGCCGTCGGCCTCTACGGCGAAACCGGCGGCGGCGTCTCCGAACGAGACCGCGTCGCCCACCGTATCGACATCATCGAAGGCACCCTCGCCAAAGGCTTCGGCTGCCACGGCGGCTATATCGCCGCCGACGCCGAAATCGTCGACTTCCTGCGCTCCACCGCCGCCGGCTTCATCTTCACCACCTCGCTCCCCCCCACCACCGCCGCCGCGGCCCTCGCCTCCATCCGCCACGTCCGCACCACCCCATCCCGCCGGGACGCCCTGCACGAACGCGCCGCCACCCTCAAAGCCCGCCTCGCCGCCGCCGGTCTCCCCGTCATCCCCACCGTCAGCCATATCGTCCCCGTCCACGTCGGCGACGCCGCCCTCTGCAAATCCATCAGCCACCGCCTCTTCGAGGAATTCGCCATCTACGCCACCCCCATCAACTACCCCACCGTCCCCGTCGGCGAAGAACGCCTCCGCCTCACCCCATGCCCGCTACACACCGACGCCATGATGGACGAACTCGTCACCGCCCTCCGCTCCGTCCTCGCCGAACGCCTGCAACGCGCGGCGTAGCGGGAGGAAGCAAGGCGGGGGCGTTGCCCCCTCCACCCCACCAGGTCCGTTGCGCGCCTTCGCGCGACGGGCCGAGCCCTGGCCTTCCTTCCTCCCCCGCTACGCCAGTTCGAGTTCGCGGTATCCCTTGTCCGCCACTTCGTCGCACCAGGCTCGGTAGGCGGGGGCGCTGCCGCTATAGCGGGCGATAATGCGGGTTTGCTTGCCTTCCACGTTGCTGTTCACCCCGGTGAACCATGAGCTGACTTCGTTGGAGAGCAGCCCCGCGCCGATATTCTTCACATGCTCGGTCCACGCCGCCACCGCCTCGGGCTTGGCATCGGCGAACGTGAGGTGCCGGTCGCGCATGGTGCGGATCAGCCTGGTCACCCAATCCACGTTATATTCAATGCTACGGGGGATATTGCCCAACGCCGTATGCGGCCCCACCAGCATCATCATGTTGGGGAACCCCTCCACCTGCACGCCCAGGAACGTCTGCGGCCCCTGCGCCCACTTGTCCTTCAGCCGCTGCCCGCCGGCACCCCGGATATCGATGCGGTCGAAGCTGCCGGTGATGGCATCGAATCCGGTGGCATACACAATGATATCAAACTCGTACGCCCCCGCCGAGGTCTCGATCCCGGTCGGTGTGATCCGCACGATCGGCGTCTCCTTGATATCCACCAGTTCCACGTTGGGCTGATTGTAGACCTCGTAGTACCGCGTCTCCAGCGGCACCCGGCGCGTCCCAAAGCCATGGTTCTTCGGGATCAGCTTCTCCGCCACCGCCTGGTCCTTCACCCGCTGGCGAATTTGCCGCGCCACGAAATCGGTGATCTCCGCATTGGCCGCCCGATCGACCAGGATGTCGCGGAAATTGCCCTGCCAGATCCCGAACCCCGGCGAGGCATACAGCTTCTCGAAGAACGCCTCGCGCTCCTCCTTGCTCACCTCGAATGTCCCGCGCGGGTCCGGCGTATGCAGGAAGCAGGCGAAGGTCTCGCGGCAGCGCGCGAACATCTCCGGATAATTGGCCTTCACCTGCGCCTGCGTCGCGTCGTCGATCTTGCTGTTGTGCAGCGGCGCGCACCAGTTCGGCGTCCGCTGGAACACCGTCAGGTGCCCGGCGGTCTTGGAAACCTCCTGGATCGTCTGCACCCCGGTCGAACCCGTCCCGATCACCGCCACCCGCTTGCCGGCGAAATCCACCGGCGTGTGCGGCCAGTTCGCCGTGTGATACGCCTCCCCCTTGAAACTCCCGACCCCCTCGATCCGCGGCATGGTGGGCGCCGACAGCGGCCCGATCGCCGTCACCAGGAACCGCGCCCGCCGAATTGTCCCATCCTCGCTGGTGATCTCCCAGCAGCGCGCATCATCGAGGTAATGCGCCGCCCGCACCCGGCTGTGGAACACGATATCCCGCCGCAGATCGAACTTGTCGGCGACATGGTTGAGATACCGCAGCGTCTCCGGCTGGGCGGCGAAATGCTCGGACCAGTTCCATTCGTTCAGCAGGTCCTGCGAGAACGAGTACCCATACGAGTAGCTCTCGGAATCGAACCGCGCCCCCGGATACCGGTTCCAGTACCAGGTCCCGCCCACCCCCGAGCCGGCCTCCAGCACCAGCACCTTGAGCCCAAGCTCGCGCAGCCGCAGCAACTGATACATGCCGGACATGCCGGCCCCGATGATGATGGCGTCATAGTCGGGCGTGATGTCGGTGGTCATTCTTGTCGTTCCTCCGTCGGGTCTCAAAAGAAGTGTGGCACAAAATTCGCGGCGTCAGTTCCCGAACACCGTGGCCCGCCGCCCGACAAACGAGGTCAGGTTGACCGCGGTGCGCGACAACTCGTCCGCCGCCTCCAGCAGCAGCGGCGCACACTCATGCATGCGCTTCTCGGTCAGCCGCAAATGCGGCCCGGCGACCGTGATGGTGCCGGTCACCTCCCCGGTATCCGCCCGCCGCACCGGTGCCGCCATCGCCGCCATCCACGGCGAATAGGTCTGCATCGTTACCGAATACCCCAGCTTGCGCGCCGCCCGCAGAATCCTGAGGAACGCCGTCTTCGACTGCGGCGCCCGCGGCCCATACTCCCGGGTGGAGCCATATCCCTGCCGCTCGACAATCGCCAACGCCTCCGCGTCCCCCAGGCACGACAGCCAGGCGATCCCGCTCGACGAACAGGACAGCCGCGCCACCTGCCCCATATCAGGATCATAGCGCAGCCCCTGCGGCGAACCCTGCGCCTTGGCCACAAACGTCAACCGGTCATCGTCCCGCACCGCCAGCCGCACCAACTCCTGCGTATCCCGCGCCAGCCGATCGAGGATGGGCTGCGCGAGGTCCGTCACCCCGCTGCCCGCCAGCAGCATGAACCCGAGCGAGGCGATCTTCGCCGTCAGCATATAGGCCCCGTGCGCCCGCTCCTGCCGCACATACGAATGCTCGATCAGGCTGGCGAGCAGCCGGTGCGTGGCGCTGCGCGGGATCTGCAACCGCTCGGCGATCTCGAACAGCGGCAACCCATGCGCGTTCTGCGCCAGCAGTTCGATCACCGCGAGCGTGCGATCCACCAACCCGTGCGGCCCGCTGTCCGCATCGGCGTCGTCCTGCGGCCGGGTCGCGGTGGCCTGGCGTCCTGGCATCGAATTCCTCGTCTCGCGCGGCCGAACGCTGCCCGACCTGAAAATGGAATGCAATTCCAATTTCCAAAATTCAACTGGAATTGCGTTCCGCAATAGGCTAGCTGGCATGCAACACACGCCCCTCGATAGGGGCGAAACACGGGAGGCGGGATCATGCGGATCGACGGTGCGACCCGGCTTCTCATCATCGTGGGCGATCCCATCGCCCAGGTGAAATCCCCCGCCGGCATGACCGAAGCGCTGCAAGCCGCCGGCCGCAACGCCGTCGTCGCCCCCATCCATGTCAGCCCCGGCAACCTCGCCGCCCTGCTCGACGGCATGAGCCAAACCGGCAATCTTGACGGCATCATCGTCACCATCCCGCATAAATTCGCCTGCTACCGCCACTGCGCCACCGCCACCCCGCGCGCCCACGCTCTCGCCGCGGTGAACGTCATGCGCCGCAACCCGGACGGCACCTGGCACGGCGAAATGCTCGACGGACTCGGCTTCGTCGCCGCCGCCCGCGCCCATGGCGGCGAACCCGCCGGCCAGCGCGTCCTCCTCGCCGGCGCCGGCGGCGCCGGTTCCGCCATCGGCCTCGCCCTCCTCGAAGCCGGTGCCGCCCACCTCGATATCCACGATACCGACCCCGCCCGCCGCGACACCCTCATCGCCCTGCTCAACCGCCCCCACCCCGGCAAAACCGGCATCGGCGGCCCGGACCCGCGCGGCTACGGCTTCGTTGCCAACGCCACCCCGGCCGGCATGCGCCCATCCGACCCCCACCCGATCGACGTCGCCGCCATCTCCCCCGAAACCTTCGCCGGCTGCGTCATCACCGCCCCCACCGTCTCGCCCTGGATCGCCGCCGCTCGCGCCCGCGGCTGCCGCACCGCCACCGGCACGGACATGTACACCGCCGAACAGGGCCTCATGCGAACCTTCCTCCTCGAAGCCGGCGCCCTGGCGGACTCACCATGAAGCGCCTGTTTTCCATGGCCTTTCTCACCGCCATGCGCCTCGCCCCGCACGCCGCCGTGCGCGTCGCCGCCCAAACCGGCTACCAGGCCGTCGGCCTCCGCCTGCTCCCCTCCGCCCCCGGCGGCGCCGCCCACCCCCTGCACACCGATCCCGCCGCCCTGCGCGAAACCCTCGCCGCCATGGCCGGCACCGGCATCGCCGTGTTCGATCTCGAAATCATCCGCCTCACCCCCGGCGTCACCCCGGCCAGCTACGAAGCCTTCTTCGCCACCGGCGCCCGCCTCGGCGCCCGCGCCGTCCTGGTCGCCGGCGATGACCCGGACCCATCCCGCCTCATCGCCGCCTTCGCCGAAATCTGCCAAATCGCCGCCCCCCACGGCCTCACCTGTGACCTCGAATTCATGCCCTGGACCCCGGTAAACACCGCCGCCATCGCCCACCGCATCGTCACCGCCGCCGCCCAGCCTAACGGCCGCGTCCTCGTCGACGCCCTCCACGTCGCCCGCTCCGCCACCACCCCGGCCGACCTCGCCGCCATCCCCCCCGCACTCCTGAGCTACGCCCAGATCTGCGACGCCCCCCCCGAAATCCCCGCCGACGAAGCCGCGATGATCTTCACCGCCCGCTCCGAGCGCATGCTCCCCGGCACCGGCGGGATCGACCTCGCATCCATCTTCGCCCAACTGCCACCCGATCTGCCGATCAGTGTCGAAGTCCCGTCCGAAAGCCACGTCGCCGCCCTCGGCGATGCCGAATGGGCCCGCCGCGCCCTCGCCGCCAGCCGCGCCGTGCTGGCGCCATAGCTATCGCCTAGTCGTGCCCAACCAACGCGGCTAACATTCCACCAAACCACCCCGTTCAATCAGGCGGGGAGATAAAACAAAGGGGAATCGAAATGAACAAGACGTCCAACCGTCCCGCCGTGCTGTCCGGTTTCGGCCGCCGGGAACTCCTCCTCGGCGCCGGCGGCGTCGCGGCATCCAGCCTCGGCACGCCCGCCCGCGCCGCCGATGACAGCATCAAGATCGGCCTCCTGCTCGCCAAAACCGGGGACATCGCGGCCCAGACCGAATACCTCGCCAACGGCGCCATGCTCGCCCTCGAACAGCGCGGCGGCAAAATCATGGGCAAGCCCGCCAGCCTGGTCTGGTATGACGAGCCGAGCCCCCAGGGCGCCCAGCAGAACATGGAGAAACTGGTGCAGGAAGCCGGTGTCGCCGCCATCCTCGGCGGCGCCCTCTCCTCCAGCGCCCTCGCTGAACAAGCCACCGCCGCCCGCCTCAAAATCCCCTTCATCATCAACAACGCCGCCGCCACCGATATCTCGGGCAAGAACTGCAACCGCTACACCTTCCGCCTCAACACCCCGGTCCAGGTCCAGGCCGACATGTTCGCGCCCTATCTGCTGTCCCAGGGCAAGAAATGGTACTTCCTCACCGCCGCCTATGCTTTCGGTCAGGACATCGCAAAATCCTTCAAGGAAATCCTCGCCAAGGCCGGCGGCACCGTGGTCGGCGATGACAGCGTGCCGCTCAACACGCCCGACTACTCCTCCTTCATCCTGAAAATCCGCGCCGCCAAGCCCGACATCATCCTCGGCGGCGTCCCCGCCGGCGATCTCTCCACCTTCCTCAAGCAGTGGAACGAGATGGGCATGCGCGGCAGCATCCCGATCTGCGAAATCGCCATCGGCGACACCGATATCTGGTCCGTCGGCCCCACCGCCGCCACCGGCCTGTTCACCTCGCTGTGGTGGTACACCAACCCCAACAACCCCAAGGACGAGCAGGATTTCGCCGCCGCCTACCTGAAAAAGCACGGCAAGCCCGCCGCCGACAAAGCCTGGATGGGCTGGATCACCGCCAAATCCCTGTTCGATTCGATGGACGCCGCCAATTCCACCAACCCCGACGCCATCATCGCCGCCCTCGAAGCCTGGAAGGGCGGCACCGCCGAAAACCCCTACTACTACCGCAAGGCCGACCACCAACTGATGCTGAAAAACCTCGTCATCCAGGTCAAACCCAAGATCACCGACAAGTGGGACTACTTTGACGTCAAGGGCCTCGTCCCCAGCAACTCGGCCGATCTCGACAAGGTCTTTGGCGACCCTATCGCCAACGGCTGCAAGATGACCTGACGCCACCCCGCGAGGCCGGACCAATGATCGACGTCATCCTGTCGCAAATCGCGGCCGGCCTCGTGCTGGGCGGACTTTACGTGCTGATCGCCACCGGATTGTCGATCATCTTCGGCATCCTCGGCATCGTGAACTTCGCCCACGGCAACTTCTTCGCCCTCGGCGCCTATTTCACCGTCACCTTGTTCGACTATCTCGGCTGGCCCGCCGCCATTGCTGCCCCGCTGCTGGTCGGCATCGTCGGCATGGCGGTCGAACGCACCCTCATCCGGCGGCTCTACGACAAGGAACCGCTGGTCAGCCTCATCGTCACCTTCGCCCTCGCTTTGATGATCGAGGCCCTGCTCCGCCTGGTCTACGGCGGCATCGGCCAGCCCTTCAGCGCGCCGCCCATCTTCACCGGCATCTACCTCTGGGGCCCCATCCTCATCACCAAGTACCGCCTGTTCGTCTTTCTCACCACTCTGGTGATCCTGGTCGCCATCTGGGCCTTCATGGAATTCACCCCCTTCGGCCGCATCCTGCGCGCCGGCTCGCGTGACCCCGAGATGGTCGGCCTGCTCGGCATCCCGCTGCCCCGCGTCCTCACCGTCACCTTCGGCTTCGGCTGCTGCATCGCCGGCATCGCCGGCGTCCTCGCCGCCCCCCTCTGGACCGTGACACCCTCGATGTCCGAGGGGGCCATCATGCCCGCCTTCGTCGTCGTCACCATCGGCGGCCTCGGCTCATTCGGCGGCGCCATCATCGCCGGCCTCCTCGTCGGCATCGTCTCCGCGCTCACCATCCAGTTCCAGCCCGACGCCGCCACCGCGATGATGTACATCTTCATGGCCGTCGTCCTGCTCATCCGCCCGCGCGGCCTGCTCGGCGAGCGCTGGGAGCGCTTCGAATGAGCCGCCTCATCAACCACCCGGCCCTCGGCACCCTCGCCGTCCTCGTCGCCCTCACCTTGCTGTGGCAGGCCATCGGCGCCCCGGTCGGCCTCATCACCCAGATCACGATCTACACCCTCTACGGCGCCGGGGTGAACCTGCTTGTCGGCTACACCGGCCTGGTGCCCTTCGGCGCCTCGGTGTTCTTCGGCTGCGCCTCCTACGCGGTGGCCATCTCGCTCACTTTGTTCATAGGCAACGAAATCCTCGCCCTGGCCTTCGGCGTCGCCTTCTCCCTCGTCCTCGCCGCCGTCATCGCCGTCATCATCCTGCGCCGCCGGGGCCTCTATTTCTCCCTCCTCACCCTGGCCTTCTCGCAGATTGCCTTCGAAATCGCCTTCAAATGGACCGCCCTCACCGGCGGCGAAAACGGCATGCAGGGCGTGCCCCGCACCTGGCTCGCCGACGAACGCGTCTTCCACGCCTTCACCGTCCTCACCGTCACCGCCGCCATCTGGCTGCTCTGGCGCATCGCCCACGCCCCCTTCGGCCGCGCCCTGCAAGCCCTGCGGGACAACGAACTGCGGATGCAAAGCCTCGGCTACAACACCTTCCGCCTGAAGTTCGCCTCCTTCGTCCTGATGGGCGGCGTCATCGGCTACGGCGGCGGCCTGCTCGCCCTCATGCTGCGCGGCGCCTACGCCGACAACCTGAGCTGGAAACACGCCGGTGACGCCCTGCTGATGGTCGTGCTCGGCGGCGTCCACCAGGCCCTCGGCCCGCTCTACGGCGCCGTCGCCTTCACCGTCCTGCAGGACCGCCTCTCCGCCATCACCGAAAGCTGGTGGCTGATGTTCGCCCCCATCATCATCGCCGTCGCCCTGCTCTCCCCCGAGGGCATCGTCGGTCTCGCCCAACGCCTGCGCGGCCGCGAACGCTGGTCCCTGGTGCGCGAATCCACCCCCCCGCGCCCCGCCACAATCCCCCCCTTCACCGGCGCCGACGTTGACGCCGACCCCACCAAACCCATCCTCACCGTGCGCGATCTCAGCAAGTCCTTCGGCAGCCTGGTCACCGCCAACCAGATCGCGCTGGACGTCTTCCCCCGCCGCCTGCACAGCTTCATCGGCCCAAACGGCGCCGGCAAAACCACCTTCTTCAATATGCTGTCAGGCTCCCTCGCCCCCAACGCCGGCACCATCGCCTTCGAGGGGCGCGACATCACCCGCATGCCGATGCACCTGCGCGCCCGCCTCGGCATCGGCCGCTCCTACCAGATCCTCTCCGTCTTCCCCAACCTCACCGCCTTCGAAAACGTCCGCATCGCGCTGCAAGCCCGCACCCGGGGCCCCCTCCTCGCCGACGCCCACGCCAACCCCGCCCAAACCCTGCGCGTCTGGTCCATCCTGCAAGCCGTCGGCCTCGATGACCGCGCCGCCGACCTCTGCATGAACCTCCCCCACGGCGCCAAGCGCCTGCTCGAAATCGCCATCACCCTGGCCACCGACGCCAAGATCCTGCTGCTCGATGAACCCCTCGCCGGCCTCGCCGAAGCCGATCGCCACACGGTGGCCGCCCTCATCCGCAAACTCGCCGACACCCACGCCGTCCTGCTCATCGAACACGATATCGACCGCGTGCTGAAACTGTCGGACCGCATCACCGTCCTCCACCAGGGCCGCCTCATCGCCGACGGCCTCCCCGCCGACGTCGCCGCCAACCCCGAAGTCGTCGCCGCCTACCTCGGCGCCGCCGGCGAACGCAACGCCGCCCAGTTCGCCGCCGCCGAACCCATCGCCCCCAACGCCCGCGAGCTCCTGCGCATCGACAACCTCTCCGTCGGCTACGCCGGCGGCACCGTGCTGAGCGACCTCTCCCTCGTCATCCGCGAAGGCGAAGCCGTCGCCCTCCTCGGCCGCAACGGCGTCGGCAAAACCACCACCCTGCGCGCCATTACCGGCACCCTGCACCCCCACGCCGGCACCATCTCCTTCGCCGGCACCAACATCACCAACCGCCCCACCCACGAAATCAACCGCGCCGGCATCTCCCTCGTCCCCGAAGGCCGCCGCCTGTTCCCCAACCTCACCGTCACCGAAAACCTCCAACTCGCCGCCCGCCCCGGCGGCATGTCCATCCCCGAAGTCTTCGCCCTCTTCCCCCGCCTGCAAGCCCGCCAACGCGCCAAGGCTGAAAACCTCTCCGGCGGCGAACGCCAGATGGCCGCCATCGCCCGCGCCCTCGTCGTGCCCAGCAAACTCATCCTGCTCGACGAACCATTCGAAGGCCTGGCGCCGGCCATCGTCACCGAAGTCATGGCCGCCCTCGTCCGCCTGCGCGGCAAAGTCGCCATGATCATCGTCGAACACCACGCGGAATCAGTCCTCCCCATCACCGATCACGCCTACGTCCTGGTCAACGGACGCGTCGCCTACGAAGGAGCCGCCAAAACCCTCGAAACCAACCACGCCCTCCAAGCCCGCCTCCTCGGCGTCGTCCACGCCGAAGACCTCCTGGAGCGCGAGGGTGTGCCCCCGGGAAAGTAAGTAAGGCGAGGGCGCGGCCCTCGGCCCGTCGCGCGAAGGCAGGCAACGGACCTGGTGGGGTCGAGGGGCAAAGCCCCCGCCTTCCTTCCTCCCCGCGTCACACCATCAGCGCGCCCGGGAACAGGGGGTAGGGTTCTTCGGACAGCACGATCATGTGGCTTTGCACCGCCTTTACGCCGGTGATGCCTTTGGCGGCCAGTTCGAGCGCGCGTTGTTCTTCGCGCGTTGTCACCAGGCCCCACAGGTGCACCACCCCGTCGCTCACCACCACCGAGTTGTCGGCGCGACGGCTCCACGCCTGGCCCGACAGTTCGGCCAGCAGCGCCGTGCGAATGGCCTGATCATCCGCCACTTCCCCGCTCACCGCGGGCGCCGTCGAGGCCAGGGTGCGCAGCAGGTTGGAGCGGCTGACGATGCCGACGATCTTGTCCCCATCCAGCACCGGCACCCGCTTGATGTGGCGCTCTTCCATCAGGTCGGCGATTTCCGCGAGGGAGGCCGCCGGGGACACCGTGACCACGCTGCGCGTCATGATATCGCGCGCCACCTCGCCATGGGCGCGCACATATTCATCGGCGAGCGTGGCGGTGCCGGTAAAGAAGGCGAGCCACGATCCACGCCGCTTCTGGGTGCCCAGTTCGGCCCGCCGCAGCAGGTCCCCTTCGCTCACCAGCCCCACCAGCTTGCCCTCCCCATCCACCACAGGGACCCCGCTGATACGCCGCGCCAGCAGGATGTTGACGATTTCGCGAACCGGGGTTTCCTCGGTGACCGTGATGACCGGGGCGGTCATGATATCCGCGGCGTTCATGGCGCATCTCCTTTGGTGGTGCTTGTGTCGCAAATGGCCCGATGCCAGGGTCCGCGCATTGATTCAGATCACGTCCTGGGGGCTGCCTGCCCTATAGGATGATGAGGAAGGAGATTGCCCATGTTCAAGCATGTTCTCGTCCCGGCAACCGGCTATGCGTCGGACGCCGCCGTGTTCGCCACCGCCCTGCTCGCTGCCAAGCCCTTTGGCGCCCACATCGAGTTCATCCACGCCAGGCTGGACGTCACCGAGGTGGTGGTCGCGATGACCGCCGGCGGCATCGGCGGCGGCGGCGCGGTGCAAAGCGTGGTCGACAAGCTGGAGGAGGATGCCAAGGCGCAGGAGCAGAAGGCCTGGGCCAGCTTCACCGGCTTCTGCGAATCGGCCGGCCTGCCCACCGGCGGCTCGTCCCCCGGCGCCGGCCTTTGCGCCGACATGGTGGTGGAAACCGGCAACGAGGGCCAATGGGTGGCCGAATACGGCCGCTTCGCCGATCTCGTGGTGGTCGGCCGCAAGCGCGATGGCGAGGATGTCGCGATGGACGTCCTGGAAGCCGCCCTCATGGACACCGGCAAGCCCCTCCTGATCGCCCCCGCCGCCGCCCCAACCTCCCTGCTCGGCACCGTGGTGATCGCCTGGAAGGACACCCCCGAAGCCGCCCGCGCCGTCGCCGCCGCCATGCCGCTGATCGACAACGCCGAGCGCGTGATCATTCTCTCGGTCGGCGAGGGCGACAAAACGACTGACGCCAGTTGCGCCCGCCTGCAAAACGCCCTGCGCTGGCACAACACCGAAACCACGGTGAAAACCCTCGATCGCGCCGGCCGCCAGCCGGTCGAAGTCCTCCTCGATGCCGCCCGTGACCTCGGCGCCACCCTCCTCGTCATGGGCGGCTACAGTCACAGCCGCCTGCGCGAAGTGGTCTTCGGCGGCTTCACCCAGCGCATCCTCAACGGCGCCGACCTGCCCGTCCTGATGGCGCACTGAGTGAAAAACCTGCCGCTCCAGCAGATCCTCTGGTCCATCGCGCTCGCCTTCCTGGTGGTGAGCGTGGTGGGCCAGTGGGGCGGCGGCGCCACCGAGGTCATCCCCTACAGCCGCTACCGCCAACTGCTCGATGCCGGCCAGATCGCCAAGGTGGTAGTCTCCGGCGACCAGTTGCGCGGCGACTTCAAGGAAAAGCAGCCCGACGGCAACACCGCCTTCGTCACCCAGCGCGTCCCGCCTGACGTCGCCGAGGCGCTATCCGCCAAGGGCGTCGAATTCAGCGCCACCCCCGGTTCCGGCACCCTCGGCACGGTGATCGGCTGGATTCTCCCCCCGCTGCTCTTCGTCGGCATCTGGATCGGCGCCTCCCGCCTGATGAGCGGCGGCAAGGGCGGGGCAGGGGGCATGTTCGGCGGCGGCCTGCTCTCGGTCGGCCGCAGCAAGGCCAAGCTGGTCGCCGAAACCGCCGTCAAAGTCTCCTTCGAGGATGTCGCCGGCGTCGACGAAGCCAAGGAGGAACTCCACGAAATCGTCGAATTCCTCCGCACCCCCGACCAGTTCGGCCGCCTCGGCGCCCACATCCCCCGCGGCATCCTCCTCGTCGGCCCCCCCGGCACCGGCAAGACCCTCCTCGCCCGCGCCGTCGCCGGCGAGGCCGCCGTCCCATTCTTCTCCACCACCGGTGCCGAATTCGTCGAAATGTTCGTCGGCGTCGGCGCCGCCCGCGTGCGCGATCTCTTCGAGCAGGCCCGCGAAAAAGCCCCCTGCATCATCTTCATCGACGAACTCGATGCCCTCGGCCGCGCCCGCGGCGCCACCCCCATGGGCGGCCAGGACGAAAAGGAGCAAACCCTCAACCAACTCCTCGCCGAGATGGACGGCTTTGACCGCTCGGTCGCCATCGTCATCCTCGCCGCCACCAACCGCCCCGAAATCCTCGACCCCGCCCTCCTGCGCGCCGGCCGCTTCGACCGTCAGGTTCTCGTCGATCGCCCGGAGAAGAAGGGCCGCGTGCAGATCCTCAAGGTCCACCTCAAGAAACTCAAACTCGCCGCCGATATCGATTATGACGCCATCGCCGCCATGACCCCGGGCTTCACCGGCGCGGACCTCGCCAACCTCGCCAACGAAGCCGCCGTCCGCGCCACCCGCCGCGGGGCCGAGGCCATCGCCATGGAGGATTTCGCCGGCTCCGTCGAACGCATCGTCGCCGGCCTCGAAAAGCGCTCCCGCGTCCTCATCCCACGCGAACGCCGCATCGTGGCCTACCACGAAATGGGCCACGCCCTCGTCGCCATGGCCATCCCCGGCGCCGACCCGGTGCAGAAGGTCTCCATCATCCCGCGCGGCATCGCCGCCCTCGGCTACACCATGCAGCAACCCACCGAGGACCGTTTCCTCATGGGCGCCGACGAACTGCGCACCCGCATGGCCGTCCTGATGGGCGGCCGCGCCGCCGAAACCCTCATCGGCCCCGACGTCTCCACCGGCGCCGCCGACGACCTCGCCCGCGCCACCGACATCGCCCGCGGCATGGTCGCCCGCTTCGGCATGAACACCACCCTCGGCCCCGTCGCCTGGGACACCGAGCCAGGCCGCTTCCTCGACCAGCCCGGCACCTTCTGGCGCCCGCGCGGCTACAGCGAAGCCACCGCGCGCGAAATCGATGACGCCGTGCGCATCCTCCTCAACGAAGCCCTCGAACGCGCCCTCTCCATCCTGCGCACCAACCGCGCCAAACTCGACGAAGGCGCCGAAAGCCTCCTCGCCCACGAAGTCCTCACCGGCGAGGAACTCCCCCGCCCCACGCCCGAGGCCGTCTGATCAGGCCGCCCGCTCCAGCGGAACCACCCCCGGCAGCGCCAGACACCGATCGATCCAGCGCGAAATCCCCGGCCAGTTCGCCAGCTCGAACCCGCCCTCGTCCGCCGCCTGCGTGTAGGCGACCAGGCTGATATCCGCCACCGTCGGCCCATGATCGGTCAGCCAGTCATGCCCGGCCAACTGCCGCTCCATGATATCGAGCGCCCGCGTCCCCGCCACCCGGCACTGCGCCAGCCGCTCCGCATTGGCCTCCGGCGTGCGCAGGAAACTGATGATGTTGCGCGCCACCGCGATATACGGCTCATGGCTGTACTGCTCGAAAAACAACCACTCCAGCACCCGCGTCCGCAGCAACCCCGGCGGCGGCATGTACGCCGTCCCCTCGGCGAAATGCGCCAGGATGGCGTTCGATTCCGTCACCACCTGCCCGTCCCCCAGCACCACCACCGGGATCTTCCCGTTCGGGTTCATCGCGAGAAACTCCGGCGTCCGGCTCTCCCCCACATTGCTGTTCACCTCCACCCAGCGATACGGCTGCCCCACCAGGTTCAGCACCTGCGCCACTTTCCAGCAGTTCCCCGAAGGGGTGTAGCCATGAACCGTGATCATGCCGGCCTCCATCCTGTTCCCCCCCGATCGTGCCGCCACTTCCCAGCCGCGCAAACCCACCTGTAGTCTGCCCTCCCATGCATGACCCGATCACCGAGGAACTCTTCCGCAACGCCATCGTCGCCCTCGGTGACGAAATGGCGCTCACCATCTACCGCACCGCCTACTCCGGCGTGCTGCGCAACAACATGGACTACTCCGCCGCCATTTGTGACGGCGAAGGCCGCCTCGTCGCCCAAGGCCTCAGCCTCCCCGGCCACCTCTGCTCGCTGCCCATCGCCCTGCAATCCTGCCTGCGCCACTTCGGCCCCGACATAAACGAAGGCGACATCCTCGCCCTCAATGACCCCTACGACGGCGGCATGCACCTGCCCGACATCTTCGTCTTCCGCCCCATCTTCGCGGACGGCGCCCCCATCGCCTGGGCCTCCACCATCTGCCACCACACCGATGTCGGCGGCCGCGTCCCCGGCTCCAACGCGTCCGACAGCACCGAGATCTACGCCGAGGGCCTGCGCATCCCGCCGGTCAAGCTCTACGATCGCGGCACCCCCAACAGCACCCTCTTCCGCATCCTCGAACGCAATGTCCGCGTCCCCGTCCGCGTCATGGGAGACCTGCGCGCCCAACTCGCCGCCTGCGAAATCGCCGCCCGTGGCCTCCAGGACCTCATCGCCCGCCATACCGCCGCCGGCGTCCGCGCGCTGATGAACGCCACCATGGACCACTCCGAACGCCTCACCCGCCACTGCCTCCTCGAGCTCCCCGACGGCGAAGCCGAATTCACCGACTGGATCGACGATGACCAGATCGACGCCGGTATCCCCATCAAGCTCTTCTGCCGCGTCAAGAAACACGGGGACCGCATGTCCTTCGACTGGACCGGCTCCAGCCCCCAGGTCAAAGGCGCGCTGAACAACACCTGGTCCTACACCGCGGCCGCCTGCTTCACCGCGATGAAGTCCATCCTCTCCGTCAACATGCCCAACAATGACGGCGTGTTCCGCTGCGTCGATGTCACCGCGCCCCCCGGCACCATCACCAACGGCGTCCTCCCCGCCGCCTGCGCCGCCCGCGGCCTCACCGGCTTCCGCGCCACCGACTGCGCCTTCGGGGCGCTGGCCATGCTCTACCCCGACCTGGTCTTCGCCGCCTCCGACGGCGGCAACACCGGCATCACCATCGGCGGCTACGACGAAGCCCGCCGCCCCTTCATCTACGTCGATTTCCTCTCCGCCGCCTGGGGCGCCCGCCCCTGGGCCGACGGCATCGACGGCAACACCACCATGTTCGCCAACATGGCCAGCTTCTCCATCGAGGTCATCGAAGCCGACAACCCGCTCGAAGTGCTCGACTACGCCTTCATCCCCGATACCGCCGGCCCCGGCCAGTACCGCGGCGGCGTGTCCCTCTCCCGCACCATCCGCATGCTCGCCCACGAAGGCATCCTGCAAGTCCGCTCCGACCGCAAAACCCACCGCCCCTACGGCCTCTACGGCGGCGGCCCCGGCACCCCGAGCCTCAACACCATCGACGGCGCCGAACTCCCCGCCAAACTCACCATGACCATCAAACGCGGCCAAACCTACCGCCACCAACTCCCTGGCGCCGGTGGCCACGGCAACCCGCTCGACCGAACCCTCGAAGCCGTCGCCCAAGACCTTCGCGACGGCCTCGTCACCCCCGAAGGCGCCGCCCGCGACTACGGCGTGGTCGCCACCGGCAATCCCTCCGTCATTGATCCCGTCGCCACCGAGGCCCTGCGCGCCCGTCTCAGGGTCGAACGGCCGCCGGGTCCCAAGGTTGCCTGGGAGCCGTTGCACGCGGCGGAGTGAAGCAAGCGCTTCTTTTTGAAAAAAGAAGCAAAAACTTTTTTATCCAATGGCTTCGCCCCTCCCGAGGGGGACTGGCGAAGCCATCGGACAAAAGTTTTTGTAATTGCTCACCCCACCCGTACGATCGGGTGCACGGGTAGTTTGGCTGCCAGCACGAGGCGGACGGTGTCGAGCACCGACGCTCCGTTGGCCTTTGCAGTGCTGACGACGGAGCGGA
>CAIMWH010000238.1 GCA_903845065.1 uncultured Rhodospirillales bacterium | reverse complement strand
GAATGCGCCACGCTCAACCCCGCCGCCTGGCGCACCGCGGCCGAGGCCTATCAGCGCCTGATGGCCCGGTGGCTGGTCACGCCAATCGCTGGCCGCCCGCTGCCCAAACCCGCCGGCACCGTACTCGAGCACCTGCACAAGCTCGACATCTTCCGCGTCGAGATGCGCCCCGGCGGCGTCCCCGTGGTGCTGCTCCACGTCGTCCAGGCCGCCGCCGAAGCCGCCCGCCGCCTGCGCCCGCAACCCGAACCCGAGGAGGGCAGCGTATGCCCCTGATCCCCGTCGACCAGATCGACCCGCCGACGCTCGCCTTGCGTGGCGCCCTGCGCATCGATATCGCCGACCCGCTCTATGCCAGCATCGAGTCCATGGGCGTGCTGACGCCGCTTGTGGTGGTGATGGACGGCAACCGTTTCCGCGTGGTGGACGGCGGCAAGCGCCTGGCGGTGGCGCAGATGCTGCGGCTGGCCGAGGTTCCGGTGCACATCGAGCCGAACCTGCCGGGCGCCAATGAGATCGCCGCCACCGTCGCCACCAACCTGGTGCGCGCCGGCATGACGGCCACCCAGCAATGGCGCGCGCTCAAGGCGTTGCAGGAGACCGAGGGCTTCAACATCAACCGCGCCGCCGCCGCGCTGGGAATGGACATCCGCCACGCCGGCCGGCTGGCGAAGCTCGGCGCCCTGGCCCCCGAATTGCTCGCGGCCCTGGAGGCGGAGGAGGCTCAGGAGGATTACGAACCGCCCCACGAGAGCTACATCGGCCGCATCGCCGCCGCGCCGCATGAGGCGCAGGTGGCGGGCTATAACGCCGTGATGGCGCGCGCCGGCTGGGCCGATTGGGAGATGATCGGCCAGATGTGCCGGGTGAAGTGGATCGGCCGCGGCAACGCCATCTTCGATTGGGAAACCGCCGGCGTCCTGTTCGAGGAGGACCTCTTCGCCGAGCCCGGCTCGCCCGGCCAGTGGGTCACCTATGACGTCACCGGCTTCCTCGCCGCCCAACGCGCCGCCCTCGCCGAGCAGGTGGCGAAGCGGAAGGACAAGCGCTGGAGCATCGCCGAATGGGCGGGTGGGAATGACCGCCTGGAAATCCCCGCCGGCTTCCAGCGGGACGCCACGCAATGGCATGCCCCCACCCTCGGCAAATCCGACTTCCGCCGGGTGCTCGCCGGGATCTGCACCGAGTTGCACAACCCCGGCCAGATCACCTACGTGATTTGCTCCCCGATCTCGCAGCCCGCCAGCGCCGCCGATGCCACGGCCGCCGGCGACGATGATGACGAGGCTGCGCACGCCGCGCCACCGCCTCCGCCGCCGCCCGCCGAAAAGGCCGCCATCACCACGGCCGGGCGCGACCTCATCGCCGAGGCCAAGACGGCCGCGCTGCGTGATGCCCTGCGCGCGCCGATCGAGGGCGACCCGCCGTGGCAACATCTCTGCGCCATGCTGCTGCTCGCCTTCCACGCCAGCAACGTCGATATCCGGGGTTATCGCCCGGCATCGATCAACAGCGGGGCCGACAACGACGTGACGCGCCGCCTCATCGGCCCCCTTGGCACCATCACGCTGCCCGAAGAGGCCGACCTGGTTGCCATCATCGGCGAAACCCTCGCCCGCGTGCTGTCGATCGACCTGCCGAGCAAGCTGGGCAGCAGCTACGCGGTGGGCAGCGGCCCTGTCGCCGAATGGATCGGTGATGCCATCGGTGCCGCCAGGAAGCTCCCCCGCTTCGACACGCCGGAGATCCTCGCCACCATCAACGGCGACGCCCTGCGCGCCGCCGCCAAGGATGCCGGAATGCAGCCGCCCTCCACCGTCGGCGAGCTGCGCAAGCGCCTGGCCGGCCACCTGCCAGCGTGGCTGCCGCCCGGCGCCGGATTCGGCGCCCCCGCCCCCGCCCGTACCATCACCCAAACCCATGACGAAGAGGAATCCGCCTGATGGCCCTTCAGCACCACGCGCCCGTCACCGCCGATGAGATCGCCCAGGCCATCAACGTCGCCCGCTGCAAGCGGATCGGCCACCACACGCCATGGGAGAGCCTGAGCGAGTTCGACCGGGCTGGAATGCTCGCCTACGCCGAGGAAGTGCTGGCGCTTCTCCTCCGTCGTGGGATCGGCGGGAACGCCGCCGCCGCCGAGATCATCGCCGAGCGTCGACGGCAGGTCGAGGTCGAGGGCTGGAAGCCAGAGCATGATGACCAGCACCGCCTCGGCGAGTTGAGCCGTGCCGCCGCCGCTTACGCCTTCAGCGCCGGCTGTTCGATCACGTCGGGCGGCTGCTTCGAACCCTGGGTTTCCGCGCCGCTCGTGGCAATCTGGCCCTGGCACGATAGCCAGTTCAACCCGAAGGACCCGCGCCGCGACCTGGTGCGCGCCGGCGCGCTGATCATCGCCGAGATCGAGCGCATCGATCGCGCGGCGAAGCGTGGGGTGCCGGCATGACCCTCACCCCCGCCGGCCTCGCGGCAGCGCGGGCGATCAAGGAGGCGCAGAGGGATGAGTGAGCGCAAGCCCGTGGTGTATTGGGCCGTGGTGCGGCCGGATGGTGAGGTTCTCGCCGGAAACCTTGGTGCGTCCAGCATCATGGCGATTGATCGGTTTGTCGGCGGCAAAGGATCAGATGAGCAAGTTTTGCGTTTCTGGAAAAACCATTACGCAGTGAATGGCTACACCGTCCGCCCCTTCCACCTCGTGCCGGTGGAGGATGGCGATGAGTGATGGTCCGCTAGAACCACTGGACTCCGGGGGCGCGTTCAACGCGATCGTGGTTGACTTGGCCGGCGTTCGGATGCGCCGCGGTCGTTCAAAACCCGGCGTCGCGCGCTGCAAGCACCGCAACCTGACATACTGCACGAATGAGCGCCGGGTATGGTGCGACGATTGCGTGCGCACCATCGACGCATTCGACGCGCTCATGGTGGTGGTCGATGATTTCGAGAAAATGCAATCCGATGCCCAACGCAAATTGGATGAAGCGACGACTGCCCGAACTTCGGTGCTGCACCGTATCGCGGCCAAGAAGGTAGAAAGCGCATGGTCGGGCCGCGAAATGGCAATTTGCTGCCCGCACTGTAACGGCGGAATTTTGCCCGAGGATTGGGCCAGCGGCGGTAATCAAACGTCGCGCGAATACGAAATCGCCCGCCGCCGACGCCACACCGCCAACACCCCGGAGGCGCCCGCATGAGTGACAACCCGGACGACTACGACGACAAGCTGCCGCATCGCCCGATGATCGAGGTTGAACTCGCCGATGCCCTCATCCGCATCTGCGATGCCGGCGCCGGCCTCGGCCTCGATCTCGGCGGGGCCGTCGCCGAAAAGATGGCCTTCAACGCCAGCCGCGAGGACCACAAGCCCGAGCACCGGCTCGGCGAGCATGGGAAGAAATACTGATGGCTGAAATCGACAGCGATCTCCGTTGGGTCTTCGCCGGGTTTGGCGTGGCCTACGCTCTCTGCGGCGATGAACTACAAGGCATCGTCACCGCCCGCCTGGACGATGACGGCACCGGCGCCACCTGGTCCCTGGACATGCTGCCCGGCGATGCCGAGCCGACGATCCGAGGCCGCGCCGGCACCTTCGCCGAAGCCAAGGCTGCCGCCACTCACCAGGTTGCAGAGTGGCCGGCGCTCATCAAGGGGGCGACGCGCAATGGCTGACACCGATGCGCCAGTGCCACGTAAGCAAAACCGCAGCGCCGAGGAGCTTGCGATGCGGGAGATCATGGTCAGCGAACTCCGTACCCGCTTCCCTCAGGCTCGTATTATTCATGAACTGCCGCTCCGCTATGGATCGAACACCATTGATCTGGCTGCTGTAACGGAGACTGAGATCAATGCCGTCGAGATCAAGTCTAGCCGTGACGTGATGGACCGTCTCGAAAAGCAACTCCGCACCTTCGCGCCGATTTCAACCCGATTGATTGTCGCACTGGCGCCCCGCTGGAATGAGAAGCTCCCGTCGATCGAGCGGCCGTCAAAGCACCCCGGCGCAAGAACGCTTATCAGCCAACATACAGATGCGCAGCGCATCATCAGCAGCGTCCACGCCAATCATGTCGAGACCTGGACCTGCGATGCAGCCGCGGGGACTGCCGCACAGACGGACGGCGGCTATTTAACCAACCGCTTCCCCTGGCCCCGTCTCGCGCTCGATATTCTCCACGTCCTGGAGTTGGAGGTTGTCGCCTTCAAGCATGGCATTGCGGCCCGCGCGAGACACGATCTACTCGCCGATGCCTGCGCCGCTGGGATGACTGGCAACCAGGTGATGCGGGCGGTTTGCGCTGCTCTCCGCACCAGAACCGCGTTTGCCGCAGCGTCCGACCCGCCGATCGGCGCAGCGACGCCGGCGTCGACGTCAGGGCTATTCCCATGAGCGATGCTTTCACCCCTATCCGTATCCAGCGCCTCCGCGCCGCCGGTTGGCGCCAGCCACGCAACACGGTCTATGTCGGGCGGCCGACGCCGTGGGGAAATCGGGCCGTCATCATCGGCCCCGACATTTCCTTCCGCTGGTGGGTCCAGGCCGATGGCCCGACCGACTACGAACCCATCGGCCCATTCCGCAGTCGTGATGCCGCCCACTGGGAAGCGGTCGATATCTTCCGTGCCCGCCTACAATGCGACATCGCGCTTGCCGAGCAAGCCAAGCTAGCCCTCCGCGGCAAGAACCTCGCCTGTTGGTGCCGCCTCGATCGCGCCTGCCATGCCGACGTCCTGTTGGAGATTGCCAATGGCTGACGGCCATCGCATTGCCCCGTTCTCTCCCTGGCTCGATGCCGAGTCGGCAGCCGCCCATCTCGGCCTGCGATTGGCCGCGTTCCTCCGCCGGGTAAAAGAGGGGGGCCTGCCGGCGGCTTCCTACGAGCTTGGCCCGCGCTCGCCGCGCTGGTCGGCCGCCGGGCTTGACGCTGCAATGTCCGGCAGCGCAGCATCCGCCGCGCGGCCGTTGTCATCTGCGGTTGAACAAATTCTGCGGGAAGGCAGGGAAAAACGTGCCAAGGAAAGCGGGAAGGGTGGTTCGAAAGACCCTCGCGGACGGCACCGTGCGCGAGTATCGCTACCCGCCGCACAAGGCGCCCGCTAGCCGCTTCGGCGCCGAGAGCTTGGGCGCGCTGATCCAAGCCTACAAGGCCAGCCCCGAATGGGTGAACCTCGCCGAGCACACACGCACCGTCTACAGCGTCTATATCCGCGACCTCGAACGCGACCCGCACACTGAGGTTGCCCGCATCACCCGCCGCGATCTTTTGGCCATGCGCGATGCGATCGCCAGCACCCGCGGGCACGGCGCCGCCACCGGATTTGTCCGCGCGGCATCCGCGATGTTCACGTGGGCGGTCGACCGGGAATGGATCGATCACTCGCCAATGTATAAGGTGCGCACCCTTCCCGGGGGCCACCTCGCGACGTGGACCGCACAGCACGTGCGCGTGGCGCTCAAGCACTTGCCCCAACCCTTCGCCCATGCGGTGTTTCTCGCGGCCGCCACGGGCCAGCGCCGGGGCGATCTGCTGGCATTGAGGTGGCTGGACTATGACGGTGCAGCACTGCGCTTCGTCCAGATCAAGACCCGTATGCCGATGGTTATCACCCTCGCTCCGATCGTATGCGAGGCGCTCGACATATGGGACCGACCGGCGACCACCATCCTGTCCAACGAGGATGGTGACCCGTGGGTGCCACAGCGTTTCACCGAGCGCCTGTCCCGCGCCCTCGGGAAAATCCCGGGGCTGCCTGACAACCTAGGCATCCACGGAGTGCGCAAATTCCGCGCGACTGAGCTGGCCCAGTCCGGCGCCACGGTGCATGAGATCGCGGCCGTGACCGGCCATCGCACGATCTCAATGGTGCAGCTATACACCCAGGCAGTCGACCAAGAGGCGCTCGCAAAGCGGGCAATGCGGCGGTTGCCCCGAAAAGGGACAACCGGGGCAACTAAGTGATATAACTATCTGAAAGGATTCATAAAAAATGCGCGCGATCTTCGTCATGATTTAGCGCCATGGTTTGTTTTCAATAGGTTGCGTGCGCAACGCCCCATGAGTTCGGGGATACCCTTGGCCTGCTAGGCAACCTGAAACGACAAAGGCCCCGGGATCGCTCCCAGGGCCCTCTTTCATCAGACCTGACTGAACAGATCCCGCCGGCCTCGCACCCGGCCGATCAGCAGCTCCTTCACATCCGCCGGCCCGGCCGTCGCCGCGCCGATCGTGTAGACCGTGTCGACCTCCTCGATGTCGAACGCGGCGAAGATCTCGCGGATCTGCGGTGCGTCGTTGATCGACATAAGGAACTGGCCCTTCAGCCCGGCCAGCAGCGTGGCGAGGCGGCTGAAGTCGGCCGGGGCGAACACGCCGGTGCCGTAGTCGGTTTCGCACTGCCAGTAGGGCGGATCGAGATAGAACAGCGTCGCCGGCGTGTCATAGCGCGCGAGCAGCTCGGCGTAGGGCAACCGCTCCACCACGACGCCGGCGAGGCGATCATGCACCTCATCGAGGTGGGCCTGCAGTTTGGTCACGTCGAACCGACCTGGTGTGGCGGCCGAAACGCCGAAGTTGCGGCCGGTGACCTTGCCGCCATAGGCCAGACGCTGGAGGTAGAGGAAGCGGGCGGCGCGCTCCAGGTCGGTTAGGGTCTCGGGCGCGGCCGCAACCAGGCGCTCGAACTCGGCGCGGGAAGTGATCTGCCATTTCAGCATGTCCATCAGCGCCTCGTAGTGACGCTGCAGCATGCGGAACAGGGTGATCACGTCGCCGGAGATATCGTTGATGACCTCCGCCTGGGCGCGGAATGGCCGGCGCAGGAACACGCCGCCCATGCCGACGAAGGGCTCGACATAGGTGGTGTGCGGGATCTCGGCGAGGCGATCGATGATCCGCCCGGCCAGGTGGCGCTTACCGCCCATGTAGGGCGCAACAGGGCTGGTAGGGCGGACGGGATGCATTGACGATGGTGTCACAGGGACGTGCTCCGATGGCCGTCCGGCTAGCCGGGCGGCGGGTCTTTGACCGGAGTGCGGGCTTCAGGCCGCACGGCTCGGGCTGTTGACGCAGCCCTGGCCCCCGTTGCGGAGGGCTGGAACGAAGAACGCCGGACCATCGCTGGCCCGGCGTTCGATCACGGCGCTGTCGGCCCCGGCAGCACCACGCAAGGCGGTGGCGCCGTGGTCGAGCAGTCTGGCGGCCGCGCCTCGCGGGCGGTCATGTAGCCCAGCACCGCGGTGCCGAGCTTCAGCTCACCCGAGAGCAGCCCGAGGCCAGCGCCGATGAGCGCCGGCGACATGCCGCACCCCGCCAGCAGCAGAGGCAGCAGGACGGCCGCCAGGCGGCGCATCAGGTCTTGGCGGCGACAGTGACCGGGACGGCGACGATCGGCACCGTGGCCGGCGCCGGCGGCGGCGAGACGGGGAAGGATTTGATACCGGCAATGACCGGGCAAGTGGCGGCCACCACGTCGGCCGCCTTGTCCGTCACGGTGACCGGCACGCCGGTGCTGGCGGCCACCAGGCGCACGATCGTCGTCAGGCCGGGGGACTGCGCCACCGCGCAGAACTGCTGGCCGTCGGCGATGGCGGTGTTGACGGCTGCAGTGCCGGCCGGGGTGAGCTGACCGCCGGCGCATGCACTGAGGCCAAGCAGAGCTAAGCCCGCAAGGGCGAGGTTGAACGCTTTCATGATGTTTCCTTGGGATATGCGCCGGGTGCCGCCGGCGCGCGGGGTTAGGCGGCGGGAGGCGCGGGCGGTGCCACCGGCACGGCGGCCGGTGCCGGCTGGGTGATGATCGCGCGGGCAAGCGCGCCGAGCACATCCTCGGCGATCGCGGCCGGCGGCTTCTTGTTCTCGGCATCGGCGATCACCACGCCGAGCAGGCCGGTGACGATCGGCACGTAGATCGTGATCGTGTGCATCAGGCCGGGATCGACGGACAAATGCAGGCCGATCAGGAGCGCGGTGATCGCCGACCAGGTGGAGGCCTCGCCCAGGCGGGCGTTGGCGTATTTCAGCAAGTCCATCATGGGAGGTCCTTTCAGGGGGTTACTTCGTGCTCAGGTGCAGAACGGCGCCGACGGTGGCCGCGAACGCCGCGGCGGCGAGCCCCTTCAGCGTCCATTTCCCGACGGCGGAGAACTTCTCTTCCAGCCATTCGCGGTACGCTTCCTTGAGCGCGGCTTTGGCATCTTCGATCGGCAGGTTATCGGGCATGGCGGACTCCGGCTGTTGGAACGGGAGATCGAGGGCGGTGCACGGCAGCGAGAGGCCGAGCGCGTCGGCGCGGCCGCGGGCGAGGAGGTGGTTGATGCGGGCGAGGGTGGCGGCGGACTGGCGGCCGCCGACGAGGTCATCGCGCAGCACCGCGCGCAGCACGGCGGCGCAGTCGTCGGGTGGCTTCACCGGCTATTTGAGGACGGCGTTGACGGCCTTCGCGGCGATCGGCGCCATATAGCTGTTGCCAAGGTCGGTCGGATGCAGCCCATCGCCATAGAGCGCGGCGTTGGCGGCGCCGCTTCCCATTGTCGGATCGGCGGCATAGTCAATCAAACCGTCCGCGATCGACGACCACCCGGCCCGGATGAGAGTATTGAAATTGTTGATCTCAGTGGTTGTGCCGCCGACGCCGGTAGTGCGGGGCGTGATGGTCGACACCAACAGCTTGACGTTGCTGCCGAGGCCCTTGATCGTTGCCGCCATTGCCTGGACGTAAGCCCAGGTCTGGGCGCCGGTTTTCGATGAGCCGCCGATATCGTTCGTGCCGATCAGCAGGCACACCACGAAGTTGCGGGCGGTCGAGCGATAGACCTGCGTAAGGCGGGCCGAGATCGTGGATTGCTGGGCGAAGGCCGTCTCGCCGGAGACGCCGAGATTGTAGAGCGTGACCGGCCGGTTGAGCAGCGGGACCATCTGGCGCGACCAGCTCGGGTTGAGCGTGTTGCCGAGGCCGAACGTGATGCTGTCGCCGTCAACCGCCACGATGTCCCGCGCGTTCTGCGGCGTGAGCGAATAGAGGGCCGTGAGCGACGCGCGCAGGTTGGTCAATTCCAGCGCCGACATCGCCCGGTTATAGAGAAGGAAGGCGTTCAACTCCATTTCACCGGGGCCGGTGCTGGATGTGGTGGTAGCGCCGATCGTCAGCGCTGTCGTCGCCGTGTTCTGACCTGCCGCGCAGGCGCTGACACCGGTGATCGCGGAGACGTTGTTGTCAGTATAGGTCGGCAGCGTCAGCGTGCATCCACTGTTCGATGCCGATGCCAAACCCACATGCGGCCCCGCCGGGACCACGGATGCGCCGGCTACCGCCAGGATGCCGAGGCCCGGCGTGCTCTGGAATGTGCCGATGTTGTAGGCGGACACACCGCCGAGGTTGAACACCGAGTTAATCTGGATAGAAGTGCGCGACGCGCCAACCCACGCCTGGGTGGTGATGCGGGGCGTGACGCTCGTTCCAAGAGTGGCCGCACAGGATTTGGCAACCGTGCCAGCGGTGAAGGCTGACCAGAACAGGATCGAGCGAGATCCAGCGATGTTCATCACTGGCGAAAGTAGCGGCCGGTTTGCCGCGGTCGCCTGGAGACAGTGGTTTGTGTTCCCGGTCTGGTCATAGATTTTCGAGACGGTGCATGTTGTCAGCGCACAGAACGCATCGAGGGCAGCGACATCTAGGTCGGCGTTAACCTGCCCAATAGAGCTGGTAGTGCTGTCACTCGCCCGCACCACGTCGATCAGGTTGCCGGTATAGGTGGAGATCAGCCGTTTGGTGCCGTAGATCGCGATCGCGGTGGGCACCAGATCGCCGGGAAGCGCGCGGCCGTTGTTGACGGGCTGCCAAGCGGCCGCGCCGGTCGAAACCTGAAGGGCGGAGTAAGTCACGCCGGGGATCTGCCACAGATCGCCGGCAGCGCGGCCGGCGGTGCTGTCATCCCCTGGCTGCGGCGCGCGGGTGGCCAAGGTCGACATAAGCGCGTCGGGTATGCCGAGCGCGGCACGAGCCCCGATGGGGTTCGCGGTGATCTGGGCCACCGCCGGCGGTAGTTGCACCTGTCCGACAGCAGAGAGCGGGACGAGCGCAATAGCGAGCAGGGCGAGGACGTAGCGGATCATGGCTCAGCCCCCCGCCAGCGTGACAGTCTGTGCCGAGCCGCTGTCGGTAATAGCTGTGATCGCCCCGGTGGGCATCGGCAACGCGGTCGACCCGAAACTGACGCAACCGCCGCCGGCGTAGGCCGGCAGCCCCGCACCAGGCGCGGCCGTCCCACCATCAGGACGTAGCCAGACATTCGTCGTTGATAACGGAAGAGTGCACACGCTCAAAGATCGCGTATAGGCCCCCGCCGTCACCAACGTCCCCGAGGAGGTGCCGACGGTCGCCGAGGGGGAACCGGAATAGGTGAGCGATCCGGGGGTGACGATATGCCGCCCATTCGGGTCGCAAGCCTGCGGGGCGGACGTGCCATCGGAGCGCGTCGGCGTGTTGGCGCTATAGACGCATTGCGCCATCGCAGCAGGGCTTGCCAAGGCGAGCGCCAGCGCGACCAGGATGAACCGGATCATGGAAACCTCTCGATGATGGGTGGTCGAATAGCCGGGGCTACAGCCACGCCCCGGCGGAAAACGTGCGGCGGCTATGGGATGCGAGGTCCCATACCGAGTAGCCCTCGAACGGTGCTTGGAAGCGCCAGGCGCCGAACAGGAAGCCGGTGACGTGCCCAGCGCGGCCGGTCCAGGCGCCGATCGGCGCGTCCCCGATAATGTGGACCTGGCCGTCGGCCACGGCGGCGGGCGGGGCGTTCTGCCCGACCGTGAGGGCAACGGGTTGCACCAGCAACTCCGGCCAGCGGTGCGCCAGGCCGTCCGGAGTGTAGCTGATCGCGGCGGCAGTGGCGTCGGTATAGGCGCGGTCGGTCGGGCAGATGCGCAGTTCCATGGCGGTCCCAATCTCACGCAGATGGACGGGCAGGCGCACCACGGCGTCATCGATGATCACCAGATCGGCGCCGGCGGCCGCGGCGATGGGCGCGGTGCCGTGGCAGCCGCGCTGCAGGTCCGAGAGGCGGTAGCGCGACGGGCCGATCAACTCGGCGCCGGCGAAGCGCAGCAACTCCCACGCCCCGCCGTCGGAGCGAATGGCGGCGAGGTTGATGCCAGCGAGCACGGCGGCGCGCGGCGCGGCGTAGATCTCGCCATGGTCCAGCGCGACCTCGAACGCCTGGTCCTGCCAGTCTCCGGTGACGGAGACATCGAGGGCGGTGACGACGTGTCCCATCGTCGCCGCGGCGCCCACGGAGCACCACAGCCGGTAGCCGTCGCCGCCGACGCTGCGCCACACATGCGCGCCGCCGAACCGCGCTGCCGCGACGGCGAGCAGTGGGCGGTGCCTGGGTTCGTCGCCGTCGATCGGCGGTAGATCGAGAATGGTGGCCGTGACGGTGCGGGGATCGGTCATACTTCGATGCCGCCGTTTGCGTCGCCGCCGATACCACCAGGGCCGAGGCCTCCGCCGGGCGGATCGCCGCCGTCACCGCCGTCGAATATGCCAGGGCCGCCGGTGTCGGTCGGGCTCCCGGTGACTGGGGTTGGATCGGTCGTTGGCGTGGTGCCGGAGGACGGCTGAGTGGAGGTGGTGGGCGCTGGCGCGATGATGATCTCGTAGGCCGTGGGTTCGTAGCTCCGCGCCTGGATCTCGACTGCACCGGAATAGGAGGTTCGCATCACCAGAAACCCGCGCGTGAGGCCGTTGACATCGAGGGTGATCGGGTCGCCCGGCTCGATACCAAGCCAGTCCGGGCCCAGCGTGGCGGTGAGCTGCTCGCGGCCGATCCATTCGTCATCGAGGAGCATTTGGGCGCGGGCAGTGATCTCGTCGTAAGGCGCGTTGATGGTGACGGCGCGGGCGGAGTGGCGTCGGGTGGCGTGCGCCAGGCGCAGGCGCCGCTCCCGCTTGCCGCCATCGATGAGCCGGCGGACATAGGTGGTTTCCTGCCAATAATGGTCGTTGTCCGAATTTACGAAGGACACGCCCATCAGGGCATCGAGGTCGGTTTCCTGTTGGCGCTCGATGGTGAACGGATCGGCATCCGGCCCGTTCGCGGCCGCCATGTCGGCCAGCGCCACCGTGGCCACTGGATTGGCGCCGCGCCGCTTGAACACGACAACGCCGCCGGACTCGCAGCCGTCGAACCCATACAACTCGGCCAGCGGCGCGATCGCCTCGCGCACGGTCTGCGAGCCCGGGTAGATGTAGCCGGACACCAGGATCGGCGCGATATCAGTCACGTCGATCAGCGCGGTATCCACGCCGGCATCGCTGCACAGGGTGGAGACGATGTTGTCCATGGTCTCCGCCCCGGCCGCCACCGACCAGACCTCGAACGAGACCTGGGGAATGCGGTTGCCGACGTTGGTGAGATCGAGACCCTCGAACACCGCGTAGGCGATGCCGCGGAATGCCGGCGCCCAGGCCGCGCCCTCCTTGGCGACGATGAGGGAGTCCGCCGTCTGCGTGGTGTTGCCGCCGTATAGGCGCCAGGGCAGCGTCGCGAGGTTCTGTTCCTTGCCGTCGAACCACACCCGCGTCACCGCGTCGATCGGGCCGAGGCAGATCGCGACGGCAAAATTCGCCGTGTAGGTATCGGTGGTGGAGGTGCCGGCGGGCGAGCCCTTGCCGGCGTGCGAGCTGCCGGTGGTGCGATTGAAACGCGTTGCCCACACAAGCATGCCACCGACGCGCACCTTGCCGAACACGCGCGGGATCGGCGAGCCCTCGACGGACGACACGCCGGTGATGTCCATCTGCGCCGCCTGGCGCGGCTTGTCGGCCATCGACTGGTCGATCGCGTTGCCGGCCATGGCGCCGAGCGTCGAACCGATCATGGTGCCGGCGGGGCCGAAGAACGACCCGATGATTCCGCCGACGATTGAAAGTGCGGGGCCTGCCATCTCAGGCGTCCTGCGGAAAGCGGAAGGCGTAGGCGATCAGCTTCGCCCAATGCTGCCCGAGCGGCACCTCGCACACCCTCACGCCATTATAGGCATGGACGATGGTGCCGCCGGCATCGGCCGCGCCACCGACCAGGATGGCGCAATGCTTGGCGGGGAGGTCCGGTTTCCAGCGGAACAGCAGCACGTCACCCGGCCGCGCCTCGGCCGCCGGGATCTCCGCCAGGTGGCGGCGCGCGGCCTCGGCCAGGGTTTCGCGCCCGCTGGCCTCGGCCCAATCCGGCGAATAGGGCGGCACGGGCTCGCCGAGCGGCCCCACCACAGCGCGATAGATGCCGAGCACCAGGCCGAGGCAATCGGTGCCGGCGCCCTTGCAGCTCGCCTGATGGTGATACGGCGTGCCGATCCAGGTGCGGGCCTCGGCGATGATGGCGGCGGGGTTGGTCATCAGAACAGGGAGGTCCCGTTGTTGAGGTCGTTGCGGTCACCGTAGAAGTAGACTGCATCCACCCCCGGCATGCGCGGAAACCCGCCGAAATTGGCGAGGTTGGAGAAGGTGGCGACGCAGACCGGCGCGGTTTTGTTGCAGCCCTTGACGATATCGAACCCGTCAGATGCGGCGATGTCGTTGGGCATCGGCAGGTTGAGCGTGATGGTGGTGACGCCGGTGGCGAGCACCTGGTTTTTCACCTCGCCGGCGAGCCCGGCATTGGCGCCGGAGGTCCATTTCACCACGCCGTGAAAGTAGGCGATGCCGGTGGTATCGGGCAGCGTGGCGGTGAATTTCAGGCTCGGGCGGGCGCTGTCGGGCGCGGTGACGGATTGGCTGGCATCGGTGAAGCTCGCCAGCGTGACGCCGCATTTGCTGTCGCCGAGGTCGTGGAAACAGGTGCGGGTGGCGAGCCGCGCAGTGGGCTGGTTGAGGCGATGGGCGAGGCCGCGCAGCTCGGTGGTGACATGGGCCCGGCCGCGGCGGAACTGGCCGACGTTGCCCACCAGCAGGACGAACCAGGTGGTCGGCGTGGTCCAGTCGACCAGATAGAGCGCGATCGTGGCGTCGTCATACAGGCCGGCGCTGATATCGCCGTCGGTGATGCCGTCGGGCGAAAGCGCGCCATCCACCGTGAGGTTGCCGACGGAGAGGCCGAGATTGGTCTCGATCGCGCTCGCCGCGCCGCCGATCGCCGCCAGATAGGTGATGGCGGTGGCCGAGCCGCCGGGCGGGTAGGCCGAGGTGGTCACGTCCCCATCGTGATCCGTCAGCGCGAACACCGTGCTATCGGCGCGGGTGATGGACAGGCAGCGGCACCAGGTGGTGATGCCAGTCGCCAGCGCCGCCGTCATGCCGCTGGGCAGTGTTCTCACAGTTTGAGTTCCACCATCGGGATCGACGGGATTTCGCCGGCGTTGAAGTGCGACATGCTGACATCGAGGTCATCGATGTCGAACCGCACCGGCACGTGGAAGATGAACCCGGCCGTCATGGTGGCGCCGGTGAGGGGGGCCGAGGCGATGGTCACCAGCCCCGTCGTCAGGTTGCAGGACCAGCCCGAGGTCAACGTGGTCCCGTTGAGGGCGATGGTGACGGCGATCGGCTTGAGGATCGGCCGGATGTAGGGCGCCGGGTCGGATGTGGTCTGGTACGTCCGCACCAGTTGGAATGTGGTGGTCGCGCCGTCGCCGTGGCCGATCACCTGATCCGTCGGCCCCCAGCCGAGCGAGACCGGGCCGCGCGAGGAGCCGTCGAGCCAGTCCAGATAGCGGAAGCCGCGCAGCTTGCCGCGCCGGGCATTGAAGAAGCTGCGGACGTTCGACAGGTCGGTCGCGTTTCGCACACCGTACTTGGCGTCGTATTTCGCCCGCTGGTTGGCCCACAGGCCGTTGCGGCGCTCGTAGCCGGTGGCGAGTTCCACCACTTCGGTTTTCCAGCCCGGGCCGCCGCGGCTGCCGTAGCTGACCTGGGTGGGGAACACGACTTCATCGATGGCGAGCATTACGCAACCCTTTGGTTCGCGGCCGAGATCGAGCGATGCGCCATGGCCGCGGCCTGGGTGGCGCTGCGGCGGATGGTGGCGGGGTCGCCCTGCACACCATTCATGTTGATCACCACGGTATGGCCGCCGCCGGGCTGCATGCCTTGCTGGGTGGTGCTGCCCATGGTCGGCGTGGGATCGATGCGGCCCGGCGCCAGCGGTAGGAACAGGCCCGGCGCGGTGGAGTTCTCGTTCACCGCGTAGGCCCGCCCGGTGTCCATCTGACCACCCGTGGCGAAACCGCCGAACAGGCCGGAGAACCACGAACCGATGCCGCTGAGCATGCCGCCGCCGGATGCCGCATCGAGCGGCGAGCCGAAGCCGCTAGGCCCCTGCGCCGCGCCGCCGCCGAACAGGCTGGGGAACAGCGAGCCGAGGAGGCCGGCGCCGGCACCGAAGCCGCCGCCGCCCGACATGCCCGGCATGATGGAACCCATCATCCCGGTCATCATGTTTTCCATCGGCTTGGTGACCAGCATGCGCATGGCGATCTTTTCGAGGTCCTGCGACACGCTCAGCAGCACGGACTTGAAGTCCTTGCCCTTCATGATCGCATCCTCGAACCCGCCGGCGATGACGCGGGAGAAATCGGCCGCGCTGGCCTTGGCCTGCTTGAGCCGATCCTCGTATTCCGTCACCGCCTGGCCCGCCTGCGCCGCGCGCCCCACCATGTCGGCGCCCTCGTTGTAGGCGCTGTCGAGTTGGTCGCCCTGGAGCCCCTGGCCCTTGAGCTGATATTTGAAATCGAGCTGCGCCGAGCGGGTGGCGAGATCGCTGGACGACAGGCCGATCAGCCCCTGCTTTTCCTGCGCCTTCTCCATCGCCAGTTGGCGGGCGGCGAGGTCGGCGTTCATGCTTTCGCGTAGCTTCTGGAAATCGAGGTCCCGCATCGCGCCGCCGGTGCGGTCGATCTCGGCCTGGGCGATGCGCTTCGCTTCCGGCGAGGCGTTGTCGTTGGCCAGCACCGCGCGTTGCGCCTCGGTTGATTTGTCGATCGAGGCCGCCAGCTTCGCCTCGCGCAACGCCGCCGCACCCTGCCGCGCGGCATCGGCCACCGCCTTCTGCGCCGTTGCCTCGCGCTCCAGCTCATTGACGTGCTTGGCGCCGGTGATCAGCGCCTCGGCCTGGGCGAGGTTCAGTTCGTCCTGCGACTGGCGGGCGGCATCGGTGGCGCTTTTCAGCGCATCGAGCCCGCCCTTGCGCGCGGCGGCCGCACTGTCGCCGGCGGCGGGGCTGGACAGATAGGCGCCCGCCTCGGCGATCGCCCCGGCCGCGTTGAGGCCGACGCGATCGGTGCGGTTGACGTGGCTGACTTCCCAGGCCTTGCGGGCATCGTCTTTGAAGGCCTCGGTGACCCGCGCCACGTTGTCTTCGCCGACGATGCTGTGCGACCGGACATACTCGCGCGCCCGCAACGCCCCCTCGGCGACGGCCTTGTCGACCCCGCGCAGCGAGTCCACGGTATGCTTTTCGGCCAGGTCGGCGAGCTGGTCATTGACCTTCTTGGTGCTGGATGCGCGCGCCTGGTCGGCCGGCGAGGGTTTGGGGATATCGAATGACGCATCGGCCGGCGGCTGCGCCTCCCACGGGCCGGCGGGCTCCCATTTCGCGCGCGCTCCGGTCAAGGCCTGGTATTCCAGCGAGCCGGTGACCGATTTGACCGCCCCGGGGATCGACATGGCGGCGCTGGCGAGACTGCCGCCCGGCACCCATTTCATGATATTGGCGAGCGTGCTGTCACCGCCCGTCAGCATGCCCTTGATCTCATCGAGCGCGCCCTTCGCCACCGTGATGGTGATCGGGCTTTTGGCGATGGTGTCGACCAGATCGTTATAGGCGACGGCGATCTCGTGGAACGCTTTGTCGGTCTCGGAAAGCCCTTGCTCATGCAGCCCATGGAACCGCCGCTCCAGCGCACCGACGGCGGTTTCCATCATGCCGACCTGATTGCCGTGGTCCGCCATCACGCGGATCGACTGGCGCTCGGCTTCGGTCAGCACGTTGAATTCGTCGTCCAGCTTGACAATCCCGGCATAGCCGCCGGTGAGCGCCTTGGTGAACGCCTCCACCTGCTTGACCGGCGCCTCGCCGGTGACACCGGATGCATCGAGGCCGAGCTGCGCCACCGAGCCGAACATCGAGGTCGGCAGAGTCCGTGCCCGAACCATCGCGGTGATTGCCGCTTCGGAGTCGCCCCGGCCCATGCCGGACAATTCCATGCTGCGGGCGAGGCTTTGCATTTGGATGGCCGAATTCCCGGCAGCCATGCCCATGCCGTTGAGCAGCACCTGATAGCCGCGCGTCTCGGCCGAGAGCGAGGCCATGCGCGCGGCGATCACCGCCATGGCGCCACCGGCGGCGACGATGCCAAGGGTGACGGGGTTGAGGATGGCGCCCATCAGCCCGAACGCCTGGGCCAGGCGGGCGCCCTCCATGGCCATCACCCGGGTCGGCGACATGCCGGCAGCGAGGGCATCGGCCGAGGCGCGGGCGGAGTGGCCGAGTTCCATCATCCGCATGTTGAGCGGCATCATGCCGCTGGCCGCGTCGCCGTGCGCCTTGCCCACGGCCTTCATCGCGGTGGCGTGCTTGTCCGCTTCCTCGCGCGCCTGGCGCAGGTTGTCGCGGAGTTGCGGCGCCGCCTGGTTGATCTTCTGGAGCGCGGCATCGCCGGCCGGGCCGAGCGCCTCCAGCGAGCGCTTCAGCTCGTCGTAGTTCTCCAGGCTGATGCGGAACGAGAAGGTCTTTGCCATTTTCAGCCCTTCGGCAGCGCGCGTTCGATCAATTCGGGCACCGCATTGACCCATTTTTCCATGGTGCCGTCGGCGTTGAAGATCTTCGGCATCAGCACCATCGGTATCAGCACGAACATCGGGACGGCGCCGCGCTTGATGAGGTGGCGGGCGCGCTTGGCGCTGGAGCCCACCTTGAGCATGCCGCCGGCGAGGGCGGTAATGCCGCGCTTGCCCTGGTAGGGCGTGACACCTTCAACCTTGAGATACCAGACATAAGCCCCCTTGGAGCTATGTTTGGAGCGGGTGACAAAGGCATGCCCGCTGGCGATCATTTGCGCCGGGGAGATCAGATAGGCTCCGCCGCGCCGGCCGGAGGGGCGGTTGTAGCCGGTCGGGATCGCCATGAACTTGCCGCGCTTGGCCATGATGGCGCGGCCGTCGACGAGGTTGCCGAGCACCTTGTCCGCAAGCTCGCCGCGAGAAGACACCATCGCGGCCGCGGCGACGCTCGCCTTGCCGCCGCGCGGGAACACGCCTTCGCCGATCAGGTTGCCCAGCATCTGCTTGTAGTTGGTGCGGCCGAGGTCCTGGCGGAAATCACCCTGCGCCCCCTTCGCCGCCGCATCGACGGCGAAGGTGACGGCACGGGCGAGGGCATCCCGGTTGCCATCCATCCAATCGGCGAACTTGCCGCCCGATATTTGTGTGATGGCGCCCATTACTTGAGCCGGTCATTCCTGCGGTGGGTTTCGGCGGTGTCGAGCACATCCATCGCGTGGTGCAGCCAGGCGCCTTGATCGAGCGCGCCGCCGGCCTCGGGCATCACCGGGGCGGCGGGGACGTAGCCGGCCGCCATGCCGCGGATGATGCCGGGCTGCGGGCGGCAGGTGCGCCACAGCGCCACGATCTCCAGCCAGACCAGCGGCAGGTCACGCGCCGGGTTGGCTTCAAACGTCAGGCCTGCGATCTGCCAGCCAAGCTCGTCATCATCCTCATCGAAGCTGCCCGGGTTCGAGGATAGCGCCCAGGCGATGGTTAGTTTTTTCGTTCGGCCTCCGACACGCCGAAAGCGGCAAGTGCGGCATGGCCGATGGCGCGGACATCGTCGTCGGGCAGGCCGTCCAGCACGTCATCGGGCACCACGCCACCCACCCGGCGGAACGGCGCCGCGACGTTCTCCCAGCCCAGCAGGAAGCGGCTGGCGGCGATCAGCGGCGCGGTGGCGTGCCACCTGGTGCGGGCGGCGATCACCCGGGCATAGGCCGGCCAGCCCGCGATCGCCGCCTCCTCGATCTCGGTGAACTGCTGGCGCAGCGCGTCCGGCACCGGCTGGTTGGCCGTCGCCAGCGCGTCCACGCCGTCCACGATGGCGAGCAGCGCGTCGGCCTCGGTATCGGCCAGCCCGCGCACCGCATCGCGCAGGACGGCGCGCATCTTGGCGTCGTCCTGGTACTGGATGCCGGCCTCCAGCATGGCGGCGTGGAAATCGATCCGCTCGCGGCGGCTGGCGGGCTTGACCAGGTAGACCGGCGCCGCGTCGCCGAGGGTTTCCTGGGCGGGCACGACGCGCAAGGGCGTGGTGGGAGAGATCGGGAGCATGCGATCAGCCCAGGCAGATGTAGATTTCGGCGTCCGGCCCATAGGCGCGGAACGGCAGCTTTTCGGACACGAACCCCGCAGCATCGGAGCGATCGTTGCCGGTCAGCCGCACCGAGGGCATGTAGAAGCTCGCCTTGGAACCGGCGGCGCTGCCCCATTGCAGCCACATCGACTGATCCGTGCTCGCCAGCCAGGTGCTGAAGGCATTGCGGGTGGAATTGCGCGTGAGGTCCGGCTCGATCGAGCCCGTCGGCTTGCGGCTGACGATGGCGCCGCTGTCGTAGCCGTACGCCGCGCCGGGGTCCGCGAACATCTGCATATCCGCGCCGAGGTCGAAACTGAAATCGGTGAAGCGGATCAGCGTGCCCCCGAGATAGGTCTGCGCCGACAGCACCGGGACGGGCAGGCCGGTCGGATAGGTGGCGTTGCCGGGGTCGGACACGTCATCCGGCGTGGCCGAGAGTTTGCCGCGCACGCTGAAATCGATCTGTGCGAGCTGGCGCGGCTTGATCGCCAGCTTGAAGGAGCCGGCGCCGTCGAACAGGCGGAAGCGGTGCGACTGGCCCGATGCCACCGAGGAGCGCTGGTGATGGTGCATCGAGATCAGCTCGTTCGCCGCGCTGACCGGCTTGTAGAGCACGCAGGCGTCAACCGAGTAGACCGAGGTGGTATCGGGCGTCACGGCCGCGCCGAGCAGGGTGGCGACCTTGGTGCTGCCGACATAGTTGGTGATGACCCAGGGGCCGCCGACGCCGGTGCCGGCGGTGATGCGCAGGTTCATCCCGGTATAGGCGCCGTCCGTGGTGGAGGCGCCGGAGGCCAGGGTGATGGAGGAGGCGGCGCCGGCCGCCGCAGTGCCGGTCTGGGCGCTCGACAGCGTGGTGGCGGACAGGCCGCAGCAGCGCAGCAGCGCGTCCAGGTCGGCGTTGCCTTTGCCGCGCACGTTCATCGGCACGTCAATTTCGGCATAGCCGCCGCCGATGACCGGCGGCCCGAAGGACATGGTGCCGGTGACGTAATCGGTATCGAGGGTCTCGAACGGCGCGCGCAGGCCGACCGGCATCCGGTGCACCACGGCATCGGTGCTGACCGCCGGCGTGACTTCGGTGCCGGCGGCCGACTGGATTTTGGCCAGCAGGATTTGAGCGCGAGAGCGGAATTCAACCATGGATCAGGACTCCTGCGCCGGCGCATCCGGGCCGGTAAAGGTGGGGACGGGGCCATCGAACGCGAAGGACGGCGCGCCCTGTTCGATCAGGTCGCACTGCGCCAGTTCGGCGGGATCAACGGTCTCGCCGGCGAGCTTGCGGGCGAGGGCTTCGGCCTGCTCGAACGTGCGAGCGCCGCCGACGGAGGGCATCTTCATTGGGGAGGGCCTCAGGCTGGGGTGAAGCGGGATGTTTCGGTGGTGGAGAACCAAACCTCGAAATCGCGGACGAAACCGGCGGTGGGGCGCTCGCCGTCGATCATCAGGGTTGGCGGCGCGCTTTCGGCCGCCTGGCGCACATCCATCGCAACGCCGCCGAGCGTCACGTCGGCGAGGATGGCGGAGATGATGTAGTCGCGCAGCGCGCCGGCATCCTGGTTGGCGAGCACCAGGCCGAGCGGATCGTCGGTATTGGCGGGCGCCACCACGATGCCCTCGACGGTGACGGTGAGCACGTAGGTGCGCAGCCCGGCCCACAGCGTTTCCTCGATTTCGTTGCCCTCGGCCAGGTTGACGAACGGGCATTCATCGGTGGTGACCGGCAGGTCCCAGGCCCGGCGCAGCAGCACCGCCAGCGACGTGGCGGAGGTGAAGGCCGCGGCCCCGGTGGTGACGGCGGCGAGCAGCGCCTGCACCACGGTTTCCCGCACCGACACCAGGGCGCCCGACGTCAAAGTGCTCATGTTTCGCCCCGGCCGAGGGTGATGCGGAAGGCGATGCCCTGCTTCTCGATCTCCACGCCGCGCACCTGGTAGGTCAGCGCGCCATCGAGCACCACCACGTCACCCCGCTGCGGCATCGGCAGCCCGGCGGCGGCGAAGGTGGTGACGGCGACATCGAGCGTCACGCTCGACACCTGCGTCGCCGCGCCCGAGCGCACCTTGAGGCCGCCGATCGCGTCATCGTCCATCGGGTTGAGCCGGATGGCGCGGATGGTGTTGCTGGCGCCCAGGCTGGACGTATAGAGCACGTCCGTCGCGATGTTCGGGTCGGCGAACATGGTGGCCAGCATGGTGTCGAACACGGTCATTCCGCCGCCACTTTCAGCGGCGGCACGATGCTGAATGCCGCGGTGGGATCGGCCACGAACGTCGCGGTGCCGTGGTGCTCCAGGATGATGCCGGGGTCCATCCAGGCATCGAAGCCCAGCTCGGCCGCGCGCATGCAGAAGCCATAATCCTCGGACACGTAGCAGCGCGATTTCGGGTCGATGAAGCAATCGAACCACAAATGGCACAGGTCCCGCCACGGCCCATCACCATCCTCGCCGAGATAGAGCCGGTAGTGCAGATCCGGCCTCGCGTCATACATCGCCTGGATCACCTCGCGCTTGATGGCGAGGAATCCGGTGGCGGCATGCATGATCTGCACCGCGCCGGTGCGGCGATCGCGCGCCGCGGTGCCGTCGGCCGAGGGCAGCACGTTCATCGCCCAATCGACCTGGTGCATGTTTTTCTTGCGGTAGACGCCCGCCATGATCGGGCGATCATGGGCGAGCAGCCGCAGCAGGCTTTCCCCGGTGAAGCCGATATCAGCATCGATGAACACCAGGTGGGTGCATTGCGAGGCCAGGAAACGTGCGGTGATCTTGTTGCGCGCCCGCTGGATCAGGCTTTCGTTGCGGATCGTCAGGGTATCGAGATGCAGGCCGCGCGCGGCGAAACCACAGGCAGCCGAGATCATGCCGGCGAGGTAGGCATCATGGCATAGGCCGCCATACATCGGCGTGCCGACCATGATGCGGCCGAGCGCAACCTCGCCTTCCCAGCGAACGGCGTGGGGGGACAGGCCGGCGGAAGGCGAGGCTGCACTCATCGGATCACCACGCCTTGTTGAGCACGACCTGGATGGTCGTGTCGGTGTTCGAGGCGGCGATGGTCACCACGCCGATCTTGGTGTTGGAGGTCGCGGAGTTGGTGACCTGGTGGCCGGTGTTGTCGAAATAGGCGATATCGCCGACCGCCATCGAGGTGGAGACGGCGTTCGCCTTCGGCAGGGTGCAACGCACCCCCGCCGCGACAACGACGGTATCGCCGGAGCTGCCGGAGGTAAGGGCGACGCCGAAGATGTTGCCCTTGATCAGCAGATCGCCGGAATTGACATTGGCCGCGAGAACGATGGGGATGCGGTCGTTGTCGGCAATGATATTCGTGGCCATTGGCCGTTTTCCTTCGTGATGGTGAGGTCAGCGGGAAAGAGAAGGGACGGCGGGCACCCGGGCGCCCGCCGTCAGGACTAGGCGCCGGCGGACTTCGCCATGCCGCGCCAGTCAACCGCCTTGGCGCCGAAGATATGGACCACCTTGGTTTTCATGCCGTCGGTGTCGAAATCCAGCTCGGTGGAGACGCGCGGCCCGGCCTCGCCCTGGAGGTAGCCCCACTGGACGGTATCGATCTGCGCCGGATCGGCGATGCCGTAGAAGGCGGTGGCGGAGGCAGCGAGGCGACCCTCGGAAATCACGTTGATCGAGCTGTCGGCGTGCGGATTGGTCACCGGCGGCCCGTCGCCACCGGAGAAGGGGTTCACCGCGCCGGCCGAGCTAGGCACCAGGCGGGAGCTGAACAACTGCCGGGCGGCCGTTTCGAGTTCGGCCGGCACCACGAGATAGCGCAGGGTGTTGTTGAGCACGTCGCCGTTGGGGGCGGTCTGCTTGCGCAGATACTGCTGCAACTTGCCCACCGCCAGCACGCCGGTGGCATCGACCGTCAGCGCCGAGGAACCGCCGGTGGCGAGGTTGTTGTGCGAGGCATGGAACAGCGTGATGCCGTCCGACATGGCCGCATTGGTTTCCAGCAAGCCGTAGACAGTCTCCGATTCGTAGCGCGCGGCAGCCGCGCCGAACATGGCGGGGATGCGGGTGAAGCCGGAGAGATCATCGTTGACCATGGCCTCGAAGGTGATCGCCAACAGCTTGCCGACGCGGATCAGGTTCCACTTTTCGGCCGCATCGGTCATCAGGCTGTACTCGTCGACACCGCCCTGCGCGATGGCAGTCAGCTTCGGCGCGCCGCCGAGCTGCACGACGCTGAACTGCTTGAAATCGGGCAGGTCGTGCTGGGTGGTCCACTGCGTGAAAGTGCGCGGAGCGGTGCCATAGGCGATGCGCAGGCTCTTGCTGGCGGTGTTGGCGAGCAGGTTGGAGAAATCCGAGGTGGACATCGCGCCGGCCAGGTCACGACGATGGAGCCCCAACGCCCGCTCAAAGGTTTCCAGCGGCGACATGCCGCGATGCGAGGCGCCGGCGGCCTCGATCGACACCCGCGCGATATCGAGCAGGCGCAGGCCGCGGAACTCGCGGGCGCCGTCGATCAGCGCCACGCCGGGGATGTGGGCCCGGTGCTCCAGCGCGTTCTGCAAGAGCATGCCGCGCGTCTCGGCCTCGTCCCGCACCATCTGGGCGACGGGGCGCGGCGCGGCGGCGGCGAGCAGGTCGAGCACCAGGCCGCGCACGGCGTCGATCGACGTGCCGGCCTCGATGTGCGTCTGCACGAACTCGGCGGTGATCTGCGGGTGCTGGCGCTGAAGGCCGTTGATCGCCGAGACGCGGGCGCGTTCGGCAGTGGTGGCGGCGGCGGTGGCCGTCGCCGTTTCGAGGACCGGATCGGGCATCGAGGGCTCCTGAGGAGCGGCGCGGGCCGCTTGGGGTTGGGGGGCAGGCATGGCGGTATCCGTCGGCGCCAGCGCGCGGGTTTGCGCGCCAGCATCGGCAGGAATGGGGACGAACGAGATTTCGTAGGGGGTCCAGCGCTTGGCGGTGCGGACCTCGCCGGTGCCGTCGCCGGCAGGAACGACGTCCCACTGCTGCACCGTGTAGCCGACGGACAGGTTGCGGATGATGCCGTTGCCGACATCGCGCATGATCGAGGCGACTTCGGGCCGGTCGGAGAAACGCACCGTGGCGCGGCCGAGGCCGTTCTCGATCCAGGCCCGCTCCACCACGCCGATCACGTCGGACAGGTCATAGCTGGAATGGGTGTTGAGCACCGGCGCGCCGGCGTTCATCCGGGCGAGGTCCACCGCATCGGGGGATACGTCCAGCACTTCGGTCCAGTTGGTGTTTTCCCAGTAGTCGCGCCGGGCGACGCGCGCGCCGGTCGACCAGGTGACATCGATGGTGCGGTTGTCCGCGTTCCAAGTGCCAGGTGCGAAATTTGCGCGTAGTGCCGGGGGCACCGCCGGGCGGCGCATTACATCATCGGGCATATTTTTTCCTCTATCGGAGCCGGAAATCGGTTATTGTGCGGTATCAACTCGCGAGGCGGACATGTTTACTCCAACGATTTACTGCCTGGATCGCTCATCGGTGACTAAAGATGAGCGACTTGAGCAGCTATATTATGCGTTGAAGGCTTTGGTTGAGCACGATGAGGCATGTATCAAAGACGGGACGTTTCATCATTTCGTTGAGGTAGAGCGCGGGCGCGAATTGCTAAAATCCTTTCGCCGGCTCCCAAGTAACGTGCACGTTCTCTAACCTTTTTCTGCCCCAGGCGCTGGCGTGGGTTCGGCAGCCACCTGCTTGCTGTTCGGCTCGGCGGTGGCGTCCACCAACTGGCCCTTGCCGTCGACGCGGCGGGGATCGGTGTCGAGCACCACGCCGTGCTTATCGACCAGCGCGTAGAAGGCGGCGATTTGTTCGACCTGGGTGACCGGGTCGTATCCCATTTCCGAAATCGCCTCCGGCATGGTCATCAGCCCGGCGCGGACGGCGGCGATGATGGCCGCCGTATCCTTGCCCGGGTCCACCAGATCGAACCGCGGCGGCGTCCACATCACTGGCACATCCGCCGCGCGATCGGGCAGCTGGCCGGCGAGGATGGCCGCCGAGATGAACCGCTTCCAGATCGGCACGCAGAACGTCGGGATGAACTGCAGGTATTGCTGCTGCTCGATGAGGCGGCGGAATTCGAGGCTGCCGGCGCGCAGGCTGGAATAGTTGGCGTCCCGCAGGTCCCCGGTGAGCTGGTGATAGGTCAGGCCGAACCCGGCGGCGATCATGTGCAGGAAGGTGCGGGTGTAGTCGGAGAACGGCGCATTCATGGCCGGCGCCAGGAACGAGGCTTTCTCGCCCGGCCGCATGTAGGCGATCATGCCGGGCGAAACGGTCTCGATCAGCCCGGCATCGTCAGTGCCTGGCGTGCCGAGCGGCGAATCACCGGGGCCGCCGGGCTGCTCGATGAACACGCCGAGGATGGACTGGATTTTCGCCAGCATCAGCGCGGCGTCGTGATAGTCATCGAGGTCGCGCAGCGGCTTCATCACGCTGGCAAGGCGGGGGATGCCGCGCAACTGGCCGGGCCGGTCGAGCTGGTAGAGGTGCACCATGTCGGCCGCGCTAACCTCGCGGGTGCCGGTGGCGGCGACCGACCAAGCGTAGTTCTCGTTGATGTTGCGGTTCCACAGCTTGTAGCCGCGCCGGGTGCCGTCATTGTTGAACAGGATGCCCTCGGCCTCGGCGTCGGTGTAGAGCAGCGGCACTTGGGTGAAGTCAGCGAGCCAGTCAGGTTCGAGGATTTGCAGCTTGAGCGGCACCGCCCGCTTGGAGTCGCGCCCCTCGGCGATCATCATCATCAGCGCCTCGCCGGACTCCGCATCGGTGCGCGCGGCGAGGGCCTGGAGGCCGTAGAAATCGAGCCGGCCGTTGTGGTCGCAGTCGGCCGCCCAGGCATCCCACAGGGCGGCGATCTTCTTGTTGAGGCGCGGATCGGTGCCGGTGGGGCGGGGGCGGATACCGGTGCCGACCAGGCTTGAGACGTGCAGCGTGACGGCGCGGCGCCCCCATGGGTTGTTGCGCACCAGGTCACGCGAGCGATCGCGCAGCAGCACCCGGGCGGCCCGCACTTCGGATACCGGGCCGGCGGTGCTGGTTTTCCAACCCGCCATACGGCGGCCGCGGCCGGCGCCGTCATAGGCGCGCACCATGCCCATGGCGGCGCGGGCGCGCGCCCGGGCGAGGCCGGTGGCGGGGGAAATCGCGGCGATCAGGCTGTCGAGGAGGTTCATCAGAAATCGCGCACCGTCACGACGCGGCGCATCCGGGGCGGCGGGGTTTGCGAGGCGGCGGCGATCTCGCCATCCACTGCCGCGATCGCGCGCAGGAGCTGGTCGGAGGTCTGGTACTGGACTTCGCGGCCGTCCGGCGAACGCACCCGCAGCGCGCCCGATGCCAGGGCGGCGCGCAGCGAGGCGCTGTAGGCGTTGAGGGTGGCGATATCGGTCATCAAATCCACCTTTGCGGCGCGCCCAGCCAGTTATTGGCGGGCGGCAGGTACGTCGGTTTCTTCGGCTTGGGCGGGGGCGCCGGCGGAGGCGTGACGACGGCAAGGGCCTTGAGGTCCGGCGCCCACAGCCCGGCGAGGTCGGACTGGATATCCTCGGCCGGTCCCTGCCGTTCGGCGGCGAGGGCGGCCCAGCGGGCATCGTCGAATTGCAGCGTCTCGTGACGGGCCTGGGCGCGACAGTAGACCGCGAGATCCCACGCCTCGTTTCGGGGTGCCGTTTTTTTCCAGAACCGCTCGCCGGTGCGGGGGTTCTGCGCGCAGTATTCGGCCAGCATTTCATCGAGCCAGGCGCGATCGACCTGTTCGTTGTAGCGGATAGCGCCGCGCGGCCATCCGTCCGGCCCGGCGCCCATTTCCGTCAGGCGCAGCGCGCCGGCCAGCTCGGACTTCATGTCCCATGTGCCGACCGGCCAGAGGGCAACCTTGCCCAGCTTGCGGCCATTGAAGTCGACGTCGATGAACTTCGGCGTGCCGAGCGGGGGGAGTTTCCACTGCGCCCGCCCGTCGAGCGCCCGAACCTTCGGCGCGGGATCTCCGGCATGGCGGCGGGCGTAGGCGTAGACGTGGCTGGACAGGTAACCAGAGTCGATGCCCCAGGATTCGGGGGCACACGGCTTGCCCCAGGCATCTTTCCAGCGGCGCTGGAGGAGTTCGTCGTGCGCCCGCCACACGTCGGGCAGCGTCGGGTCCCCTTCGAGCACGCCGGTGTCGATCAGCCATTGGCCGAAATGGCGGTCAAACCCCCACACCGCCCACACCAGGCGATCGGCCTGCACGTCGGTGGCGGCCATGAGGAACAGGACGCCAGGCGGGATGCGGCCGGGCTGCCATTTGTCGCGGCGCAGGAGGAGGATGTCGGCCTTCGGCAGGTCGAAAGCTTCATCCCAGGCCTCGCCGAGCCATTGCTGGCTGAAGGCCTTCATCCGCGTCGGGTTGGCGATCGAGGCGTCGGCCTCGCGGGCGATCTCGGCCCAGGGGGTGAACGGGGAATAGAGGGCGTTGACGTGATAGCTCGGATGGCGCTCGGCGAAATGCGGCCGGGCGTGCACCCACGCGCCGGCAGCGGTCATGCGGAGCTTTTGGGCTTCGTCGATCATCGTCCCGCACGCTTCGCAGGCATATTGCGCCGCGTCGGGGTTGCCTTCGGGCCAGTGCAGGCGGGTGAAGATCAGCGCCTGGCGGTGATCGCAGTGCGGGCAGGGCACGTGGTAGGAGGCCTGTGAGCCAGCCTCGTAGAACTTCGTGACGCGGCAGGCGCCCTTGATGCCGGGGGTGCTGATATCGAGCACCTTCTCGCCCGCCTTGCGCCAGGCGATAGTGCGGGCGAAGGCGAGATCGACAGGATCGCCGCGGTTGTCGACGTCGGCCGGGTATTCCGATTCCTCCTCCAGGATCAGCACCCGCACAGTGCGGGACTGGAGGTCCTTCGAGCTGGAGGCGGTGACGATTTCGACCTGGGCACCGCGGGCACCGCGCTTCACGGTGGTGGTGCTGCCGGCGCCGTCGCGGGAGGTGATGTCGGCGACGGCTTCCTTGAGGCCTGGCGAGGCCTGGAGCATCGGGTCGAGCTTGTCGCGGTTATACATCCGCGCCGAATTCAGGCTGGGCAGCACCGCCATCGCCTTGGTGGGCGTCTCTTCCAGGATCTGCCCGAGGAGGTTGATGCCAACCTGAGTTTTACCCACCTGGGCCGAGCCCTTGATCGTCACGCGGCGGGCGGGATGGGAGAGGGTGGCCTTCTCCATCGGCTCGCGCAGGTAGGGCGTGCGGCTGGTGCGCCAGGGGCCCTCATAGGCACCCTCCGTGACCACGCGGCGGGCGTCGGCCCATTCGGCGACGGTGCGGCGCGGGTCGGGGCGGATGCCTTGGCAGAATAGCGCGGTGATGAACCGCGCGTCGTCGTCATCCGGCAGGGGGAGCAGCGCCTCCATGGGTGAGTGCCTCGGCGATGAACGTCTCGGTATCGGTCGCGATCAGGTCGATCAGCGCGGCGCGTTCGACGTCATCGGTGATGGTGTCGCGGACGAGCTGGCTGACCCGCTCGGTGAAGCGGCGGGAAAGGGGCGGCAGGATGCTGGAGAGGGAGGAGCGGGCGATCAGCTCGCCGCGGCGGACCTTGTTCTCCATCGTCTGCCGGTCGGCCTGCTCGCGCACCAGGCGCAGGCGTTCGGCGTTGAGGGTGCCGGAGGTGGCGGGTTCGGTGGTGGAGAGCTTCGGGCGGGTGGCGGAGGCGGCGATCTGCGCCTCGGCGAGCGACGGGATAATCAGTCGTTGCTCGGTCAGCGCCGGCGCCTGGATCACGCCCTTCGCGACGAGAGACGAGACGTAGGGCCGGGACTTCCCGATCCGAACAGCGAAATCCGTGAACGTGAGCGGAACGTCAGCGTCATCTGGGGGCGTCACGTCCGTCATGACGGGTAACCTAACTTCCTGACTGCCCGACTAGAAAATAAAGGCGCGTCGTTGACCTGTATTTCCCCCTCCACGGGGAGGACCCTCGATTTTGCATGGCTCCGGCGAAGCCATGCGACACGCGCGGCCGCGTATGGCGCATGGATTGCGTTGCGGCATGCGTCACGCGCTTATCTTCACAACCGCCCCGCGCGGCAGCGTCATCGGCGCCTCACGCCCGAACACCAGCGTCGTCACCTTGATCCACTTGCCCGCCGTGCCAGTCACTACCGCATCGAACCCAGCGAACGGACCATCGACCACCCGCACCGTCGTGCCCGGCTCAATGTCCGACGCACCACCAACCCGCGCATCGATGAACCCAGCCTCGCCGGCCTCTTCGATCAGCCGCTCCACGAAACCGCGCCGCACTGGCACCGGCATGCCGGTCGGGTCCGACAGCAGCCGCCGCACCCGCGACACATCGCCGCGCTGCAACCCCTGCCACCCGCCGGCATCGAGATCGAGCCGAACGAACCCGTAGCCCGGATACATCAGCGAGGCGACGCGGCTGTCATCCTCGACGATGGTGGGGAAGTGGATCTCGAAACCCTCGACCAGCAACGCATGGATCGCGGCCAGCTCATATCGCGCTTCGGTTTGCAGGCAATACCACCGCGGCGAGGATGCCCGATGCTCAACCGCCGCAGGCTTGGCTTTCGGCTTCGGCCCCGATCCGAGCCGCGCGCCGCCGCTGTTGGCACGAGCGCCACCATGGCGGTTGATCTTGCTGAATAGGGGGGATGCCACGCCATGGCTTACGCACTCCTGGTGCCCGGCGGGCGCTGGAGTGGTGACCGGGAGAAAAGCCGACCCGCCGTCTCCGTGTCCAGAGGAATCTGCATTCACCGGCGAGGCAATTTCGATGTGTCCCATGTGTCCCGCTCTGTGTCCCACTTAACCCATTGATAAAAATGCTTTGGGACACCGGGACACATGGGACACCGCAATTCTCCACACACACGCATCACGTGCAGAAGATATTGCTACCCCCGGTGTCCCGGTGTCCCATGTGTCCCACCAGTTTCCCGTCAATGGCTTAGACGGGACACATAGCGGGACACCGGGACACCGCCCCGTCAGTCATCCTCCGGCGCCTCGAACAGCACGGCCGGCACCCACACCACGCGCGGCTTGTGCCCACCGATTCGCTGCGGTGGCAGCGCACGGCCGCCGAGCGCGCCGGGTAGCTGCGCCAATGCCGCGCCCCATCGCTTTCCGGTCCATGCCGTGTCCGCGAAGGCCCGTTCGAGCCGAGGATGGGCGGCGACGCAGACAAACAAACCCAGGGGGGGCGCGGGGGCGCCATCCGCCCGGGCCGCCTCGCACCCCCCCCAGCGCACGCCGTGGCCTTGCAGCAGGGCATCGAGCTTCTCTCCCTCGGCCGTCCGCACCTTGCGTTCCTCATCCTGCTCCCGGTCGCCGGCACTGGTGATCAGGAACTTCGTGACCCAGCGATGGCGGTTGAGCACCTGGCCCAGCGTTTTCTTGTCACCGGCCATATCCACCGCGGACATCAGCAGCCGGCCGAGCGCCTGGTTGCCGGTACTGTCGGCCACCCGTTCATCATCGGTGGTGAACAGGTGATCCACGATGGCCAGCGCCTCATCCGGCCCATCCTCGACATCGGCCGAGCGCGGATCGTCGCCGGCGTCCCGCAGCATCACCCAGCGGCACGCCGCGATGGTGGCGAGCTGGTCCGCGATGCGGGCAGGAAACCCGCGATCAATGATGCGCTGGCGCAGGATTTTCACCAGCGCCAGGATGCGCGAGATCTCCGCGATCGCCCGCCCCCACAGCGCCGGCCCATTCCGCGCCACGAAGGCGGTGATATCCGACTCGGATAGGGTCGGCACCAGGCGGTCAAGCTCCAGCACGGTGAACCGGCTGGCGTCCTGCGGCTCCAACGGCGGCGGCAGGATGGCGCCCATGATCGCCGAGCCCGTCAAGGTGAACTGCTTGGCGGTGTGGTCGCTGGACCCTTTGACCGACTGCACGCCCGAACCGGATGACGCGCGGCGCAGCATTTCGATGGTGCGCCGCAGCCGCATTTCGGTGCCGCTGTCGCCCTCGGCCTCATCGAGCACGATGCAGGTGGCACTTTCGCTCAATAGCTGGCGGATGCCCGGCTCGGTGTAGTCGTTGAGATACCGGGTGAGGGGGCATAGCCCGCCGATCACGTCGCGCAGCAACGTCGTCTTGCCCGAACCGCCCTCGCCCACCACGAAGCCATGCGGCCGCCACGGCAGTGCGCCGGCGATCCAGCCGGACACCATCAGGCCGAGCATGATGCCGGCGCCTTTCTTATCCCGCCATGACCAGGTGGCGAGCAGCTTCTCCAACTCGGCGCCGAGGCTGACATCGGCCGGGGCGGCATGGCCACCGCGCGGCGACAGGCGCAGCCACAGCACATTTTCGCGCACGAACCCGGCCCGTTCCTCACCGCCGCACCATTCGATCCGGTCGCCGAGGTGCAGCGCATATCCGTCCGCCACCTTCCACAGACCGTAGCGCCGGCGCGCCATTTCCGCGTCAAACGGCGGCATTTCCGCGCAGCGCCGCATGATGGCGCCGGTGGCCGAGCGGAGGTTGAACCAGTCGATCGGCAGCCCTTCCTTGTCGAATGCCGGGAAATTCGTCACCAGCCAGGCGCGATCGCCGGCGCACAGCTCCAGCAGCTTCGGCCACTGCGCCAACGTGCTGGACGGCACGTCGGTGAGCGCACCTTGCGCATCGAGGAACCAGTAGCGCCCGGCGCCGGCACCGAGTGGGGTGAATGGGCATGTCGGCCAGGGATCGGCCTGTTCCGGCGGACCGGATGGCGGCGGGGGCGGCAGATCGCCGCGCTTCGGCCGTTCGCCACTATCCCAAATGTCAAACACACGCGCGCCGCTCATGCTGCTTTCCTCCGGCTCGCGCGGCGCAGCGCCGTGAGCACTTCTTCCTCAACGATCGCGGCCACTTCGTTGCGGCCAAACCGCAGCTTCGTCTCCGACAACGGCGCGCCGTTGCGGCCGTTTATCGCGGCTGCGGCGGCGAGCAGCTCGGCCGAGGTCGGGCGACGGCTTCCCTGCGGGTCATCATCAGTGGGGGCCTGGGGGCCGCGGATCATCGCGCGGATTGCCCAGCGAATTTCGTTCTCGGTGCGGTCATAGGCGCGGGCATGCGCGGCCTGGAAATCGGTCAGATGCCACGCGAGCTGCGTACGCATCCCTTGCTCGGAATAGTCCGGCATCGTCTTTCGGATGATCTCCAGAGCGGTCGGCAGCACTTGCGCGATCGCGTCATCGCGCGTCATCCGGCCACGTACAACCAGGGGTGCGAAACACCGCAACGCCAGTATTTGCCCCCGGATCACCTGCGGCGGGATCATCGGCGCGGTTCCTCCCGATCGAGGATCGGCACCGTCATCCATTTCGGCGGCGGCGCCATCTTGCCGACGATGCGCAACTGCGTCCGATCGCCGATCTTCTCCACCGTGCCACGCAACAGCAGCGGCCAGTCCATATCCCCGAGCTGGAGTTGCCCGACCCAGACATCCCCCTCGCGGCGAATATGACCGACCCATTCGCTCACTGGTTGGCACCCGCCGCCGTCGCCGGCATGGGGGTTTGCGGGCCGAAGCCCACGATGATCCGCCACGGCGGCAGGCCGTTGTCGCGGCGGTAGGCGTTGAGGCCCACCACATCGGGCAGGGTGCTACCGCGGCCGGTGAGCAGATGCGGGGCGTGGCGGCGGGCCCATTCCTCGGCGTCGGCCCAGGTGATGGGCTCGAAACCGGCGCCGCGGTCGCGCTGTTGGAGCGCGGCGACGGACAGGCTGCCATCGCGGGTGCGGACGTCCTTGGGAATGGCCCGCGTGGCCGGGCGCTCCTCCGGCTGGGCCGCGATCGGCTTGGGGGAAATGCGCACCGGCTCGAAACCGGGCGGCCGGGTCAGGCCCATGTTCGCGGCCTGGGTGGACATAAGGCCCATGTGGATGGGTTCGCCCGGCATCGCGTTGAGCTGGTCCATGATCACCCGGGTCGGCACGCCCTTTTCCCATTCGGCGGTGAACAGGGCGCGCCGCTCCGGCGTCCAGCGTTTCAGCGGCGCGGGGGCGGGCTCGGGAACCGGCTCGGCCGGCGGCGCATTCTTGGCCCAGCGCGCAGCCTGCGCTTTCTTGATCGCCTCACGGCGGGTCGCGAGTTCCGCTTCCGACAGCACCCGCTTGACCTTGACCGGCGCGGGCTCAGCCTCAGCCGGTTCGGGCATGACGGGTTCCGGCTCGGCCAGCACGTCCGGCGGAACGCGCTCGGCTTGGGCCGCCTCGAACGCGGGCAGCGGCGCAACCGGGTCCGCCATACCAGCCGGCGCGGCCTCAACCGGTGCCGCGGCAGGCGCCTGGCGCAGCGCGGCGACGATGCGGTCCACCAGCCGGAACCAACCCTCGCCGGGTTCGATGATGATGCGGAGCGGGGGCAGTTCCATCACGCACCCCGCCCGAAACGCTCGCCCATCCGCGTGCCCTCGGCGGGCTCGAACCCCTCGGGAAAGCCCTCCACCGGGCCGCGCGGCTTGGTGAAGCAGCGTGCGGCATGCTCGGCGCAGTAGCTGCTGGCGCCGTTGGTGGCATCGCCGCAGAACGACCACGCACCGGCCCGCACATCGCCCGCGATATACTGGCACTGGCGCACGCTCATCGCCGGCAGGTGGATCACCCGGCCCTCACGCATCACCAGCGGCCGCAGGCTGACCGGAGCGGCGATCACTACCGGCACGGGCTTCGCCACCGGCGGCGCGGCCACCACCGCCGTAACCTCGGCCGCCGCCGCTGCACGCATCGCGATGCTCGGCTTCGGCGCCTTCTGCGCATACGTGCGGACAATCGGGGACTGGCGCGGCGGCAGATTGAGCCGGTGCGCCTTGCCGAGGATGGCGTTTTTCGAGCGGTTCATCTTCTCGCCGATGGCACTCGCGCTATTGGCCGGGTCTGCCCACAACGCCCGCAACGTCGCCAGCGCCGCATCCGTCCAGGGCTGCTCGCTGACACTCCCGCCCCAGCTCATGCCGACACCACGGCAACCGGCGCACGGCGGTTGCTCACCACCATCCCGATCTCCACGATCTCGATATCCCGCCGGTTGCCATGCATCGTGCGGACGATCCGGCCCTGCTGCTCCAGCGTGACCAGCACGTCCGACACATGGTTCGACCAGTTCGCCGAAACCCCCATCCGTTCCATCAGATCGGCGGTCACCGGCACGATCTCGCCGTTGCGGGCGATCTCCACCAGCGTGTCATACAGCCGGTCCGCCCGCGTGGCGGCCCCGGCGGTGATCGGCGCGGGCACCATGTCGGGCTCCACGGGCGGCGGCACCGTCGCCACGATGCCGGCGACAACCTCGGCGATCGGCCGCAGCCCCGGCACCCGCATCACCGGCCGGCGCCCCTTGTTCGTAGCCCCGCTGGCGGAGCGGATTTGCCCGGCGAGCAGCGCGTCATTGTGCCCCTGCCAGGGCTTGAGGATGGTGCGAGTGGCGGACATCGAGACCTCCGAAAAGGGGCGAAAAAGACCGGGGCAGCGGCGGGTTCGTTACGCCCGCCGTCGCCCCGGCAAGGTGGGGCCGCCCGGGCTCCGCGTCGCGCTGCCGGCCTCGGGCGACCCATCTTCGGGAGAAACGCCGGCAGCGATCTGGTTGAACGTCATGTCGAGCGCCGCGACCTCGGCCAGCACCGCCGCGAGGCGGGCGCCGATGCGGGGCGGCAGGTGATCCCAGGTCCACCACAGCCAGGTGCGCCGCGGCCACGGGCCGGAGCGGTCCAGGCGGGGCAGCAGGCCGGCGAAACCATGCACGGAGCGAATGCGAACAATCATTCGGCAGCTCCGGCGCGGCGCTCATGCAGGCGGGCGGCGAGGTCATCGAGGAACGCCTCGGCCGAGGCGGCGCGGCGGCCGGAATGGGTGCGCGTGGCATCCCACACCGCATCGAACTCCGCGCACAACCGGCACAGCGCCTCGCCCGACGGCACGCCCCGCCCGGCCTTCCAGGCCTCCGCCGCGCGCACCGAAACCCCGGCCGCCCGCGCCGCGATCTTCGCCGGCACGCCATCAAGCGCGCGCGCAATCCGGTCCGCGAGGGAAATCGTTGATGCGTCACGAAGAAAACTGCGGTTCAGACCGAAAGACATTTCGCCACCCTTCATGCGATTGCTCCTGTCGTGAGGACGGGAGCGCCGCTGGTGGCGTGGAACGAGAAGGCCGAAGCCCGGCGCGGGAACGCCGGGCGGAAGCCGTAGGGCGGACCGTTGCGGGTCCGTAGGAAAGGCGGCAGGGTATCGGTATAATCAACCAGGGAGGCTTCGATGGCGGAACACAACGCGGTTATCAGCCAGATACAAGCTATCTGCGCCGCGCTCGGCGGAGTTGTTGCCATGCTGGAGGTCAAAGAGGTCGTCGAAGCCGCCGAGATCGACGGCCTGTTCGACGGCCTCAGCGACGCCTTCGGCGAGGCGTTCGGCCCGGAGTTTTCCGCGACGTTGAGCCTCATTCGGGATGCGTCCCGGATGATCGGCCGCAACAGCCAGGGCTAACCGCCTCTCCGAGCGCCGCCAAGCGCGCGCCCAGTTTGGCGGCCTCCTCGGGATCGAGCTTGAATTCAAACCGCCGCCGGTCGCGATTGGCGGCGAGTTCCGTACGCACAATTTCAGCGTCCATCATCGGAGTTCCCTTCATGACCGGCCTCTACCGGAACGGCTGCATGCTCCCGTGGTTTCGCCGGGAGCGGTACGACGAGGCCCGCGCCCGGATGGCCGATGCCGACCGCCTGCCCGCCAGCTTCGATGAGTGGCTGGAGCACGCCGAGCGCCGCGAACAGCAGCGCATCCGCGCGGGCCTCTCCGTGCATCGAGTAAACGTGGATGACGACCTGTTCGTCCGCTTCTGTGCCGAGCGGCACGAGCCCCTCGACGGCAATGCCCGCATGCGCTTTGCCGCCGATCACCGCATCGGCATGTTCAACCCCAATGTAGCCGTGCACCGCGGCGCCAAGAGGACGAGGTGACATCATGCGGCTTCCCCACTCTCGGGCGGGCTCAGTGGTGATCGGGCCAAATCCCGCCGAAGCTGTTCAGCCGACACGTCCAGCCCACGCGCTATGAGCGTCAACGGATCAACATCGGCCCCATCCGCAAGGACACCGCCATGCCCCGCCAACCCACACCCATCCGTGCCAACGGCATCCCCTGGTATCGGCGCGAGGACTACGCCGAGATCCTGCGTGTCATGGCCGATGGCGAACTGCTCCCGAAGACGTGGGATAAGTGGTTCTATCGCGCGGAGAAGGTGCGCCAGCAGATCGTCGACAGCGGCGGCATCGCCGAACGCTGTAACATTGACCCGCAGCAATTCCCCCTCTGGTGCCGCACCCGCGGCCTGAATGTCGATGCTCGTGCACGAGAACTCTTTGTCAGCGAGCAGTTGGTCCGCCGATACGGCCCAATGCAGTGAGAACCCGTAGCGATCTGACATCACGCGGCCTCCCGCTTAATGAGTGCGAGGCCCTCGCCTCCGGGCAGCGTCCAATCGACGCGTGCATAGGCGGGCCTCTCGTTGTGGGGATGGTTGAGTTGATGCACTATCGTCATCCGGGCGTATTTTTCGGAAATAGTTGCAAAGTCGCGATAGGCAGAATGCCGGGCGGCCTCGGGGGAGTTAGTGTTGCCAAAGAAATCACGGCGGCCGGCGGCGAACATCACGTTGATGGCGCATATGATCGGCATGCTCTTGCTCCAACTCGAAAGCAGCGGAGCGCTTGCATCAGCGGACGTCGGCTGGTTGCTGACCGATGCAGAGGAATTCCTGCGGGCCAATTTCCCGGCCGAAGGGAGCGAGATCATTGACCGTATCCGTGCTGCATCCGGTTTCGCCCACGGCCCTAAGGCGTGAGGGAGCGGCGCGTTCAGGTCACAGGCGGTCTGTGACATCATGCAGCCTCCCGACCGGCAACATGGGAAGCAGCCGCATCGACATGTGGCACCGTTGCCACTGCAAGCACCTCGTCGACCGAAATCCCCAGCGCATCCGCAAGAGGGCGGATGGCCCGCGCAGGGATATCAGTGGTTCGATTTGCCCATCGCGACATGATCGGTTCACTGACGTTGATCGCCTTTGCCAGATCACGCTGGCGCCGCCCCTTCGCTCGGATCAGCTTTTGCAAGGTTTCCATACAAAAGATTTAGTGTGCCGAAAGTTTCGGGTCAAGCAAGTTTTTCGGTTCACTGCGTGGGGCTTTCGGTGCTTGCACGGTAAATTATCCCATGCCCGATAAAGTCCTCACCCCCGCTGAGCGTGAAGCCAACCAACGTCCTTTGACATTTGTTAGAGACTGGTTACGGTTCCGTGGTCAGACACAACGGCGCCTCGCCGACGCACTCAATGTTTCGGAAGGCAACGTGTCTAAATGGCTCAAGGGGAACCAGCCTGTGACTATTGCACAGTTTTCTGCCATTGCCGCCTTTTTAGACGCTGATCCGGCTGAACTGCTAGCAGCCCCACCGGATAGAGAACAGAGCTTGCAATATCGCAAGATTGCCGAAGTTGCGCGGGATATGCCGGCTGAAGCCCTTGATGAATGGCTGGCGCTCGGGAAACGACTTAGGCGGCCCAAAGCCGAGTAGGCTTTCGCTTCGGCACGAAAGAGTTTCGTCGCACGCAAGTTTTTTGTTGACGTAGAAATTTCGTCAGCCGAAATTGCCCCATCGCATCCCGCGATGGAGGCCGCCATGGACGCCGATCACCCCGATATCGCCTTGATGCGCCGCCTGCGCGGCCTGCCGGATGAAAAGACGGCTGCTCCGCTGCATCGCTGCGTCACCGTGGACGAGCGTTACCCGCTCCAACTGACCGCCGGGCTTGCCGTCATCGCGTTCGTCGCTTTCGGCGCGATCGGCTGGGCTGCCTATGCCGCACTCGGCGCGCTGATGGCGGTGACGCCATGACCCCGCGCCAAGGCAATGACCGCCTCACGCAGATCGAACGATCACTCTATGACATCAAGCGGATTTTAGAGGCCGCGCCAACAAGCAAGACCATTTGGGCTGCTACCGGCTTGACCGCCGCCGTCCTCATCGCGGGCTGCGCATTGCTGCTCTATGCGTCGAGCCACTCGCTTGCTGTGTCTCGCTGGCTGATGGCGGTGACGCCATGAACGCGCACCAGGCCAAGGCCCGCCCGTCCCTCGCGCCGGCCAACCAGGGCACCCCGCATCGCGGCTTCACCGTGAAACACTGGCGGGCCGCGCGCCGTCGCCGGCAGGCCTGGGCCGCTGCCCGCCTGTTCACCCTCGGGCTCGTCATCGCGGTCGCGGTCTACGGCACCGCCGCCGCCTACCTCGGAGGCCAGTGATGGACGCCATCCCCGAAAACCTGTCCCTCTTCTGCCGCGCCGCCCGCCTGTTCGGCGACGCGCCGGAAGAGGCCCCCCAGCCCGCGCCCCGCCCCGCCGCCCCCGCCAGCGGCGGCATGGCCGAGCAGCCGCTTGACCAGCCCCGCTGGGTCACCCTGCGCGACGGCTCCCGCTTCTACCTCCACGGCTACACCCTGCTCCCCGGCGGACGCGGCCAGCGCAAGTTCACCGCCTACGGCGTGCGCCGCTTCGAACACGTCCGCGCCGCCGACGTGATCGGCGGTGGCGAATGAGCGCCTGGCATTGGCCGTAATGGGTGATGGTCGGTCTGTTCGCCCTCAACATCCTCGGCGGCCTCGTCATGGATGGCGAGCCGCGCACCGGGCGGCACAGCTTCTCCGGGGCGGTGACCGGCGCAGCAATCCTCGCGTTCACCCTCTGGAACGGCGGGTTTTGGGGGGCTGGCGAATGATCCAGCCCCATCACACCTTCGGCGCCAGCTCGCATGACTGCGTGCCCGAGCGCGTCTACATCGTGGACCCCACCGGCCGGCGCCTCACCCCGCGCGGCTTCGGCGCCAAGATCGCGGTCAACTTCCTCGAAGGCGAGCCGGTTTCGGCCTCGATCCGCCTGGATAGCGGGGACTTCACCATCGTCGGCCTCGGCTGGATCGCCGAGGCGCCCAGCGCCACCGTGATCCCGGGCCCCTGGACCCGCCGCGCCGCCGGGTCCGACTGGACGCGGCAGGAGGTCGAATAGATGGCACAGCGTTGGAACGTGGGGGACCGCGTGCGCGTGGCCGCCGATGACGACTGCGGCTTCGCCGGCGAGCCCGGCACCGTGACGCACCGCTTCACCGAGGGCGTGAGCGCCCGGCTCGACAACCTGCCGCGCATGGTGATGCACTTCCTGGACGAGGAACTTGAGCCCCTCGCCGAGCCGACGCCGCCGGGGGAGGGCTGAGGCATGCAACTCGATATGTTCGCCCCCGCTCCGTGGCGCGCCCCGCCGACGGTGCTGGAACCCGCCGCCCCGCCGCCGGCCCCGGCCGATGATGGCTTCACCGGCGTTGACGCGCTGGTCAACCTGGTGCGCCGCTACCAGCCCACCACCCACCGCGCCGGCGAATGCGCCACGCTCAACCCCGCCGCCTGGCGCACCGCGGCCGAGGCCTATCAGCGCCTGATGGCCCGGTGGCTGGTCACGCCAATCGCTGGCCGCCCGCTGCCCAAACCCGCCGGCACCGTACTCGAGCACCTGCACAAG
>CAIMWH010000237.1 GCA_903845065.1 uncultured Rhodospirillales bacterium | reverse complement strand
CGATCGAGACGATCGCCGCCCAGCGCGACGGGTGCTCGCGCTCGTGATCCAGCACCAGCCGAACCGCGTGATCGCGCACCTCGGGAGAAAACTTGTTCGTCGTCTTGCTTGTCATCGCTCCACCTTCTCAGGAGTTGGAGCCTCCGACAAACCCGGAGCGGTTCAAAGGGCCGCTTCCTGCTCTCGCTGAACGACGCGCCCGAGGTGCGGCAAATCTTCGCCGCGTTCGATATCGAGCGCGTGGAGTTGTCCTACAGCCTCAATTCAGCGGGCGCAGCCAAGCGGCGCGGCGAGCTGCTGATCAGCGGCAAGCGGTGACATCTGGGACGGCTCTAAACGCCCTTTTAGGGATGGTTTAGAGCCGTTTCAGAGACGCCTATTGAGCAGAGCGACGGCGCAAAAAATGCTCCGAAATCGTGTGTCCGACACTCCGGTTTCGTCCGGCGCGCTACAGAGGTGGCGCGCAGCGGCGGCGGTCAGGGCCGGGGTTGGCGCGGGGTTCATGAATAGTTTCCTATTCATTGAGGGAGACCGGTTCAAGGGAAATCTGGCGGATTGGTTGGTTCACCCCTCACCCCGAACCTCTCCCGCAAGGGGAGTGGGAGACTTGGGTGGGCTAGCGGAATGTGCGCGGGCTGGAAGCCGGCGGGAGGGGGCCGGATTCGGTGGTGGCGTGGTGGGACAGCCATTGTTCGCTGGCGGGGAGGAGGCGGGTGTGGAGGGTGGCGGCGCGGGTTCGGGCGGGGTGGCCGGGCCAGTCGGGGGGGAGGAGTTGGGGGGGGAGTTGGGGGTCGCGGAGGGCGATGCGGCGGAATTCGTGGATGAGGAGGAGGCGGATGAGCAGCGCGTCCGGCGTGGGGGGGATGGTGGCGGGGAAGGTTTGCAGGAAGGTTTCGTAGCGGGCGGCGAGGTCGGGCAGGGGCCAGGCGCGGGCGGCGAGGGATTGCAGGGTTTCGGGCGGGGCTTCGGCGAGCAGGGTATGGTGGGGGCCGTTGGGGGAGATCAGCAGGGTGGGGCTGACGGCGCCGTAGCCGGCGGCGAGGAGGGGGGCGCGGTCGGGGCCGGGATCGATGACGAGGCGGAGTTTGCCGTCCCACGCGGGGGCGGGGCCGTAGATGCGGGGGACGGCGGCCTGGGTGGCGGCGATGGCGCGCTGGGTGAGGCGGTAGAAGCTGTGGCGGCCGACGCGGTTGCGGTCGAGCCAGCCGTCGGCGGTGAGGCGGGAGACGGCGGTGCGGACCACGGTGTCCGCGATGTCGAGCCCGCGGAAGATTTCGAGCAGGGAGGCCAGCGCGAGGGTGCCGCCACGGGGGAGGATGGCATCGCCGAACAGGGTGACGATGAGGGAGCCGGTGCGGGACGGCTGGGCGCGGGTGTGGGTGAGGATGTTGGCGAGCATGGCGGGGGGTGAGTGTAGGTGGAACAATGCGGTTGTCCCATCGCCAGGGTGATCGGGTTTCGATAGGGTCGGCAGAATTGAGCGGGGAGGTCGGGATGGGACACGCCGAGGAGCGCTTGCGCGAGATGGGGGTGGTGTTGCCGGCGTTGCCGCCGCCGATCGCCAATTATCTGCCGGCCAAGCTTGTGGGCAACCTGGTGCATACGGCGGGGCAGGTTTCGACCACGGCGGAGGGGCCGATCAAGGGGAAACTGGGGGCGACGTTGTCGGTGGCGGAGGGCCAGGCGGCGACGCGGGCATGTGTGGTGAATTGCCTCGCCGCGATCCGCGATGTGGTGGGCTCGCTCGATCGGGTGCGGCAGGTGGTGGCGGTGCATGGGTTGGTGAACAGTGCGCAGGACTGCGAGGACCAGGCGGCGGCGATGAACGGGGCGTCGGATTTCGTGGTGGCGGTGTTCGGCGAGGCGGGGCGGCATGTGCGGACGTCGGCGGGGGTGGCGAGCTTGCCGATGGGGTTCGCGGCCTCGGTTTATATGATCGTCGAGGTGGAATAGCGCGTGGTGGTGGGGACGGAAGACGCGCGCTCGCCGTGGTGGCTGCTGGTGAAGGTGGTGCTGTGGTTCGTGGTGGTGGAGATCGTGGTGGGGACGCTGCTGGGGGTGGGGCTGGCGGTTTCGCGCGGGGCGCTGTGGTTGTCGCCGGCGCTGGTGAAGGGGGCGGCGCCGCTGCTGGCGCTGGGGCCGTACTGGCTGGTGCTGCGCCATGAGGGGCGGCGGGTGGGCAATGGGGATGTGGTGGCCGGGCTGGGGCTGGGGCCGGTGAAGTGGCGGATGGTGGTGATGGTGGGGTTGCCAGGGCTGGTGGCGGTGCAGGGGGTGGTGTGGCTGTTGGGCGGGGTTTCGCCGTGGCTGGGGGCGGCGCTGCGGTTTCAGCCGTTGACCGCGGCGCAGGTGGCGGCGCTGGGTGGGACGGCGGGGCTGCTGATGGTGGTGCTGTGGGCGGTGTTGGTGGCGCCGGTGCTGGAGGAGTTGATGTTTCGCGGCTGGTTGTGGACCGGGCTGCGGCGGCGCTGGGGGGTGGTGGCGACGGTGGCGGCGAGCGTGGCGATGTTCGCTCTGGCGCATGTGTCGGAGGGGGGCGCGAAGGCGATCCTGGTGGTGCCGCTGGCGCTGCTGCTCGGCGTGGTGCGGCAGATCTCGGGGGGCGTGCGCGGGACGATGGTGCTGCATGCGATCAACAATGGGCCGGTGCTGGTGGGGGCGATGAAAATCCTGGTGTGGGGGACGGAGCGATGATGGACGGGCGGCCGGAGATCTATCTGGCGGGGCCGGAGGTGTTCCTGCCCGATCCGTGGGCGCGGGCGGCGGAGATGAAGGCGGTGTGTGCGCGGCTGGGGGCGGTGGGGTGGTTTCCGATGGATAACCAGGGGGATGTGGCGGATGCCGATCCCGATGTGATGGCGGCGAAGATATGTGCGGCGGACGAGGCGCTGGTGGCGCGGTGCGATGCGATCGTTGCCAATATGTCGCCGTTTCGCGGGCCATCGATGGATGCGGGGACGTGTTACGAGATGGGGCTGGCGAAGGGGTTGGGGAAGCTGGTGGTGGGGTGGACGGAGGATCGGCGTTTGTGGCGGGAGAAGGTGGCTCTGGTGTCACCGCTGGTGGCGGAGGGGGAGGGGTTTCGCGATGCGGAGGGGATGCTGTGCCGGGATTTCGGGTTGGTGGATAATTTGATGATGGTGAAGGGGGCGCATGGGGTGTTTGCGTGCTTCGAGGATGCGGTGCGGTTTGTGGTGGGGCGGTTGGGGCGCTGAGGGGGCTATTTCGCTGAGGGGGCCTGGCCGAGGTACATTTCGACGATGCGGGGGTCGGCGGCGAGGGTGGTGCTGGTGCCTTCGAGGGTGATGCGGCCGGTTTCCATGACCAGGCCGCGGTCGGCGATCTGGAGGGCGGCGCGGGCGTTTTGTTCGATGAGGAGGATGGCGACGCCGGTTTGGCGGAGGGCCGTGATGGTGTGGAAGATGTCGCGCACGATGCGCGGCGCAAGGCCGAGGCTGGGTTCGTCGAGCATCAGGAGGCGGGGGCGGGCCATGAGGGCGCGGCCCATGGCGAGCATCTGGCGTTCGCCGCCGGAGAGGGTGCCGGCTTGTTGGCGGCGGCGTTCGGCGAGGCGGGGGAAGAGGGTGTGGATGGTGTCCAGCGCATCGCGCATGGCGCGGGGTCCCTCCGCGCGGTGGCGGTAGAAGCCGAGGCGGAGGTTGTCTTCGACGGTCATGGTGGCGAAGAGTTCGCGCTTTTCGGGGACGAGGGACATGCCGGCCGTCACGCGGGTGGCGATGGCGTGTCCGTCCTGGGGGGTGCCGAGGAAGGCGATGTGGCCGGTGGCGGGGAGGATGCCCATGATGGCGTTGAGCAGGGTGGATTTGCCGGCGCCGTTGGGGCCGATGACGGTGACGATTTCGCCTTCGGCGACGCTGAGGGAGACGCCGGTGATGGCGGGGATGCCGGCGTAGGCGACGTTGATGTTGGTGACTTCGAGGATGGTCATTCGATGCTGCCTAGGTAGGCCTCGATGACCTGGGGGTCCTGGCGGACGGTGGCGGCGGGGCCTTCGGCGAGTTTGGTGCCGAAGTCCATCACGACGAGGCGGTCGACCAGGCCCATGACGAATTCCATGTCGTGTTCGACGAGCAGGATGGTGACGCCTTCGGCGCGGATGCGGCGCAGGAGGGTGGCGAGCTCGGCTTTTTCGGCGTGGCGCAGGCCGGCGGCGGGTTCGTCGAGCAGGAGGAGGACGGGGTCGAGGCAGAGGGCGCGGGCGATTTCGACGATGCGTTGCTGGCCGAGGGGGAGGCTGGTGGCGGGGCGGTCGGCTTCGGCGAGGAGGCCGGCGCGGGCGAGTTGGCGTGCGGCTTCGGCGTAGAGGCGGGCGTCCTCGGCGCGGTCGAGGCGGAGGAGGCCGGCGAGGGGGGAGGCGTGGCCGCGCAGGTGGGCGCCGATGGCGACGTTTTCGATCACCGACATGGTGGGGACGAGTTTGACGTGCTGGAAGGTGCGGGCGATGCCGAGGGCGGCGATGGCGCGGGCGGGCAGGGCGGTGATGGGGTGGCCCTGGAAGCGGACGTGGCCGGCGGTGGGGGTGTCGGTGCCGGTGATGAGGTTGAAGGTGGTGGATTTGCCGGCGCCGTTGGGGCCGATGAGGCCGAGGATTTCGCCGGCGTTGAGGGTGAAGGCGATGTCGTTGACGGCGACGAGGCCGCCGAAGGTGCGGCGCAGGGCGACGACTTCGAGGAGGGGGGTGCCGGGGGCGGGCATGGGGCGGGCGGGGAGTTTGGCGGCGTTCGTGGCGATGGGGTGGCGGCGGGGGCGGAGGCGGGCGATGAGGGGCCACAGGCCGTTGGGGGCCCATTGCAGGGCGGCGATGAGCAGGGTGCCGAAGACGATGGTTTCGTAGTTGCCCCTCGCGCCGAACAGGCGGGGCAGGAGATCCTGCAGGCGGTCATTCACCAGGGTGACGAGGGCGGCGCCGAGGAGGGCTCCGGGGACGTGGGCGGCGCCGCCGATGACGGTCATCAGCAGGTATTGGATGGAGGGGTAGAAGCCGAACGGGGTAGGGTTCACGCTGCGCTGGAGGTGGGCGTAGAGCCAGCCGGCGAAGCCTGCCAGGACGGCGGCGTAGACGAAGGCGAGGAGGCGGGTGCGGGCGGTGTTCACGCCGAAGCTGGCGGCCGCGATGGTGCCGCCCTTGAGGGCACGGATGGCGCGGCCGGCGCGGCTGTCGAGCAGGTTGTTGGTGATGAGGGCGGCGAGGATGACGCCGATCCAGATGACGGTGGCCATCGCGCGGCTGTCGAGCAAGGGGTGGCCGGCGATTTCGAGCGGGGGGATGCCGTTGATGCCGTCATTGCGGCCGACGAGGTCCATGTTGGCGAAGGTGTAATAGAGGCCGACGGACCAGGCGATGGTGCCGAGGGCCAGATAGTGGCCGGAGAGGCGGACGGTGATGGCGCCGAGGAGGGTGGCGCCGGCGGCGGTGATGATGAGGCCGGCGGGGAGGCCGAGCCAGGGGGAGAGGCCGTAGTCCTTGCTCAGCACGGCGGTGGTGTAGGCGCCGAGGCCGAGCAGGGTGGCTTGTCCAAAGGAGGTCATGCCGCCGATGCCGGTGAGCACCACGAGGCCGATGGCGACGATGGCGGAGATGCCGGTGTAGTTCGCCAGGGTGACCCAGAAGGCGGGGAGGCCGGGGAGCCAGGGGAGGAGGGCGGCGATGGCGAGGGCGGGGAGGGGCCAGAGCTTTGCCAAATCGGGGCGCGTCATTCGTCGTCCTCCGTGGGGCCGTGGCGGAGGGAGCGCCAGAGCAGGACGGGGATGATGGCGGTGAAGACGATGACTTCCTTGAAGGCGCTGGCCCAGAAGGAGGCGAAGCTTTCGGTGAGGCCGACGAGGAGGGCGGCGAGGACGGCGCCGGGGTAGGAGCCGAGGCCGCCGATGATGGCGGCGGTGAAGCCGCGCAGGCCGATGGTGAAGCCGCTGTCATAGGTGAGGGTGGTGAGGGGCACGATGAGGATGCCCGAAAGGGCGCCGATGAAGCCGGCGAGGGCGAAGGCGATCAGGCCGGCCTGCTCGGTGGGGATGCCGACGAGGCGGGCGCCGAGGCGGTTGACCGCGGTGGCGCGCAGGGCCTTGCCGGTGAGGGTGGCTTCGAAGAAGGCGTAGAGGGCGAGCATGAGGGCAAGCGCGATGGCGATGATCCAGATGGCCTGGCCCGGGAGGAGGAGGGGGCCGGCGGTGATCATGGCGTCCGAGAAGGGGGGCGCGCGGTAGCCTTCGGGGCCGAAGAAGACCAGGCCGAGGCCGGTGAGGGCGAGGTGCAGGCCGACGGCGGTGATCAGCAGGACCAGGACGGGGGCATCGGCAAGGGGCTGGAAGGCGATGCGGTAGAGCAGCGGGGACATCGGGGTGATGATGGCGAGGCTGAGGAGGGCGGCGGTGATCAGGCCGGGTTTCAGCGGGGCCAGGATGAGGGTGGCGGCGATGATGGCGGCGGGGAGGAGGATGGTTTCGGCGAGCAGGCGGAGGATGGACGCGCGGGTGTGGTCGCCGCGGCCTTGCCACAGGCCGGCGGCGAGGCCGGCGAGACCGAGGCCGCCAAGGAGCCAGAGGGCGCCGGGGGTCTGGCCTTCGGTGAGGGCGGCGTAGGTGAGGGCGCCGAAGGCGACGAATTCGCCCTGGGCCACGTAGATGACGCGGGTGACGGCGAAGACCAGCACCAGGGAAAGGGCGAGCAGGGCGTAGATGGCGCCGTTGACGATGCCGTCCTGGGCCAGGATGAGGAGGATCGATGCGTCCATCTAGGTGTTCGTGCGGCGCGCAGGCCCTCCCCCGATCCCTCCCGCGGGTGCGGGAGGGGGGAAGAAGAGGATCAGGGCAGCAGCTTCCAGGCGCCGTTCTGGATGGTGACCATCACGCGGGCGCGGGTGTCGAAGCCGTTGTGGTCGGTTTCGCTCATGTTGGCGATGCCGTGGGTCATGACCAGGTTCTTCTGGGCTTCCATTGCGTCACGCAGGGCGGCGCGGAATTCGGCGGTGCCGGGCTTGCCCTTTTTCAGCGCCTCGGGGACGGCGGCGGTGAACAGGATGGTGGCGTCATAGGCGTGGCCGCCGAAGGTGGAGACCGAGCCGGCGCCGTTGGCGGCTTCGTACTTGGCGATGTATTCGAGCGCCTTGGGCTTGATCGGATTGCTGTCGGGCAGTTGGGCGGCGACCAGGATGGGGCCGGCGGGCAGGATGGTGCCCTCGACATCCTTGCCGCCGACGCGGAGGAAGTCATTATTCGCGACGCCGTGGGTCTGGTAGTATTTGCCGGCGTAGCCGCGCTCGTGGAGGGTTTTCTGCGGCAGGGCGGCGGGGGTGCCGGAGCCGGCGATGAGCACCGCGTCGGGCTTGGAGGCGAGCAGTTTCAGCACCTGGCCGGTGACCGAGGTGTCGGCGCGGGCGTAGCGCTCGGAGGCGGTGATGGTGATGTTCTTCTCGCCGGCGGCGCGGGTGAATTCCTTGGCCCAGCCGTCGCCGTAGGCATCGTTGAAGCCGATGAAGCCGACGGTTTTGACGCTGGCGGCCGCCATGTGGGCGGCGATGGCGTCGGCCATCAGGCTGTCGTTCTGCGGCACCTTGAAGACCCAGCGGCGGGCGGCGTCCATCGGCGCGATGATGGAGGCGGAGGCAGACATCGAGACCATCGGCACCTTGGTTTCGGCGGCCACCGTGAGCATGGCGAGGGAGGCGGGGGTGGTGGAGGTGCCGAGGATGATGTCGGCGTGGTTTTCCTCGATCAGCTTGCGCATGTTGGCGACGGCGCGGGTGCTGTCGGCGCCGTCATCGAGGACGGTGTATTCGATGGCCTGGCCGGCGACTTCCTTGGGCAGCAGCGCGATGGTGTTGCGCTGGGGCACGCCGAGGGAGGCGGCCGGGCCGGTGGTGGAGATGGTGACACCGACGTGGATGGTCTCGGCGAGCGCGGGGGCGGCGAACCCGAGCGCGATGGCGGCGGCGATGACGCGGACGTTCAGCATTTTTGGCTCCCCGTGATTCTTGTGTTCGTGTGTAGGGGGGCGGTGGAAAGCCTGTCAATTGGAAGGAGGCGGCAGGGTGCCGCCGGCGGTTGGCCGGCGGCGCCCTGCCCGGTGCCCTTCAGTACATGTGCTGCCCGCCGTTGATCGACAGCGTGGACCCGGTGATGAAGTCGCCTTCCTCGGCGGTGAGGAAGACCACGCCGCGGGCGATGTCCTCGGCGTGGCCGAGGCGGCCCATGGGGATGCGGGAGACGATTTTTTCCAGCACGTCGGGCGGGACGGCGCGGACCATTTCTGTATCGACGTAGCCGGGCGCGATGGCGTTGACGGTGATGCCGAAGCGGGCGCCTTCCTGGGCGAGGGCCTTGGTGAAGCCGTGGATGCCCGATTTGGCGGCGGCGTAGTTGACCTGGCCGTACTGGCCGGCCTGGCCGTTGATGGAGCCGATGTTGACGATGCGGCCGAATTTCGCCGCCCGCATATCCTCCCACACCAGTTTGCTGAGGTTGAAGCAGGACCCGAGATTGGTATCGATCACGGAATCCCACATGTCCCGCGTGAGGCGGGACATGGTGCTGTCGCGGGTGATGCCGGCGTTGTTGACCAGGATCTCGATTTTGCCGACCTCGGCGTGGATCTGGTCCACGGCGGCCTTGCAGGCGGCGAAATCGCCGGCATCGAACTTGTAGGTCTTGATGCCGGTTTCGGCGGTGAAGGCGGCGGCTGCGGCCTCCGACGAGGCATAGTTGGCCACCACCGTGCGGCCGGCGGCCTTGAGTTGGCGGCTGATTTCCGCACCGATGCCGCGCGTACCGCCAGTGACGAGGGCTACCCTGCTCATGTCTCTCTCCCTGAAGCCGTGTTGCGCGCCGCCCCCCCCGGTTTGCCCGGTCGGCGCGTCGTTTCTTAAGGCAGACCCTTTCGACACCAAGCCATGATGTGAATCAATCCGAAAACACCTTTCCGGGGTTCATAATCCCCTGCGGATCGAGCGCGGCCTTGATCCGCTTCATCACCGCGATCTCCTCGCGGGTGCGGGAGTAGGCGAGGTAGGGGCGCTTGAGCAGGCCGATGCCGTGTTCGGCGGAGACCGAGCCGCCGAAGGCGCGGACGCGGGCGTAGACGATATCGTCCACCTCGTACTTGGTGGGGCCGCCGGGTTCCTGCTTGACCAGGATGTGCAGGTTGGAATCGGCGATGTGGCCGAACCAGAGGGTGCGGGAGGCGGGGTCCCGGGCCTTGAGGTCGGCCTTGCAGGCATCGACGAACTCCTGCATGCGGCCGATCGGCAGCGAGACGTCAAACCCGACATGGGGATCGAAGCTGAACTGGAACTGGGACACGCTGTCCCGCAGGGCCCAGATTTCGCGGCCTTCGCGGTGGGACTGGGCGATCACCGCGTCCTCGATGACGCCGGCTTCGAGGGCGGCCTCGATCATGGCGGCGAAGGCTTCGGTGTCACGCGCCTGGTCCGAGCCGAGGGCGTCCATCAGGACGTAGATGGTGTGGCCGCGGGGCAGAGGGGGGCGGACGCCGTGGGCGGTGGTGGCGAGATCGTAGAATTCGGGCCACAGGACCTCGAACGCGGAGAGGGCGCCGCCGAGGCCGGCGCGGGCGCGGCGGAGGAGATCGAGCACGGCGGCGTAGGACGGCAGGGCGCAGAAGGCGGTGCATTCGCTGACGGGCTTGGGGAACAGGCGCAGGACCAGGCGGGTGACGACGCCGAGGGTCCCTTCGGCGCCGATGAACAACTGCTTGAGGTCGTAGCCGGTGTTGTTCTTCTGCATCTTGTTGAGCGCGGTGATAACGGTGCCGTCGGCCAGGACGGCCTCCATGCCGAGCACGAGGTCTCGCGTCATGCCGTAGCGCAGGACGCGGTTGCCGCCGGCGTTGGTGGAGACGTTGCCGCCGATGGCGCAGGAGCCGCGGCTGCCGATATCGAGGGGGAAGAGGAAGCCGGCGGCGTCCGCCGCGTCCTGGACGGATTGTAGCGGGGCGCCGGCCTGGACGGTGATGGTGGCTGCGGCGGGATCGACTTCCTCGATGGCGCGCATCCGGGAGAGGGAGAGGGCGACGCAGCCGGAGACCGGGGTGGCGCCGCCGGTGAGGCCGGTAAGGCCGCCTTGCGGGACGATGCCGATGCCGTGGGCGTTGCAGATGCGCAGGATAGCGGCGACTTCGTCGGTGGTGCGGGGCAGGGCGATGGCGAGGGGCAGGTTGCCGGGGCCGGCGGGCACCACCCAGTCCGAGAAGTGGCGCGGCTCCATGGCGGCGCCGGTCATCAGCGCGGAGGCGCCGATCGCGGCGCGCAGTTGGTCAATCACGGGGGCGGTGGCGTCCATCGATGGTTCTCCTGGTCGGGTCCAGGCTGACGGATGCGGCGCGCCGGCACAACCGTGCCGGCGCGATGTGGAATGATCCGCCTAGTCTACGCGCCGGCGCGGCGCAATGCCACGTCGTGGAAGCCGAACGGGTTGAGGGCGAGGTATTCGAAGCGCAGGTTGTTCTCGTTGACGAAGCGGTTGACCGCGGCGAATACCCCGATGGGGACCATCTGCAGCGGGTCCCAGTTGGTATAGTCGTTGCAGACGATGTGGCCGTCGGGCTTCATCACGCGGATGGCCTGCACGAGGTCCTTCCAGACGCCGTCATAGCCATGGTCGCCGTCGACGTAGACCACGTCGAACGTGGCGTCGGGGAGGGCGGCCAGCAGGGTGGAGGAGTCGCCCTCGTGGTAGGTCACTTTGCCATACGCATCGAGCTTGGCGCGGTTTTCGGGGAGTACCGGCTTGAAGCTGCGGTCGAACAGGTGCAGGGCGCTGGGCTGGTAGATATCGATGACCTTGGTGATGAAATTGCCCTGCAGGGTGCCGACCTCGGCGAACACGCCGCCCTTGGGCAGGCGCTCGATGATCTGCATGCGCTCGGAAACCACGGTGCAGCCGGTGAGCATGGGCGGGCGTGGCACCGCGCGGGCGCCATCGAACGAGCCGGGGTAGAACTCCTTGTATTTCTTGCGGAAGGCCTGGACGCCTTCGCGCGCGACTTTCATTTTTGCGTCGAGGCTTGCTCGATCGGTTTCCTTGTCAGACATCTATCGTCCCTTCCGCCCGTCAAACCCGGCAGCCGACCGCGCTTTTGGTGCGGAGCGGCAGCCGAGAGCCAGCTAAATCATGTTGATGCAGCAACTTCACCTTAGTCTACCGGGCGCCCGCGTGACAATGACGGGGGCAATGACGTTCGCGCTAGCGGCCCCTTTCGTGCCACCCCGTTGCGAACGCCATGGCACAACGATAGGTTCCCCGCCTTGGCACCCCAGGGGGCATGCGTGATCACGATCCATTACGACATCATCAATATCGTCTTCTCGGTCCTTGACTGGATCCTGTCGGCGTTCTGGTACGCGGTGATTGCCGCGGCGATTTTCAGCACGCTGGTGTCTTTCGGCGTGCTTGATACGCGCAATCGGGCGGTGTGGACGATCGGGGACTTTCTTTACCGGGTGACCGAGCCGGTGCTGCGGCCTATTCGCAATCTGCTGCCCAATCTGGGCGGGCTCGATATCAGCCCGATCGTGGCGCTGATCGGCATCCAGGTGGCGCAGAGCCTGCTGATCGCGGTGCATCGGCAGATCATGGCCCTGTTGTGAACGCTTTCTGGCGCGCCGGGGCTGACAGCGTCACCGTTGCGGTGAAGGTGCAGCCGAAGTCGCGCCGGCCGGGGGTGCAGGGGCGGGTGCCAGCGATCGATGGCGAGCGGTTGCGCATCGGTGTGAGCGAGGCGGCGGAGGATGGGCGGGCCAATCGGGCGGCCTGTGCGACGCTTGCCGCGGCGCTTGGGGTGGCGGTGTCGCAGGTTTCCGTCACGCTGGGGGCTACCAGCCGCGAAAAGACCCTGCGGGTGCAGGGCGATCCCGCCACCATTGTTTCTGGACTGCAGGCGCTATGAACACAGCTTCCATGGCCCGTATCATCGATGGCAAGGCGGTTGCCGCCGCGCTGCGCGCGCGCATCGCGGCCGATGTGGCGACGCTCTCATATCGGCCCGGCCTGACGGTGGTGCTGGTGGGGGAGGACCCGGCCAGCCAGGTCTATGTGCGCAGCAAGGATCGGGCGGCGCAGGCGGCGGGTATCCAGGCCCATACCATTCGCCTGCCGGCGTCCACGAGCGAGGCGGAGCTTCTGGCGGTGATTGCCGGGCTCAATGCCGATCCCGCGGTGGATGGTATCCTGGTGCAGTTGCCGCTGCCGGCGCCGCTGCGGGCGCAGCCGGTCATCGATGCGATCGACCCGGCCAAGGATGTGGATGGGTTGCATCCGATCAATGCGGGGCGGCTGGCCAATGGGCTGCCGGGTCTGGTGCCCTGCACGCCGCTGGGGACGATGAAGCTGCTGGCGGAGGCGGGGGTTGCGCTGCGGGGCGCGCGGGCGCTGGTGCTGGGGCGTTCGGTGCTGGTGGGGCGGCCGGTGGCGGCGTTGCTGACCAATGCGGATGCCACCGTGACCATCGCGCATTCGCGCACGCGGGACCTGGCGGCCGAGTGCCGGCGGGCCGATATCCTGGTGGCGGCGGTGGGGCGGGCGGAAATGGTGCGCGGCGACTGGATCGCGCCGGGGGCGGTGGTGATCGACGTGGGGATCAACCGGCTGGCGGATGGCAGCCTGATGGGGGATGTGGCGTTTGCCGAGGCGGCGGCGATCGCCTTGGCGATTACGCCGGTGCCGGGCGGGGTGGGGCCGATGACCATCGCCTGCCTGCTGGAGAACACGGTGACGGCGGCGAAGGCGCGCCGGGGGTAGGCGGGCGCGGGGTGCCCGGCATCAGAAGTCGATGCAGCGGCCCTTGCTTTCCCAGTCACCGTAGCGGGTCGGCTCCGGGCCCTTGGGGCCGCCGACCTCCTTGGGGGGTGTCGCGGCGGTTGTTTCCGGCTTGGCTGGGGGAACTTGGGGTTTCTCCGGGGGCACTTCGCCCTTGGGTGCGATCTGATTCATGATACATACTATATCGGCGCGCCTCCCGGATTGGGCAAGCGGGGTGCGAGGGCGAAGGGCGCATGGGGTTTCACGAGGTTCATCGTCTGGTCTTGGCCGTCATGGTCACCGCGATGATGGGCACCGCCTCCGTCACCGCCCTTGCCGAGGCGCCGCGGCCCATCCGGGCCAAGCCGGGGCAGCGCGACATCACCATCCTGAACAGCAGCCATCGGCCGATCTACCAGTTGCGGGTTTCGCCCTCGGAGGCGGACCAGTGGGGGGATGACCGGCTGGGCGAGACGGCGACCATTCCGCCGGGCGGTTCGCTGCGGGTGCCGCTGGGCCGGACGTCGGACTGCCAGTTCGATGTGCAGGTGATCTACGACAACGTGGGGCAGGAGGAGCGGCGGGCGATCGATGTGTGCCGCACCCGGATTGTCGGGTTCGACGGCAGCACCGCCAAGATGCCGCCTGATCCGTTCGCGGCAGCGCGGGCGATCACGCTGACCAACCGGGCGGGGCGGGCGATCCGCCAGGTGTTCATTTCCTCGCCGAGTGCCGACCAGTGGGGGGATGATCTCGCGCCCAGCCGGGGCATCGCGCCCGGCCAGTCCGGGCCGATCACATTCCGCGGCGGCTGCACGGCGGACATGCGCGTGGTGTTCGACAACCGCTCGGCGGAGGAGCGGCGCAACATCGATTTCTGCGCCGATACCGCCGTGCTGATCCGGCCGGGCTGGACGACGGAGGATGCCGCGGCGCCGGCGCCGGCGCTGGCGCCCGACGAGGTGACGGTGCTCAACCTCACCGGGAAATCGGTCACCGAGCTTTATCTGCGGCCGGAATCCGCCAAGGCCGAGGATGACGCGGACCTGCTGGGCAATGCGGTGCTGCCGGTGGGGGGGCGGCTGACGCTGCCGTTCGCGCGGGGTACCGCCTGCCGGTTCATCGCGCGGATCATCCATGGCGGCGATATCGACCCGAGCGAGCAGCCTGGGATCGATTTGTGCCGGGACCCGACCATCACCCTCGCGCCGCCCAAGGCGGCGGGGTGATGGCACGTCGGAAAATGTCAGTATGCAACAAAGATTTGGACAATTCGCCGTCAATCGGCTAATTTGCGGCCATGTCTGATTGGGCGACAACCGACCGGCATACCACCAGCGTCTACCCTTTCCGGCGACGGAAGCGGTGGTGGCGGAAGTTTGCCTCGCCGCGGTGGCTGCTGATTGCGGCGCCGGCGTTGCTGCTGCCGCTGCTGGCGGTGACGCTGTTCGAGGAGGATGACCAGCCTTCGGCCATCGAGCAGGCGCTGGCGGCGTTGCCGTTGCCGGGTGATGCCGTGTTGCCGGCCGGGGGCAAGCGCATCGCGCTGCTGGGCAAGGATGCCAGGCGGGTGCCGCCTTCGGCGTCCCTCCAGATCTATAATAACTCCGCCCGTGCCGAGGCCGAGCGCATCGACCAGCGCCAGACGGTGGTGGCGGGGGACGAGGATATCGTCGACTTCGACAGCGCGACCTATGCGGCGCTGCATCCGCGCAGGCTGGCCGGCGAGGACCTCATGGTGGGGGATCTGGCGTTGCTCACCCAGTCCTTCGCGCCGGACCTGAGCTACATCTACTTCCTGGAGTTCTGCAATGCGACGCCGGACGACCGGGCGTTCAACACCAAGCTGTCGGACCTGCCGCTGTCGTCGGGCGTGCTGACGGCGTTGAGCACGCTGCAGCCCGGGGCGGGGCTGGCGAGCTACTGCAAGCGGGTGGGCTGAGGGTTATTCCTCTTCCCATTCGCGGTGATACAGCACCGGGACGGGGCGGGGCGCCAGGCGTTCGGCGGGGCTCATCGCCATCCAGCGCTTGAGCTGGCCGAGCACCATGCGTTGCGGGCCGGCGAGGTCCGTGCCGAGGGCTTCCTCGATTTCCCACCAGCGCAGGTCTTCCAGTTCGCCCGAGCCGGCGATTTCGCCTGCGACATGCGCGGCGTCGACCACCAGGAAGCGGGCATCGAAGCGCATCGGCGAGGGCGGCGGGGTGACGGCGCGGCAGAGATAGTCGAGCCCATGCAGGGACGGGGGTTCGCCGAGGCTGAGCCCGGTTTCCTCGAGCAGTTCGCGCGCCGCCGCCACGCCGAGGGCGCGGGCGAGGGAGGCGGGGGCGGATTTTTCGAGGCGGCGCAGGACTTCGGGGGCGAGATGGCTCGCCACGGCGGCATCATGGTCGGCCGGGTCAACCGCGCCGCCGGGGAAGACCAGGCGGTTGGGCATGAAGCGATGCCTGGCGCCGCGCATGCCCATCAGCACCCGCGGCGGGGCGCCCCGCTCGACATGGCCCTGGAGCACCAGCAGGCTGGCGGCCGCGCGCGGGATGATGACGGGTTCGGTGGTATCGGTCATGCGGGACTCCTCTCCGCCAGCCTCGCCCTCACCGGCGGTCCTGGCAAGACCCGGCCCCGGGGGGCGGTTCAGGCGGGGCGCGGGGGCGCGCTGCCGGCCTCGAAATGGGCGACGTCTCCCTCGATGCGGACCCAGGCGTGCCGGGAGCGTTCGAAAATCGAGCGGGCGGGGGCGGCCGATGGCGGATCGATGAGCGCGCCGAGGGCGACGCCGGTCATCGCCGGGAGGTTGTCGGCGGTCCAGAATAGGGTGGAGCCGCAGTTTGGGCAGAAGTGGTTGTGCACCAGACCGCCGTTGGCGGCTTGGCGGGTGTAGGTTTTGGGGGTACCGGATATTTTGACGGCGTCCGACGGGTAGAACGCGCCGGCGCCGAATGGGGCGCCGGTGCGGCGCTGGCAGTCAACGCAATGGCAGGCGACCACCATTCGGGCGGGCGCCCGCAATGTGAGTGTCAGGCTGCCGCAACTGCAACGTGCATCCGCCATCGGATATCCCTCCGTTTTTCAAACCGTGTTGTCGCGCTGGCGTGGCCTGGCTGTGAGACGGCCGGGTTGCGCGGTAGACTACGGGCGCAATGGCCCTGATCCACTCCCCGCGTGACCTGCTGCCGATCCGCCATACGCTGCGCATCGGTGTGACCGGGTTGGCGCGGGCTGGCAAGACGGCGCTGCTGACGTCGCTGGCGGCCAATCTGCTGGCGCGGCGGGATATTGCCGTGCGGGTGGCGCCGGCGGGGGCCGACAGCCTGCCGCGCTTCGATGTGGCCGCGCATCGTGCCGCGCTGGCCGCCGATCCGCCGCGCTGGCCGGCGCGGACGGATAGCGTGAGCCTGCTGGCGCTCGATCTCGACATTCCACGCCCGCCGTTGCCGCCGCGCAAGGTGCGGCTGGAACTGCTCGACTATCCCGGCGAGTGGCTGCTCGATTTGCCGCTGCTGGCGCAGGATTATGGGAGCTGGTCGGCGGCCACGTTGAAGCGGCTTGAGCGGCGGGCGGAGGCGGATGGGTTTCGCGCGTTCGTTCATGGGCTGCCGGCGGGGACGGCGGATGAGACGCTCGCGGGGACGGGGGCGGCGCTGTATGCCGATCTGCTGCGGCGGTTGCGGGATGGGGGGCTCACGCTGCTGCAACCCGGGCGGCTGCTGATGCCGCCGCCGGGGCCGGCGCCGCCGTGGCTGGCGCTGTTTCCGATGGTGGGGAGCGGGCCGCTCGCGGCGCTGATGGCGCGGCGGTATGCGGCGTATGTGGCGGCGGTGCGGCGGGACCTCGCGGCGCCGGGGTTGGGCAGGATCGATCGGCTGGTGGTGCTGGCGGATATCCTGACCGCGTTGCATGCCGGGCCGGCGGCGTTTGACGATGCGGCGGCGGCACTTTCGGCGGTGGCGGCGGCGTTGCGGTGGCGGCGGGCGCCGGCGTTTGTGCCGGGATGGCTGGCCGGGTTGCTGCCGCTGGGCGGGATCGGGCGGGTGGCGTTCGTGGCGAGCAAGGCGGACCATGTGGCGGAGCGGCAGCGCGGCAATCTGGCGGCCCTGGTGGGGGCGATCACCGGGGCGCAGTCGGCACGGTCGGTCCATCTGGCGATTGCGGCGATGCGGTGCACCGAGGATTTCGTCTGGACGCTGGAAGGGCGGCCGGTTTCGGCGGTGCGTGGGCGGGTGGCGGGGCAGGGGCTGGTGGGTTCGTATCCGGGGGAAATTCCCGACAAGATTCCGGGCGCGGATTTCTGGGTTCATCCGTTTCTGCAGATCCCGGATTTCGAGCCGGTGCGGCTTCCGGAAGGGCAGCGGGTTCCCAACATCAATCTCGACCGGTTGATCGGCTTCCTGCTGGAGGATGTGCTGTGAGCGAGACCCCGCGGCCGCGGATTGCGGTGCTGGACCCCGATGGCGGGCGGCTGGATGTGCCGGTTGAGGTGATGGTGGCGGAACCGCGGGCGCGGATGGGCACTGTTGCGCTGGGGCTGGCGGGGTTGGCGGTGCTGCTGGGGGGCTTCGGGGTGTTGTCCGGGCTCAACTTCATCGCCGATCAGTTTGCGCGTGGGGCGGTGCAGGGGTGGGCGGCGGTGGCGGTGGCGGGGGTTGGGGTGGGGCTGCTGGGCACCGGGGTGGTGCGCGAGGGGCGGGCGTTGTTTCGGCTCGCGGCGGTGGATGGGGTGCGGGCGCGGCTGGGCAATCCGGCGACAGCGCGGCAGGCGGCGCTGGACTGGCTTGCGACCTTGCCGGAGCCGGTGCCGGCGTCCGTTCGCACGTTGAACGACCCCGATGCGGTGCTGGCGTTTCTGCGGGATGGGCCGGTTGCGACGCTGCGGCGGCGGGCCGAGGGGCTGGGGACCAACGCGGCGGTGGGGGTATTCGCGTTGACGGCGGCGGTGCCGAGCCCGGCGCTGGATGCGGCGGTGGTGGCGTGGCGCGGGGTGCGGCTGATCCGGCAGGTGGCGGCGCTGCATGGGATGCGGCCGGGGTTGCTGGGCACGGTGGCGCTGCTGCGGCGGACGGCGGCGGCGGCCTCGATGACGGCGATTGCCAATGTGGCGACCGATACGGCGCTGCGGGCGCTGCTGTCCAACCCGACGCTGGCGGCGCTGGCGGGGGATGCGGCGGGGGCGACGATCGCGGCGCGGCGGATGATCGTGCTGGCGCGGGCGGCGGCGGCGGCCTGTTCGCCGTTGCCGCCGGAGGGGTGAGGCGATGGGCGGCGCGCGGGTGATCACAACAGATTGATTGTTGCGGCACTCCCGGTCCAGGATGCGCGTACCGTCGGCCGAATGAGCCGGAACGCAAGAAGGAGAAACGTAATGCGTCGCAGGGATATGCTCACATCCGCCATTGCCGCCCCGATGGCCCTCGCCGCGCCCAACCTGGCGTTCGGGCAGGCTGCCGCGAAGACCTTGAAGTTCGTTCCCCATGCGGACCCGGCCTCGCTCGATCCGGTTTGGACGACGGCGGATATCACCCGGAATTATTCGCTGGCGGTGTTCGACACGCTGTATGGCCTGGACGCGCAGTTGCTCCCCAAGTTGCAGATGCTGGCGGGCGAGAAGATCGAGAACGACGGCAAGCTGTGGACGCTGACGTTGCGGGACGGGCTGAAGTTCCATGACGGCACGCCGGTGCTGGCGCGGGACTGCGTGGCCTCGATCCGCCGGGGCGGGCAGCGGGACCCGTTGCTCAGCCTGGTGATCGAGCGGTCCGACGAAATCTCGGCGCCGGATGACAAGACCATTCGCATCCGGCTGAAGAAGCCGTTCCCGCTGCTGCGGGATGCGCTTTCGGGCGCGCCGGCCTCCATCATGCCGGAGCGGGTGGCGAAGACGGACGGCAACACCCAGATCACCGAGTTCATCGGCAGCGGGCCGTTCAAGCTCAACAATGCCGAGCGGATTGTGGGCGCCAAGCTGATTTTCGACCGCTTCGACGGCTATGTGCCGCGCACCGAGGGCACGCCGTCATTCTCGGCCGGGCCGAAGATCGCCTATTTCGACCGGGTGGAGTGGCACATCCTGCCCGACCCGGCGACGATCGCCGCCGCGCTGACCAACAACGAGATCGAATGGTGGGAAAACCCGGCCATCGACCTGCTGCCCAGCCTCAAGCGCGACAAGGCCATGGTGGTGAAGACCATCGATCCGTATGGCTCGATCGGCTGCCTGCGGTTCAACCATCTGTATGCGCCGTTCGACAAGGCGGCGGTGCGCCGGGCGGTGATGTCGGCCTGCAACCAGGATGAGTTCATCCAGGCGTTTGCCGGCGCGGAACCCTCGATCATCCATAATCCGTGCGGGCTGTTCTCGCCGGGCTCGCCGCTGGCCAGCACAGCGGGGACCGAGGCGGTGGGGCGGCTGACCGGCAAGTATGACCAGGTGAAGAAGGACCTCGCCGCGGCCGGCTACAATGGGGAGAAGGTGGTGCTGCTGGGGCCGACGTCCATCCCGGTGCTGCATGCCTATTCGCAGGTTGCGGCCGATCTGCTCAAGCGGATCGGGATGAACGTGGACTATCAGGCGCTGGAATGGGGCACCGTGGTGCAGCGGCGCGCCAGCAAGGAGCCGATCGACAAGGGCGGCTGGAATATCTTCATGACCAACCTCGGCGGCAACGGCAACGTGTCTCCGGCGGCGGCTTCGGCGATCCGCAGCGGCACGGCGGCGTGGTTCGGCTGGCCCAACATGCCGAAAATGGAAGCGATGCGCGACCAGTGGCTCGATGCGCCGGACCTGGCGACGCAGAAGTCGATCGGGCTCGATATGCAGAAGCTGCTGTTCGAGGAGGCGCCGTATGTGCCGCTGGGGTACTATGCCGGGCCGACGATCTACCGGAACTCGATCACCGATATTCGCGACGGGTTCCCGCAGATGTATGGGGTGAAGCGGGTCTGACCGGGGCGGCCCCTCTCCCGCCGCGGCGGGAGAGGGGCGTGCCTCAGGGCGCTCGCTGGTCGGGCGGCAGCTTGTAGACCTCGATGCGGACGCGGCCGTTATGGGCCAGGGTGTAGTTAGCGGTGGCCTCCGAGCCGCTGTAGACGGTGAAGATGACCGGACCGGATGCCACGGTGGTGGCCTGCGTCGCGCTCTGGATGTGGGCGATGCCCTGGCCGATGGCGGGCGGGTAGGATGCGACCATGATGGCCATCTCCTCGGGGCGCAGGCGGACCAGGGTGGACAGCATGCCGCCGCGGTAGAGGAAGCGGTCGGCGGCGACGTCGCGCACCACGCGGTCCGCGGCGTCCAGCGTGAAGAGACGGGGGGCCATCATGGTGCGGCCCTGCTGCATGCTGGCGACCGCGGCGGCCAGGGGGCCCTGGCCGGCGGGCAGGCGGAAGATGGTGTAGAGGCTGTCACCCTCGGGGGTGGCGAGGCAGGCCGATCCGGCATCGATGTCGGCGAACACGATCTTGCCGTCGGGCTCGACCGCCTGGGCCACGGTGGTTTGCGGGGCGGGCGGGCAGGTGCGGGCGCCGAGGCCGAGGAGGGGCGGCAGGTCCGGCACCGGCGGGGCGCATCCGGCCAGCCACAGGGCGGCAAGCCAGGGCGCGAGCTTCATTTGAGCAGCGTTCCCAGGGCATCGGCGGTGCGCTCGAAGGAGTGCCGCATGCCGCTGACCGCCTTTTGCGGATCGGCCATGAGGTCATCCGATGTGATGAAGGCGTAGGCCGGATCGGGCGCGAGGCCAACAAATCCGGCCGTGGGGCTGACGGGGTTGTAGATGATGGTGTCGCGCATCAGCACGGCGCCGCTGGCGGCGCTCACCATGCGGCAGCGCAGGGTGAAATAGGGCCGGTATGGCGTGCTGTCGGCGATGCCGGCGGCGATGTAGCCCCAGATCGGCACCAGGCAGTCCAGCAGGGCGTCGGGCCGCGCCTGGGCCGCCATGCCGGCGTAGCCGCCCTCGACGAACTTGGTGCGCTCCGTCGGGGCGGCGACCTCGATGACCTGGTAGCCGCGGGCTGCCACGGCGGCGAGCAGGCCGGTGCGGAATTCGGACTGTCCGTCAAACGGTTGGCCGGCGAGGGAGTCGCGGAAGCGGCTGTCGCGGGCGGACTGCACGGCCAGGGTGATCAATCCGCCGACGAGGCCGAAACTCTGGCCGGGGGAGGTGGCGAGCAGGGCGGTTGGTCCGCCCGGCCAGGAGGGGGTGAGCACGCCCACGGCGTTTACGGGCGTGCCGGCGCCGCGATCGTAGGGGATGACCGGCTCGGCGCAGGCCGCGAGCCCCATCATCAGCAGCAGACCTGGCAGAGCACGCATCGCAACTTTCCCGGGTTGTTACAATGCACCGTGACATGGGTGTCACGGCGGCACAACCGCGCGAGGGACCTGACGCCGTGCCGTCAGATGGGGACCGCCATGAAGGCGCCATCCGGCCCCAGTGCCTGCAGCACGCCGGTGCGGATATCGAAGTATCCGCCGTGCAGGCGCAGGGTGCCGGCCCGTACCGCGTCACGGACCCAGGGGTAGGTCATCAGGTTGGCCAGCGACAGGCGGACGCAGTCCTGTTCGGCGATGGCCTGGCCTTCCTCGGCGGAGGTGCAGGCGAGGACGCGTTCGCGGACCTCCCGCGCGATCTGGATCCAGTTGCCGAGGAAGTGCCAGGAGGGGTTGGGGGTGCCGTGCAGCAGCGCGTGCACGCCGCCGCACATGGCGTGGCCCATCACCATGATATCCGGCACTTCGAGGCCGCGGACGGCGAACTCGATGGCGGCGGAGGTGCCGTGGTAGTTGTCGTCCGGGCCGAAGGGGGCGACGAGGTTGGCCACGTTGCGGATGACGAATAGCTCGCCCGGGCCGGCGTTGAAGATCAGGGCCGGGTCGGCCCGGCTGTCGGAGCAGGCGATGACCAGCGCGCGGGGGCGCTGCCCTTCGGCGGCGAGGCGTTCGAACTCGGCGCGATGCTCCTGCCAGGCGGATGCGCGGAATTTCCGGTAGCCGTTGATCAAGCGTTGCATGGTCTCATCCTCCCAGCGCCTCGCGCACTGCCCGCGCCAGTTCCAGGGCGCGGAACGGCTTGTGCAATACCGGATAGGCCTGCTGGCCTTCATCGTCCGGCAATGCATCCGAATGTGCGGACGAAATCAGGATCGGCAAGGCCGGCAGCACGGCGCGGGCCTCACGCGCGAGGTCAAACCCGGTCATGCCGCCCGGCATGGTGACGTCGGTGATGAGCAGGTCCACCGCGGCGCGTTCGATCAGGCGGAGCGCGACCGGGCCCTCGCCGGCTTCGAGGACCTGGTAGCCGAGGCCGATGAGCTGCTGCTTCATGATGGCGCGGAGCTGGGCGTTGTCTTCGGCGACGAGGATGGTCTCGCTGCCGCGCGGGGGGGTGTCGGCCATTTCGGCCGGGAGGGCGCGGCTGTCGACGCCGAGGGCGCGGGGGAGGAAGAGGCGGAAGGCGGTGCCTTCGCCGGGGGCGGTGGTGAGGCGGACGAAGCCGTCGGACTGGCGGACGAAGCCGAACACCATGGCGAGGCCGAGGCCGGTGCCGGCGCCGGGGGCCTTGGTGGTGAAGAAGGGCTCGAAGACATGGGGGAGGATTTCGGCCGGGATGCCGCTGCCGTTGTCGGCGACCTCGATCACCACATAGTCCCCGGCGGGGCCATCGGGGGCGGCCTCGGCCTCGGCTTCGCTGATGCGCTCGTTGGCGGTGGCGATGCGGATGCGGCCGCCCGAGGGCATGGCGTCGCGCGCGTTGGCGGCCAGGTTGGTGACCGCGGCCTCGATCTGGCCGGGGTCGGCGAGGACGCGCCAGACGCCGGATTCGAGATCGAGGCTGACGGTGATGTCGTCGCGCAGCGAGCGTTGCAGCAGCGGGGCAACGTTGCGGAGCAGGGCGTTGATGTCCACCGGGCGGGGGTTGAGCGGCTGGCGGCGGGAGAAACTCAGCAGGCGGCGGGTGAGGTCGGCGCCGCGCATGACCGCCTCGATGGCTTCGCCGGCGAGGGATTGCAACTCGGGGTCCTGCTCGCGCATCGAGACCAGGAGTTCGAGGTTGCCGCTGACCACGCCCAGCATGTTGTTGAAATCATGCGCGATGCCGCCGGCGAGGTTGCCGATGGCGTCCATCTTGTTGAGGTGCTGGAGGGCGGACTCGCTTTTTTTCTGCTCCGAGATATCGACCAGCACCTGCATGAGGTAGGCGCGGCCGCCGCCTTCGTCGCGCACCAGGGAGGTGGTGACGCGCACCCAGACCTGGGCGCCGCCGGACTGGATGATGCGGCGATCCACGCTGTGGTGGGCGGCGCGGCCGTCGAGCAGGGCGTCCCAGCCGGCGCGGCCGCGATCGAGGTCGCCGGGGAGGACGAGGTCCTGGGAGCGGCGGCGCAGCAGTTCCTCGCGCGGGTAGCCGGCGATGGTGCAGAAGCGGTCATTGGCGCGCAGGATGCGGCCGCCGAGATCGAGATGGGCGATGCCGACGGCCGCCTGCTCGAAGGTGGCGCGGAAGCGGGCCTCGCTTTCGCGTCCGGCCTCCTCGGCGCGTTTGCGCGGGGTGGTGTCGATTGCGTAGATCAGGCGGTAGCGCACGGTGCCGGCATCGTTGCGCACGCTGGTGATGCCTTTGCGGACCGGCACGATGCTGGCGTCCGGGCGGACATAGGCGGTGTCGAACTCGACATGGCCCATGCGGTCGGCGGTTTCCATCATGATGGGGATGCGGGGGACCTCGGTGGCGGCGTAGGCCTGGATGACGGGCTTGCCGATGAGGTCTCGCACGGCGATCCCGCGCAGGAGGGCGTAGGCGCGGTTGGCGAAGCGGATGCGATCGGTGACCGGGTCGGCGATGGCGATGCCGAAGGCGGCGCTTTCCACCGCGTCGGCCAGCCAGCGGGCCTGGGAATCGCGGGCCCGGCGGTCCCGCTCGGCGGCGCGGACGGTGGCGGCGTCGGTCCAGCCGGGGCGGCGGCGGACTTCGGCGATCAGTTCGCGCGCGATGGCGATGGCGACGCTGAGGAGCAGGAGGGCGGCGACCGAGCCCCTGGTGGCCGATCCGCTCCAGGCGGGGGGGGCCGGGGAGAGGTAGAGCCGGGCGAGGACCACGCTGGCGAGGGCGGCGACGTAGGCGGCGTCGCCCAGCATGAGGGCGCTGACCATTACCGCCGGCATGAATGGCACGAGGGGCGATTCGGCCACCGCGGGGCCGGCGACCCGGCAGAGCGCGAAGGTGCCGCCGACCAGCAAGGCGGCGGCGGTCAGTCGTTGCCAGAGCGGGCGGTCCTGGCACCACACCATGGCGTGCCCGAGGTCATCGCGCAGGCGGGTCACCACGGTTTCGCGGGCACCGCGCGGGCGGCTTTCGGGCGTGAACGGGTTGGCTGCTCGCATGGCGCTACCTGACAGCGCCGATCCGTGAAACGGCAAGCAAAATCGCCCGAATCACGGCAACGGCACCGCTACAGGATGGCCTCGCGCCCCATATCGAGGAACTTCTCGCGCCGTTTCATGCGCAGGCTGACCGCATCGAGGAGCAGCAGCGGGGCCAGGGCCTGGGCCATGGCATCGCCGACGGCGGCCACCGCGGCGGCGGCGTCCCGATGGGCGCCGCCGAGGGGTTCGGCGATCACGGCGTCGATCAGCTTGAGGCGCTTGAGGTCCTCGGCGGTGAGTTTGAGGGCCTCGGCGGCGACCGGGGCCTGGGCCGCGTCCTTCCAGAGGATGGCGGCGCAGCCTTCGGGGGAGATCACCGAATAGATCGAGTGTTCCATCATCAGCACCGCATCGCCGGCCGCGAGGGCGATGGCGCCGCCGGAGCCGCCTTCGCCGATGATGGTGGCGATCACCGGGACGGGGGCTTCAAGGCAGGCCTCGATGGAGCGGGCGATGGCTTCGGCCTCGACGCCGGGAAACGCACCGGAGGTATCCACGAAGGTCAACACCGGGAGGCCGAATCGGCCGGCGAGTTCGATCAGGCGGCGGGCCTTGCGGTAGCCTTCGGGGCGGGCCATGCCGAAGTTGTGGGCCACGCGGGTTTCGGTGTCGGTGCCCTTCTCGGTTCCCAGCACGACGACGGAGCGGCCGCGAAAGCGGCCGAGGCCGCCGATGACGGCGGCATCGTCCCCGAAGGCGCGGTCTCCGGCGAGGGGGGTGAAATCGGTAATCAGGCCAGCGACATAGTGCTTGGCCTTGGGGCGCTCGGGGTGGCGGGCGACCTGGGTTTTCTGCCACGCCGTCAACTTGGCGTAGGTCAGCCGGAGCTGGCGGTCTGCCTTTTCGGTGAGCTTGCCCACCTCCTCGGCAATGTTGATCCCGTCCGCCTCGGACATTTTCCGCAGCTCGTCGATCTTGCCTTCGAGCTCGGCAATCGGTTTTTCGAAATCGAGAAAGTGGCGCATGGCGGGGGCTTTAGCACCTGCGGCACGGCAGGTCAGCCCCTGCCGTTGGGGGCCGGGCGCGGGAGGCAGGGTTGAACGGAGCGATGGCACGGCGGCGGGAGGCGACGCGGCGCGCGGCTTACGGCAGGGCGGGCCGCCAGGCTTCGTCGAAACCACGCACGCGGGGCAGGGCCAGCATGTCCCAGGGGCTGGGCATCTCGCCGACCTTGACCTGGACGAGGCCGGGTTCGCCGGTGGCCAGGGCGGCGTGCAGGGCGGATTGCAGTTCGGCAGGATTATGGGCGACCCAGGCGTTCATCCCGAAGCTGCGGGCGAAGGCGTGGAAGTCGGGGTTGTGCAGGTCGGCGGCGATCTGGCGGTTGCCGAAGCGTTCGGCCTGGATGCGCTTGACGTTGCCGAAGGCGCCGTCATCGAACACCACGGCGATCACCGGGAGCTTGTGGCGCATGGCGGTGGCGAGTTCGCCGGCCTGGTACATGAACCCGCCGTCGCCGCTGATCGCGACCACGGCGCGGCCGGGGAGGGCGGCCTGGACGCCGAGCGCGGCGCCGTAGCCCCAGCCGAGGTTGTCCTGGTAGCCGGGCGAGATGTAGCGGCGCGGGGTGGCGACCTCGAAGGCGAGGCGGCCGACGAAGCCGACCTGGGTGACGTCCTCCACCACCACGCCGTTCTCGGGCAGGGCGGCGCGGATGGCGCGCAGGTAGCCCATCTGGGGTTCCTGGCGGGCCAGGCGTTCGACGAACCAGGCTTGCGCGGCGGCGACATCGGGGCGGGAGAGGGCGGTGCCGGGGCCGAGTTCGGCGAGCAGGGCGGCCACGCCGTCCTGGGCGTGGGCGTGGATCGCCACGTCCGGCCGGCGGAAGCGGTTGTGCTCCTCGGCGTCGATATCGAGGCGGATGATCTTTAGGCCGGCGTCGGTGCCCCAGTTGGACTGGGCGAAGTGCAACCGCGAGCCGACGCCGAGCACCACGTCCGCGTGCTGCCAAAGGCGATGGCCGACCGGGAGGGAGACGGCGAGGGGGTGGATGGTGGGGAGGACGCCGCGGCCGCGCCGGTAGGTGAGCACCGGGGCGCCGAGGCGTTCGGCGAGGGCCAGGAGTTCGGGCGCGGCATCGATGGCGCCGCCGCCGGCGACGATGATGGGGCGTTTGGCGCCGGCGAGGAGGGCGGCGGCGGCGGCGATGCTGACGCCATCGACGGCGGGGCGGCTGATCGGCAGGGGGGCGGCGTCGGCGGACATGCCGGGGCGTCCCCAGGTGTCGATGGCGCATTCCAGCGCCACCGGGCGCATCCGTCCGCCGAGGGCCTGGCGGATGGCTTCGGCCACCATGGCTGGCGCTTCGGCGGCGGCCGGGATGCGGGCGGCGTACTTGGTGAAATGGCGGAGCAGGCCGAGCTGGTCGGGGATTTCGTGGAGGTGGCCCCAGCCCTTGTCCATCGCGTCGGTGGGGATCTGGCCGGCGAGGGCGAGCACCGGGGCGCCCATGCCGTAGGCGGTCAGCAGCGCGGCGGAGGCGTTCAGCACGCCGGGGCCGGGCACCATGGCGCAGACCTGGGGGCGGCCGGTGACCAGGGCGGCGCCGAGCGCCATGTAGGCGGAGGTCTGCTCATGGCGCGGGTGCAGCGCGCGCATCCGGCCGTCCGACTGGGCGATGGCATCGAAGAGGAAATCGTTGTGCACGCCGGGGAGCGCATAGAGGGTGTCGATCCCGTGGCCGACGAGGGTGTCGACGACGGCTTCGGCGGTGGTGCGGCGCTTCATGGCGGACTCCCGGGGTGGGCGATGCGGCGCGGCGGTACCGCCGTGCCGCATCGGAGTGGCGTTGGGTTGCGTGGGTTCTAGAGGCCCTTGTTGGGGTTGATGAGGTACTTCTTGCCGGTGGCGCGCTGGTTGTATTGGGCGATGGCGGTGGGGTTCAGCACGTCGGCGAGGGAGATTTCGGCGGTGTAGTGGCTGGCGAAGGTGGTTTTGAGTTCGGTGGCGACGCGGGCGCGCATCTGGGCGGCGACTGCGGGGCCGACTTTCATCAGCAGCGGGGTGAGCAGCCAGCCGCCGATACCCCAGGCCATGCCGAAGCCGCGGTTGAATTCGGTGGGGCGGATATCGAGGCCGCCGTAGATGTAGACCTGCTTGTGCACGGTGGAGCCGTAGCGGCTGTAGGTGGTCGCCTTGCGGTTGATCGCTGCTTCCATGGCGGTGAGGATCTGGCCGGCGAGGCGGCCGCCGCCGATGGCATCGAAGGCGAGGGTGGCGCCGGTGGCGACGAGGGCTTCGGTGAGGGCCTCGGTGAAGCCTTCGGCGCTGCTGTCGACCACATGGGGGGCGCCGATGGCGTGCAGGATGGCGGCCTGTTCGGGGCTGCGCACGATGTTGACGAGCGCGATGCCGTCCTTGAGGCAGATCTTGTTGAGCATCTGGCCGAGGTTGGAGGCGGCGGCGGTGTGCACGAGGGCGGTGTGGCCTTCGCGGCGCATGGTCTCGGTCATGCCGAGGGCGGTCAGGGGGTTGACGAAGCAGGAGGCGCCGTCGGCGGCGGTGGCGTCGGGCGGCAGGAGGAGGCAGTCGGCGGCGGCGACGGTGCGGTACTGGGCGTACATGGCGCCGCCGAGGATGGCGACGGTTTTGCCGAGCAGGGACTGGGCCTCGGCGCCGGCGGCGACGACGGTGCCGGCGCCTTCATTTCCGACCGGCATGGACTGGTCGAGCCGGCCGGCCATCGCCTTCATGAAGGGGGCGGGGATGGTGGCGGTGAGCAGCGGGCTGTCCGGGGTGCCGCCCGTGCGCGCGGTGGACATGTCGGCGGCGCCGAGGAGGAGGCCGAGGTCGGACGGGTTGATGGGGGAGCCTTCGATGCGGACCACGACGTCCTTCGGGCCGGGGGCGGTGACGGGCACGCGGGCGAGGGAGAGTTCGAGTTCTCCGGTATTGCGCACGATCGAGCGGAGTTGGAGGCCGGTGGTGGTGGGGTCGAAAGCCATGATGTTCTCCCGGATTGATTGAGCCTCCCACGTGGGGGCGGCTGGTGTGGTGTCATCCCTAGCCCCCTGGCGGGGTTGCGGCAAACGGGTTGGGGCATTGACCTCGGCGGTGGAGCGGCCAAACTCGCGCGATCATGACAAATACGCCCCAGCCTGCCGATGCTTCCTCGCTTCACCGTGCGCTCGATGGGTTTGTGCCTCTGCGGTGGGATAGCTCGGGGCGGCTGCTGCTGCGGGTGCATGATGTGGGGGCGGAGCTACTGTATGTGGCGCGGCTCTCGCATGGGGTGAGTGATTACCGACTGGAGCGGGGGAACCTGGCGCGGCCGCAGGTGGTGCGGTTCGAGCGGCGGGCGGGGCGGCTGTTTCTCGTCGCGGTGAATTATGCGTGGCGGACGTCATCGGCGGAGGCGGCGCAGAAGCGGGCGGTGCGGGAGTCGTTCGCGGAATCGGTGCTGTGGTCGTTCGATATCGTCGAGGACAGCGGGGAGGATGTGCTGGTGGACGGCACGGCGTTCCTGCTGCGCGATGCGTTCGATGTGGCTGGGTATCTGGGGAAGGCGGGGGAGGGGGCGTATGTGCTGGATGCCTCGCGCTGTGCGATCGCCGAGGAGGGGACGGGGGCGTTCCCGCGCAACACGCAGGTTGAGAGCATCCTGACGTTCACCAATCCGCGGGCGACGACGTTGCCGTTCTGGTTCGGCAATGGGCAGGTGGAGGGGATGGCGGCGCTGACGCCTGATCCGCGGGCGGTTACCATTCGGGTGCGGAACTGCTTCATCCAGTTGCCGGATGCGGGGTATCGGCCGCGGGAGTTCGATCCGCGGTCGTCATTCTTCAGCAGCGTGATTTTCCATGATTTCGGGCGGTCTTTGGAGTTGCCGGCGGATGTTCATTACATCCTGCGGCATCGGCTGGAGAAGCGCGATCCGGCGGCGGCGGTGAGTGCTGCGGTGAAGCCGGTTGTGTACTATGTGGATCGGGGGGCGCCGGAGCCGATGCGCACGGCGTTGCTGGAGGGGGCCCGCTGGTGGAACCGGGCGTTCGAGGCGGCGGGGTTCCGTGATGCGTTCCAGGTGGACTTGCTGCCGGAGGACGCCGATCCGATCGATATCCGCTACAACATCATCACCTGGGTGCCGCGGGCGACGCGGGGGTTTTCCAACGGGAAAATGATCTGGGACCCGCGCACGGGGGAGATTTTGCAGGGGGTGGTGACGCTGACGGCGTTGCGCGACCGGCATCTGCGCAGCATCGCGGAGGCGCTGCTGTCACCGTATGACGACGATACGCCGTGTCCGGAAGTGCATGAGCTGATGATGGCCAGGTTGCGGCAGTTGTCGGCGCATGAGGTGGGGCACACGCTGGGGCTCGATCATAATCATGTGGCGAGCACGTTCAGCCAGGATATGTCGGTGTGCGATTATCCGGCGCCGTTGCTGAAGCTGGATGGCAATGGGCGGGTGGACCTGGCGGTGGCGTATGGCGACCATATCGGGGCGTGGGACGAGATTTCGATCACCTGGGGGTATACGCAGTTTCCGCCGGGGACGACGGCAGCCGAGGAGAAGGCGGGGCTGGATCGGATCATCGAGGATGCGGCGCGGCGGGGGCTCTACACCATCGCGCAGCAGGATGCGGTGCCGGAGACCGGGGTGCATCCGAAGGGGCACAACTGGGATACCGGGGAGGATGCGGCCGAGGAATTGGAGCGCATGCTGACGGTGCGGGCGGCGGCGCTGGAGCGGTTCGGCGAGAAGGCGATCAAGCCGGGCCGGCCGATGGCGTTGTTGGCGGATCGGCTGGTGCCGTTGTTCCTGCTGCATCGGTATCAGACCGAGGCGGCGGTGAAGCTGATCGGCGGGCAGGAGTTCCGCTATGCGATGCGGGGCGACGGGCAGTTGGTGACGAAGATGGTGCCCGGGGATGACCAGCGGCGCGCGTTGAAGGCGGTGCTGGCGACGGTGGCGGCGAGGACGTTGACGTTGCGGGAGGATTTGCTGGCGCTGTTGCCGCCGAGGCCGCCGGAGTATCCGCGCATCCGGGACTCGTTCGGCGGCCATACCGGGCTGACGTTCGATGCGCTGGGGGCGGCGGAGGGGGCGGCGACGCATACGTTCGCATTGTTGTTCAATGCGCAGCGGGCGGGGCGGCTGGTGGAGTTTCATCAGCGCGATGTGTCGTTGCCGGGGTTGCATGAGGTGCTGGAGGCGACGCTGGCGGCGACCTGGCATGCGGGGCCGGAGACCGGGCTGGCGCAGGCGGTGAAGCTGCGGGTGGAGCATGTGGCGTTGCGGCATTTGCTGGCGCTGGGGGCGAGTGCCGAGGCTTCGGCGCTGGTGCGGGCGATTGTGTGCGATGTGATCGAGGAGTTTCGCGGCGGGTTGAACCTGGAGGGGCGGGACGCGGTGACCCGGGCGCATCGGCGGGCGGCGCTGGAGGCGATTGCGGCGTTCGGGCGTGATCCGGCGGCGTTCAGGGTAGCGGGGACGCTGCAGCCGCCGCCGGGGATGCCGATTTGAAGCGCTTCTTTTTTGAAAAAAAGAAGCAAAATACTTTTATCCCCCGTCGTCCCCCGAGCACACAACGGATGAAGTTTTTTTGCTTCTTTTTGTTCACAAAAAGAAGTGCTGACTTTTCTGTACTTGAGAAGGTTTGACTATGTCCCATCGCATCGGCGTAGATATCGGCGGCACCTTCACGGATTTCTGTGTCTTCGACGAGGATACGCTGGCGTTGCGCACGTTGAAGGTGTTGTCGCGGCCGGATGCGCCAGGGGCGGAGGTGTTGCACGGGCTGGACGAGATCGAGCGGCGGTTCGGGATTCCGCCGAGCGCGGTGAGCTATTTCACCCATGGTTCGACGGTGGGGGTGAACGCCATCATCCAGAAGCGCGGGGCTAGGCTGTGCATGCTGGTGACGGAGGGGTTTCGCGATGTGCTGGAGTTGGCGCGGCTGAAGATCCCCGATCCGTATGACTTGTTTTCGCGCCGGCCGGAGCCGTTGGTGCCGCGCGACCGGGTGCTGGAGGTGCGGGAGCGGATGAACCCGGATGGCAGCACCGAGACGGCGCCGGATGCGGCGAGCGTGCTGGCGGCTCTGGGGTTGGCGGAGGCGCGGGGGGCGGAGGGGATCGTGATCGCGTTGCTGCATTCGTACGCCAATCCGGCGCATGAGCAGGCGGTGAAGCGGATGATTTTGGCCGTGCGGCCGGAGATGCCGGTGTTTTGTTCGGCGGAGGTGTGGCCGATTGTGCGCGAGTATGAGCGCAGCGTGACGGCGTGTATCCATGGCTCGGTGCAGCCGCGGGTGGCGCACTACATCTCGCGGCTGGAGGCGGCGTTGACGGCGCGGGGGGTGGCGGTGGCGCCGATGGTGACGAAATCCAACGGCGGGGTGATGACGGCGGCGGCGGGGAAGGTTCGCAGCATCGAGATGCTGTTGTCCGGCACGGCGGCGGGGGCGATCGGGGCGGGGTTTGTCGCGGCGCAGGCGGGGTTTGCGCGGGTGATGAGCCTGGATATCGGGGGGACGAGCGCGGACGTGGCGCTGCTGAGGGATGGGATGCCGGATTTCCGCAGCGGGGAGTTGGTGGGGGAGTATCCGGTGTTTCTGCCGACGGTTTCGGTGTCCTCGATCGGGGCGGGGGGTGGCTCGATCGCGACGGTGGATGGGCTGGGGGTGTTGCGGGTGGGGCCGGACAGTGCGGGCTCGGTGCCGGGGCCGGCGTGTTATGGGCGTGGGGGGGCGCAGGCGACGATTACCGATGCGTTCGCGGTGCTGGGGGTGCTGGGGGCGGGGGAACTTGGGTATGGGGCGGTGACGATCGACCGGGCGGCGGCGGTGGGGGTGATGGAGGGGATCGGCGGGCGGCTGGCGCGCGATGTGGCGGCGGCGGCGGAGTCGGTCGCGGCGGTGGCGGTGGCCAATATGTATCGCGAGATCAGCCGGTTGTTCTCCCAGGTGGGGGAGGAGCCGAGCGAGTATGCGCTGCTGGCGTTCGGGGGGGCGGGGCCGATGCTGGGGTGTCTGGTGGCGGAGGAAATGGGGATGCAGGCGGTGATTGTGCCGCGCACGCCGGGGGTGCTGGCGGCGCTGGGTGGGTTGCTGGCGGATTTGCGGTCGGATTTCGTGCGGGTGGTGTTTCTCGATGTGAACGAGGGCAGCCTGGCCGGGATGCGGGCGGCGTTGGCGGCGTTGGGGGATGAGGCGCGGGCGTGGCTGCGGGAGAGCCAGGGGCATGCGGGGCCGGGGCTGATGAGCGTGACGGGGGATTTGCGGTATCGCGGGCAGTCCTACGAGATCGAGGTGCTGATCGAGCCGGAATGGATCACGGCGGGGATGCCGGAGCGGATCGCGGCGGCGTTTCATGTGCGGCATGCGGAGATCTATGGGCATGCCGACGAGAAGGCGCCGGTGCACCTGGTGGCGTTGCGGGTGGTGATCGCCGGGGTGACGCCGAAGCCGGAGTTTCCGCCGACCGAGGTGGTGGAGCGTTGGCCGGCGGCGGGCGGGGTGGTGGCGGTGACGCATCGCGGGGCGGTGGTGCAGGCCGGGTTGTTTGCACGGAGTGCGTTGCCGCCGGGGAGCCGGTTTGTTGGGCCGGCGGTGGTGGCGCAGGAGGATACGACGTGCTGGGTGCCGCCGGGGTTCGGCGGGCATGTCGATGCGTTCGGGAATTTGATTCTGATGCTGGGGGCTGCGTGATGACCGAGCTTGATCCTGTCACGCTGCAAATCCTCAAGAGCCATTTCGAGGCGGCGGCCGAGAGCATGGCGTATACGCTGCTGCGCACGGCGCATTCGGCGTTTGTGAAGGAGACCGAGGATTTTACGTCGGGCCTGACCACGCCGTGTGGGCAGACGTTTGCCAGCCCGAAGGATCTGGGGGCGACGTGGTTCATCGGGCTGGACTATGCCGGGGCGATCAACGCCATCGACAGTTATGCGCCGGGCGATATCTGCATCACCAATGATCCGTATTCCGGCTACGTGTGCACCCATGCGCCGGACATGCATTTGTGGATGCCGATATTCGCCGGCGAGCGGCTGATGTGTTTCGCGGTGGGGCATATCCACAACACCGACATGGGGGGCGCGGTGCCGGCCTCGCTGTCGCGCGCGTTGACGGAGGTGCATCAGGAGGGGATTCGCATTCCGCCCACCAAGCTGGTGGAGAAGGGGGTGATGGATCAGAAGCTGCTGGCGGTGATGCTGCGCAATGTGCGGATGCCGGAGCAGAACTGGGGGGATTTGAAGGCACAGATCGCCTCGTTGAAGACGGCGGAGCGGAAAATCCAGCACGCCATCGCGCGGTTCGGGCCGGATGTGGTGCATGCCGGGATGTATGGGGTGCTTGACCTGGCGGAGCGGCAGGCGCGGCGGATGTTCGCGGGGATGACGGACGGGGACTATGCGTTCAGCGACTATATCGACGAGGACAGCCCGGGCGGGGTGCCGTGCCGGTTGAAGCTGACGATCCGTATTCGCGGCGAGGAGGCGGAGTTCGATTTCACCGGCAGCGATCCGCAGTTGCAGTCGGCGTTGAATATGCCGACGGGCGGGTTGCCGCGGCATATCCTGCCGTTGGTGGGGTATAATTACGTGGTCTATTCGCTCGATCCGACGGTGGCGCTGAATTGCGGGTTGTCGCGGCCGGTGCGGTGCGTTCTGCCGGAGGGGTCGGTGGTGAACCCGATGTATCCGGCGGCGACGGGGATGCGGAGCCTGACCTGCACGCGCATCCAGGGGATTGTGATCGGGGCGTTCGCGCGGGCGGTGCCGGAGCGATTGCCGGCGGGGCCTTCGGGTGGCGGCGGGATTTTGAACGTGCGGACGACGGATACGCGGACGGGGCGGATGGCGATGGCCTCGATTAATCCGATCACCGGGGGCGGGGGCGGGGCAGCGGATGGGGATGGGCTGGATGGGTCCAACAGCTTCCTCAAGAACACGCCGGTGGAGATTACCGAGGCGGAGGTGCCGATCCGGGTGCTGAGCTATGGGTTGCTCGCGGATAGCGGGGGACCCGGGCTGCATCGGGGTGGGCTGGGGACGCAGATGACGTTCCAGGTGTTTTCGCCCAATTCGGTGGTGACGGCGCGCAATCGCGATCGGGTGCGGTTTTCGTCGTGGGGGGTGATGGGCGGACTGGCGGGGGCGACGTGCGGGTTCACGCGCAATCCGGGGACGGCGGGGGCGGAGGATTTGGCCAATACCGATGTGGTGCAGTGCGCGCCTGGCGATGTGCTGCGGATTTCGGCGTCGGGCGCCGGGGGGTGGGGCGATCCGTTCGCGCGGCCGTTGGCGGCGGTGGTGCGGGATGTGGAGCAGGGCAAGGTGAGCCCGGCGGGGGCGTTGGCGTATGGCGTGGTGTTTGGCGCCGGTGGGGTGGATGAGGCGGCGACTGCGGCGTTGCGAGGCGAGGTTCGGGGGGCGGCGGAGGCGATCACGTTCGGGGCTTCGCGGCTGGCGTTCGAGGAGGTCTGGTCGGATGCGGCGTGGGATCGGCTGGCGGATTTGTTGTTCGCGTTGCCGGTGGAGTGGCGGTTTTTCATGAAGCATCGGGTGTTTGCGCTGGTGGCGGCGGATGCGGCGGCGGGCGGTGATCCGGTGGCGGCGATCGAGCGGAATTTCAGGGTGGCGGTGGCGCGGCATCCGCAGGTGGCGATAGGGAGGACGGCGGCATGAACATCGATTTCACCGGGCAGTGCGTGCTGGTGGCGGGGGCGGCGCGCGGGATCGGGCGCGGGATTGTCGAGGGGTTTGCCGGGGCGGGGGCGAAGGTGTTCGCGGCCGACCGGTTGCTGGCGGAGATGATTGGGTTGCCGGCGGTGCCGCGCAAGGTCGATCTGCTCGATCGGGAGGATTTGCGGGGCTGGGTGGCGGCGGTGGAGGCGGAGGCGGGGCGGGCGCCGGATGTGCTGGTGTATGTCGCCGGCGGGGTGCTGGGGCAGAAGGCCAAGCCGATGGAGGAGGTGGAGGAGGCGGAGTGGCGGGCGGTGCTGGATGCCAATCTCACCGGGGCGTTCTTGACCTCCCAGGCGGTGGTGCCGGGGATGAAGGCGCGCGGGAGTGGGCGGATTGTGTTCATCGCCAGCGGGGCGGGGCTGCGGACGTCATTGACCGGTATCCAGGCCTATGCGTCGGGCAAGGCGGGGGAGATCGGGCTGGCGCGGCAGTTGGGGCAGGAGTTGGGGCCGTTCGGCATCACGGTGAATGCGGTGGCGCCGGGGTTTCAGCGCACCAGCCCGGATTATGAGCGGCAGTGGCAGGGCTACTCGGCGGCGCAGCAGGCGGCGTTGATCGAGCGGACGGCGATGCGGCGGGCGGGGACGCCGGCGGATATCGCGCATGCCGCGATGTTTCTCGCTTCGGGGTTTGCCGGGTTTATTACGGGGCAGACGCTTTCGGTTTCGGGGAGTCCTTAGGGAAGCGTTCACAACGAGACAGCGAGACGGCGAGAAGCAAGGGCTTCGCACCTGCCCTTCTCGCTGTCTCTTTGTGACGCTTGGCGGTCGCTGTGACCTTGCAATTCGGCGCTGGGGCAGTGAAGGTTCCATCTGACCGTTTGGGCCGCCGGGGGTTTGCGGTTTCTGAGAGGGACTTACCATGGATCATGTGTTCGGGCCGGCTATGGGGCGGCGGGCGGCTATTGCCGGGGCGACGGCGCTGGGGGCTTTCGCGGGGACGGCGGAGGCGGCGGGGCGGGTTCGGTATGTGACGGCGAACAATAATCCGTACGATATCCTCGATCCGCACCAGGTGTTCGATATCGGGCGTATCGCCATCCGGTTGAACATGTATGACGCGCTGGTGCGGTGGGTGGATAATCCGCCGAAGCTGGAGATGTGGCTGGCGGAGAAGGTGGATATTTCCACCGACGGGAAGACCTACACGTTCACGCTGCGGCCCAATCTGAAGTTCCATGACGGCAGCCCGCTCACCGCGGATGACGTGGTGTATTCGATGGAGCGCATCCTGGGGCTCAAGAAGGGCGCCTATGGGTTGTTCTCCGATGTGGTGAAGCCGGGGACGACCAAGGCGCTCGATCCGATGCATGTGCAGTTCACCCTGAACAAGCCGTTCGCGGTGTTCATGGCGGTGCTGTCGGAGCTTTGGGTGGTGAATTCCAAGGTGGTGAAATCCCACGTCAAGGAGAATGACTGGGGCTCGGAGTGGATGACCCGCAACGTGGCGGGCTCGGGCGGCTACAAGCTGCGGCGGTTCGATCCGGCGATCGGGTTCCAGTGCGAGCGCAACGAGGCGCATTTCATGCCGTTCGGGCCGGGGGCGATCGACGAGGCGGATTTCCGCGTGTCGATGGAAACCGCGACGCGGGTGCTCGGCATGATCAAGGGCGAGTTCACCACCACGGATGGATATATGCCGGCCGAGCAGGTGGAGCGGATGAAGGCCTCGGGCAATGTGTGGTTCAAGGAGGCGGAGAGCATCCGCACCTTCTACTTCATCATCAACAGCGCCAAGGCGCCGCTGAACGATGTGAATATGCGGCGCGCGTTGTCCTGCATGTTCGATTATGACGGGTTCAACAACAATATCCTGGGTGGCACGGTGGTGCGCAATCCGGGGATCATTCCCAATCCGATGTGGGGCGCGCCGGCCGATCTCAAGGGCTACACCTACGATATCGACAAGGCGAAGTGGTATTTGTCGCAGGTGAAGGAGAAGATCCGGCCGTTGCAGATCGCCGCCATGTCCGGCTATCCGCAGTCCGAGCAGGCGGCGCAGATGTTGCAGGCGGGGGCGGCGAAGGCGGGGCTGGAGATCAAGGTGGTGGCGGAGCCGTTCACCACGCTGGTGCCGAAGTTCGACGATCCGGACCGGGCGCATGACCTGATCCCGCTGTGGCGCAGCGCGTATTTCGCCGATCCGCATAACTGGACCGGGTTCATTTTCCACAGCCGCAACTTCAAGGCGGGCAACTCGAGCTTCTACAAGAATGCCCGGGTGGATGAATTGACCGACCAGGCGCTGGTGATCACCGATCGGGAGAAGCGGCGGCCGTTGTATGAGGAGGTCTCGCGCATCCTGGTGGAGGATGCGGCGGGGATTTTCATCAACAACACCAAGTTCTATGGGCCGTATTCGAAGCAGGTGAAATCCGTGCGGTTCTGCCCGATCGGGGATACCCAGGATTTGCGCTGGATCCAGATGAACACCTGATCCGATGCGTTTGCTGGCGTTGGCGTTGCGGCGGTGTTTGTGGATGCCGCCGACGTTGCTTGGCCTTGCGCTGATCGTGTTCTCGATTTCCCATGTCATTCCGGCCGATCCGGCGCGGGTGCTGGCGGGCGAGAATGCGCCGATGGAGCAGGTGGAGGCGATCCGGCACAAGTTCGGGCTCGACAAGCCGTTGCCGGAGCAGTTCGTGCGCTACGTGGGCGATGTGGTGCGGGGCAACATGGGCATCAGCCTGTATACCCAGCGCCCGGTGGCGGATGACCTGGTGGAGCGGTTGCCGGCGACGTTCGAGCTGGCGCTGTATGCGATTGCGCTGGCGGTGCTGGTGGGGCTGCCGCTGGGGGTGGTTTCGGCGTTGCGGCGCAATTCGTGGCTGGATCAGATCGTGCGGCTGGTGACCATCGGCGGGTTGGCGATGGCGGCGTTCTGGCTGGCGATATTGTTGCAGTTGCTGTTCTCGATGCACCTCAATCTGACGCCGGTGCAGGGGCGGATCGATGGCTGGGGGCCGGACCCGATTACCGGGTTCTATACGCTGGATGCGCTGATCCGCGGGGATTTCGAGACGTTTTTCGCGGCCCTGCGCTACCTGGCGTTGCCGATGCTGACGCTGGCGATCCCGGCGATGGCGACCATCGTGCGGTTTACCCGGGCGGGGGTGTTGAACGTGATGCAGAGCCAGTTCGTGTTCTACCAGGCGGCGATGGGGCTGCCGCGGCGGGTGGTGATCTGGAAATACATCCTGCGCGCGGCGCTGATCGGGACGTTGACGCAGATCGGGCTGGTGTTCGGCAATCTGCTGGCCGGCGCGGTGGTGGTGGAGACGGTGTTTTCGTGGCCTGGGCTGGGGACGTATGCGTACCAGTCGATTTTGCAGTCGGATTACAACGCCATCATGGGGTTCACGTTGTTTACCGGATCGGTGTTCATCGGGGTGAACCTGTTGGTGGATGTGGCGCAATCCGTGCTTGATCCGCGGGGGCGTTGAGGATGTTGGGGCGCCTGGCGCGGGATCGGGCGTTGCTGGCCGGGTTGGCCATTGTGACGCTGCTGGTGCTGGCGGCGATTTTCGCCACGCCGCTGTCGAATTTTCCGGGGGATGTGACGGGGTTCAATCCGGCGCAGCGGTTGAAGCCGCCGGGCGAGGTGTACTGGCTGGGGACGGACCGGATGGGGGCCGATTTGTTCAGCCGGCTGTTGTTCGGGGCGCGGTTGACGATCCTGATCTCGGTGTCGGCTACGGCGGTGGCGGTGCTGGTGGGGGTGCCGATGGGGCTGGTGGCGGGGTATTACGACCGCTGGTTCAGCGATGCGCTGATGCGGATTTCGGACGTGTTCCTGGCCGTGCCGCAGATCGTGCTGGCGATTGCGATTGCGCAGACGCTGGGGCCGGCGATCCACAATGTGATCCTGGCACTTTCGGCGACGTATTGGCCGTTCTGGGCGCGGATTGTTTATGCGGAGACGCGGTCCTTGCGCAACGAGGTGTTCATCGAGGCGGCGGTGGCGATGGGGGCTTCGCCGCTCAGGGTGATGGTGCTGCATGTGCTGCCGTCCATCGCGTCCTCCATCATCGTGCGGACCACGATCGGGATGGGGGGGACGATATTGGCGGCGGCTTCGCTGGGGTTCCTCGGGTTGGGGGCGCCGCCGCCGACGCCGGAATGGGGGCGGATGATCGCGGAAAGCCGGGAGTTTCTGCCGCAGGCCTGGTGGTATGCGACGGCGCCGGGGATTGCGATTTTGCTGGTGGTGATGGGGTTCAACCTGCTCGGCGATGGGCTGCGCGATACGCTCGATCCGCGCATCCGGCGGGGCAGCTAGGGTGGGGTTGTTGCTGGATATCAGGGAGTTGTCGGTGGCGTTCGCGACCGGGAACGGGATGGCGCGGGTGCTGGATGCGGTGAGTTTCGCCATGCGGCAGGGCGAGATCATGGGGCTGGTGGGGGAGAGCGGCTGCGGCAAGACGACGTTGGCGCGCGCGGTGCTGGGCGTGTTGCCGGAGACGGCGGTGGTGGGGCCGGGGGGGATTTCGTTCGATGGGCGGGATTTGCTGGCGGGGGATACGCAGGATGTGCGGGGGCGGCTGATCACCTTTATTCCCCAGGACCCGTTGGGGGCGTTCAGCCCGTTGTTCACCATCGGGGACCAGATGGGGGAGTTGATGCGCTGGAAGTCACCGGAGCGGGTGGCGGGCGAGCGGGGTTATGGGCGGGGGCGGCGGCGGGCGGATGCGGCGCGGATATTGGCGGCGCTGCGCGATGTGCAGTTGCCCGATCCGGAGCGGCTGTTGCGGAAGTATCCGCATGAGTTGTCGGGCGGGCAGCGGCAGCGGGTGATGATCGCGATGGCGTTGCTGCCGGAGCCGCGCTTGGTGATCGCCGATGAGCCGACGACGGCGCTCGATGTGACGATCCAGGCGCAGATATTGAAGCTGCTCCGGCGGTTGGCGAGCGAGCGGGGGGCTTCGGTGTTGTTCACCACGCATGATCTCGGCACCGCGTGGGAGATTTGTGATCGGGTGACGGTGATGTATGCCGGGCAGGAGGCGGAGACGGCGGAGGTGGCGGACTTTTTCGCCCGGCCGCGCCATCCCTATACCGGGATGTTGCTGGCGAGCCTGCCGACGAGCGTGGCGGCGTTGCGGGGGATACCGGGGGAGGTGCCGAGCCCGTTCGCGCCGCCGCCGGGGTGCCGGTTTCATCCGCGTTGCCCGCGGGCGACGGAGATTTGCCGGGAGCCGCGGATCGCCAGCGCGGAGCCTTCGCCGGGGCATCATGTGCGGTGCCACCATCCCGAAGTGTGGGACGTGGCATGAGCGCGGGGTTGCTGGATATCGCCGGGCTCAACCGGCATTTCCCCATTCGCAATGTTTGGGGGCGGCGGACCGGGTGGTTGCGGGCGCTCGATGGGGTGTCGCTGTCGATCGCGCGGGGGGAAATCCTGGGGATTGTCGGCGAGAGCGGGTGCGGGAAATCGACGCTGGGCAAGACGGTGGCGGGCATCCATCCGCCGACCTCGGGCAGCGTGCATTTCGAGGGGCATGAGATCGCCACGCTGTCACCGAGCGCGGGGCGGGCGGTGCGGCGGAACTTGCAGTATTGCTACCAGGACCCGGGGGCGTCGCTTGATCCGCGCTGGAAGATCGGGCGGTCGCTGGAGGAGCCGTTGATTGTCCATACCGATATGGGGGGGGCGGAGCGGCGGGCGCGGGTGCTGGAGACGTTGCGGGCGGTGAATTTGCCGGAGCGGCATCTGGAGCTTTATCCGCATGAGATCAGCGGCGGGCAGCAGCGGCGGGTGGGGCTGGCGCGGATTTTGATGCTGCGGCCGAGCCTGGTGATTTTGGATGAGCCGACGTCGGGGCTGGATGTTTCGGTGCAGGCGGTGGTGCTGAACCTGCTGCTGGAGTTGCGGGAGAAGTTCGACCTTACCTACGTGTTCATCAGCCATGACTTGAGCGTGGTGCGGCTGTTCAGCCAGCGGATCGCGGTGATGTATCTCGGGCGTGTGGTGGAGATCGGGGCGACGGAGGCGGTGTTTGCGGCGCCGGCGCATGCCTATACGCAATCGCTGCTGGCGGCGGTGCCGATTATCGGCGGGCGGCGGGTGGTGGATAATTTCGTGCTGGAAGGCGAGCCGCCGAGCGCGGGCAATGTGCCGGCGGGGTGCCGGTTCGCGCCGCGCTGTCCGCGGGCGGATGGGCGGTGCCGGGCGGAGGACCCGCCGGCGACGATGATGGACGATGGGCGGCTGGTGAATTGTCATCATCCCGCGGGGTGATGCGCGAGAGGGGATGGTTATGAGCACGACACCGATCGATGACGGGGTGATGCGGGCGGCGGAGCAGTTGGTGGGGGTGGCATACACCGACGCCGAGCGGGCGCAGATGCGGGATAATCTGGGCGCACAGATCGAGGTGGCGGTGCGGCGGCGGTTGGTGCCGCTGGAGAATGCGCTGCCGCCGGCGACGTTGTTCGATCCGCGGCTGCGCGGGTTCGTGATGCCCGAGGCGGTGGCGATGAACGTGCCGCTGGAGGTGGCGGCGTTGCCGGAGCGCGATGAGGATATCGCGTTCGCGCCGGTGCGGCGGCTGGCGGGGTGGATCCGGGACGGGAAGTTGTCAGCCGTGCGGCTGACGGGGATCTATCTGGCGCGCATCCGGCGGCATGATCCGGCGTTGTTCAGCTTCGCCATGGTGACGGAGGCGGTGGCGCTGGCGCAGGCGGCGGAGGCGGATCGGCTGCTGGCGGCGGGGCGGTGGCTGGGGCCGCTGCACGGGATACCGTATGCGGTGAAGGATGTGATCGACACGGCGGGGATTGTGACCGGGTGGGGGGCCGAGCCGTATCGGGATCGGGTGCCGGGGACGGATGCGACGGTGGTGAAGTTGCTTGCCGAGGCGGGGGCGGTGTTGCTGGGCAAGACGGCGGTCGGGGCGCTGGCGTTCGGCGATATCTGGTATGGCGGGCGGACGCGCAATCCGTGGAATACCGAGGAGGGGTCACGCGGGTCGAGCGCCGGCTCATCAAGTGCGACGGCGGCGGGGCTGGTGGGGTTTGCGATCGGGACGGAGACGCTGGGTTCGATCCTGGCGCCGGCCGCGCGGTGCGGGGTGGCGGGGCTGCGGCCGACGTTTGGGCGGGTTTCGCGTGCTGGGGCGATGGCGTTGTGCTGGTCGCTCGACAAGATCGGGCCGATTTGCCGGGCGGTGGATGATATCGCGCTGGTGCTGGCGGCGATCAATCGATTCGACACGGCGGATGAGGGGAGCATCGCGGCACCGTTCGGCTGGGATGCGACGGCGGGCGTGGCGGGGATGCGGGTGGGGTATGTGGCGGCGGATTTCGGTAATCCGCTGGATGCGGCGGTGCTGGAGGCGGTGCGGCGGGTGGGGGGTGTGCCGGTGCCGGTGGTGCTGCCGGACCTGCCGTATGATGCCTTGCAGCATATTTTGTTTGCCGAGGCGGCGGCGGCGTTCGAGGACCTCACGCTGTCCGGCGATGATGATTTGATGGCGCGGCAGGATGCCGGGGCGTGGCCGAATGTGTTCCGCAAGGCGCGGTTCCTGTCGGCGGTGGATCACATCCAGTTGGATCGGCTGCGGCGGCGGACGATGCAGGCGATGGATGCGGTGTTCCGCGAGGTGGATGTGCTGCTGTCGCCACCGGAGACCGGGCTGTTGACCATCATCGGCAATATGACGGGGCATCCGGGGCTGGCGGTGCGGGTGGGGTTCGCGATGCACCGGACGCGGCAGATGCCGGCGTATTTGAATGCGGCGGTGGCGTTCGAGGACGGGGTGGAGCATCGGGTGCCGCATGCGATGTCGATCCTCGGGCCGTTGTTCGGCGAGGCGGCGGCGCTTTCGCTGGGGCGGGCGTTGGAGGTGGCGTTGGGGGTGGCGGATGAGCGGCCGGGGTTGGCGTGATGGGCGCGCGGGATAACTGGGGCTGGCAGGCCCGGATCGGCATGTTCATCGTGGGCAACGAGGCGGTGCCGGAGGCGGAGTGGTGGGCGATGGTGCCGCCGAATGTCTCGGTGCATGCGGCGCGGGTGACGGCGCGGGCGCCGTGGGCGCGGTGGCGGGAGGATCGCGGCGGGGTGGAGTTGGAGGAGGACCTGGCGCGGGGGTGCCGGCAGTTCGCGGCGATGCGGCTTGCCGCGGTGGTGGTGGGGCATAGTTCGAGCAGTATTCTCGGCGGGGCCGGCTGGGACGAGGCGGTGGTGGCGCGGCTGGCGGGGGAGTTGCCGGCGGGGACGGTGGTGAGCACCAATGGGTTGGATAGCCTGGCGGCGCTGCGGGCTTCCGGGGTGCGGCGGCCGTTTCTGGTGCTGCCGCCGTGGTTCAATGACGACACGGTGGCGGCGGGGGGGCGGTATTACCGGGAGCGGGGTTTCGCGCCGGCGGGGGTGATGCGGTACGATCCGGGGCGGAAGTGGCGGGATGTGCCGCCGGGCGAGTTGTATCCGCAGGGGATGGGATTCGAGCAGGACATCGAGCCGTTGTATGCGCAGATCCGGGCGGCGTGTCCGGCCGAGGCGGATGGAGTGCTGATCGCGGGGACGGGGTTTCGCTGCGTCGGGATTATCGAGGCGCTGGAGGTGGATTTGCGGCGGCCGGTGCTGTCGGCCAACCAGGTGAGCCTGTGGCATTGCCTGCGGATGGCCGGCGTCCATACCCCGGTTACGGGGTATGGGGCGCTGTTGCGGATGTGATCAGGCGTGAAGTCCGGGCGCCTCGTGGCCGGTGCGGGTGACGTATTCGGTGTAGCCGCCGCCGTATTGGTGGATGCCCTCGGGGGTGAGTTCCAGCACGCGGTTGGAGAGGGCGGCGAGGAAGTGGCGGTCATGCGAGACGAACAGCATGGTGCCTTCGTACTGCGCGAGGGCGTTGATCAGCATTTCCTTGGTGGCCATGTCGAGATGGTTGGTGGGTTCGTCCAGCACCAGGAAGTTCGGCGGGTCGTAGAGCATGATGGCCATGACCAGGCGGGCTTTTTCGCCGCCTGAGAGGACGCGGCACTTTTTGTCCACTTCGTCGCCGGAGAAGCCGAAGCAGCCGGCGAGGGTGCGCAGGGAGCCCTGGCCGGCGCGGGGGTGGGCGTCCTCCAGGGCCTGGAAGACGGTGCGTTCGCCATCGAGCAGTTCCATGGCGTGCTGGGCGAAGTAGCCCATGCGGACGCTGCCGCCGAGGGCGACGGTGCCTTCGTCGGGCTCGGTGGTGCCGGTGACGAGTTTCAGCAGGGTGGATTTGCCGGCGCCGTTGACGCCGAGGACGCAGCAGCGCTCCTTGCGGCGGACCAGCAGGTCAAGCCCCTGGTAGATCGGGCGCTGGCCGTAGCTTTTGTGGACGTTTTTCAGGTTCACCACGTCCTCGCCGGAGCGGGGGGCGGGCATGAATTCGAAGGAGACGGTCTGGCGGCGTTTGGGGGGCTCGACGCGGTCGATCTTGTCGAGTTTTTTCACCCGGCTTTGCACTTGGGTCGCGTGCGAGGCGCGGGCCTTGAAACGCTCGATGAACTTGATTTCCTTGGCCAGCATGGCCTGCTGGCGCTCGAACTGGGCCTGCTGCTGCTTTTCGTTCAAGGCGCGCTGCTGTTCGTAGAACGCGTAGTCCCCCGAATAGGAGGTGAGGGTGCCGCCGTCGATCTCGATGATCTTGTTGATCACGCGGTTCATGAACTCGCGGTCGTGCGAGGTCATCAGCAGGGCGCCGTCGTAGCCGGCGAGGAATTGTTCGAGCCAGATCAGGCTTTCCAGGTCGAGATGGTTCGATGGTTCGTCAAGCAGCATGACGTCGGGGCGCATGAGGAGGATGCGGGCCAGCGCCACGCGCATTTTCCAGCCGCCGGAGAGGGTCCCGACGTCACCGTCCATCATTTCCTGGGTGAAGCTGAGGCCGTTGAGGACTTCGCGGGCGCGGCCTTCGAGCGCGTAGCCGCCCAGGGACTCGAAGCGGCCCTGGACTTCGCCGAAGCGCTCGATCAGGGCATCGAGATTGTCGGCCTGCTCGGGGTCGCCCAAGGCGTGTTCGAGGGCGTGGAGTTCGGCGGCGACGGTGCTGACATCGCCGGCGCCGTCCATCACTTCGGCGACCGCGCTGCGGCCGGACATTTCGCCGACATCCTGGCTGAAGAAGCCGATGGAGATGCCGCGATCGACCAGGACCTGGCCTTCGTCGGGCTGCTCCTGGCCGGTGATCATGCGGAAGAGGGTGGTTTTGCCGGCGCCGTTGGGGCCGACGAGGCCGGTTTTCTCGCCGCGCAGGAGGGCGGCCGAAGCCTCGATGAAGAGGAGCTGGTGGCCGTTCTGCTTGCTGATGTTGTCGAGGCGGATCATGGCGGGGCGGGGCTTGGAACAGTTGCGGCGGGCTTATGGCACGGGAATGGCCGCTGGCCTATGCAAACCAGGGAATGGGGCCTGGACAAAGGCGCCGGGCTTGTGGTGGAGACGGGGGCCCCATCCGGAGAGAGCGCCATGACCCGCAAGACCCCCGAGACGCTGCGTTCCGCCCGCTGGTTCGGGCCGGATGATTTCCGCTCGTTCGGGCATCGCTCGCGGATGAACCAGATGGGGTATTCGGCCGAGGATTATGTCGGGCGGCCGGTGATCGCCATCATCAACACCTGGTCGGACCTCAACCAGTGCCACGCGCATTTCAAGACGCGGGTGGAGGATGTGAAGCGCGGCGTGTTGCAGGCGGGCGGGTTTCCGGTGGAGCTGCCGGCAATTTCGCTGTCGGAAAGCAAGGTGAAGCCGACGACGATGCTGTATCGCAATTTCCTGGCGATGGAGACGGAGGAGTTGATCCGTTCGCATCCAGTGGATGGGGTGGTGCTGATGGGCGGCTGCGACAAGACCACGCCGGGGCTGCTGCTGGGGGCGACGAGTGCGGGGGTGCCGGCGATCTTCATGCCGGCGGGGCCGATGTTGCGGGGCAACTGGCACGGCAAGGTGCTGGGCTCGGGGTCGGATGCGTTCAAGTACTGGGATGAGCGGCGGGCGGGCAATATCACCGACAAGGACTGGTCGGAGATGGAGGTGGGCATCGCGCGGTCCTATGGCGTGTGCATGACGATGGGCACGGCCTCGACCATGACGGCGCTGGCGGATGCGCTGGGGATGACGTTGCCGGGGGCGTCTTCGATCCCGGCGGCGGATGCCAACCATATCCGCATGGCCGCGGCGACGGGGCGGCGGGCGGTGGAGATGGTGTGGGAGGACCTGGTGCCGGCCCGCGTGCAGACCGAGGGGGCGTTCCGCAACGCGATCGTGGTGGCGATGGCGATGGGGTGTTCGACCAATGCGGTGATCCATCTGCTGGCGATGGCGCGGCGGGCTGGGCATGCGATTGGGCTCGAGGATTTCGACGCGGCGAGCCGCAAGGTGCCGGTGGTGGCGAATATCCGGCCGTCCGGCGACAAATACCTGATGGAGGATTTCTATTATGCCGGCGGGTTGCTCGGGCTGCTGACGCGGCTGGTGCCGTTCCTCGATCTCAGCCAGATCAATGTGTCCGGGCAGACCTGGGCGCAGAGCCTGGAGGGGGCGGAGGTCTATAATGACGATGTGATCCGCACGCTCGATACGGCGATTTATCAGGAGGGGGCGCTGGCGGTGCTGAAGGGGAACCTGGCGCCGGATGGCTGCGTGATGAAGCCGGCGGCGGCGGCGGCGCATCTGCTGACGCATGCGGGGCCGGCGCTGGTGTTCGACAATTATCCGGCGCTGAAGGCGATGATCGATCGCGATGATCTGGATGTGACGCCCGATACGGTGCTGGTGCTGCGCAATGCCGGGCCGCTGGGTGGGCCGGGGATGCCGGAATGGGGGATGATCCCGATCCCGAAGAAGCTGGTGAAGCAGGGGGTGCGGGACATGGTGCGGATTTCGGACGCGCGGATGAGCGGGACCTCGTATGGGGCGTGCATCCTGCATGTTTCGCCGGAATCGTACGTCGGCGGGCCGTTGGGGCTGGTGCAGACGGGGGATATTATTCGGGTGGATATTCCCAATCGGGGAATTCACTTGGAAGTTTCCGATGAGGAACTGGCGCGGCGGCGGGCGGCGTTGCCGGAGGTGAAGCCGCGGTACGAGCGGGGGTATGGCTGGATGTTCAGCCGGCATATCGAGCAGGCCAATGAGGGGTGCGATTTCGACTTCCTCAAGACCGGCTTTGGGGCTCCCGTCGGCGAGCCTGACATCTTTTGACCTGGTGGAGCGAGACATGAGCAAGCTTTCGGATGCGACCCGGGCGGCGTTGATGGGGGTCAGCACGGCCACCTTGTGCACGGCACTGTTCAAGCGCGGGCTGCGCAACCAGTTCATCCAGGATGTGCATCCGTTGAACGCGGGGCTGCCCAACATGGTGGGGGAGGCGTTCACGCTGCGGTATATTCCGGCGCGGGAGGACCTCAATGGGCTCGCGGTGTTCCAGGATCGGAGCCATCCGCAGCGCAAGGCGGTGGAGGAGTGTCCGCCGGGTTCGGTGTTTGTGATCGATAGCCGGAAGAACCCGCGGGCGGCTTCGGCGGGGTCGATCCTGGTGTCGCGGTTGATGATGCGGGGGGTGGCGGGGGTGGTGACGGATGGCGGGTTCCGCGACAGTCCGGAAATCGCGACGTTGCCGTTTCCGGCGTATCACAACCGGCCGTCGGCGCCGACCAACCTGACGCTGCACCAGGCGCTGGATATCAATGTGCCGATCGGGTGCGGGGATGTGGCGGTGTGGCCGGGCGATGTGGTGGTGGGGGATCGCGAGGGTGTGGTGGTGATCCCGGCGGCGATTGCGGACGAGATTGCCGCCGAAGCGGTGGAGATGACGGCGTTCGAGGATTTCGTCGGCGAGAAGGTGCTGGAGGGGCGGTCGATCCTCGGGCTGTATCCGCCGACGGATGAGCAATCGCGGGTGGATTTCGCGGCGTGGCGGGTGGCGAAGGGGCGGTAGGGAGCGGCTTCTTTTTGAAAAAGGAACCGCCTGCTTCGGCGATTACATTGTCATGTCCTGAGCACCATCTGTCTCTTTTGTAGGTTCCGGTATCTCCGTCATGGTTGCTTCGGTCAGAAGCAGCACGCTGGCGACGGAGACGGCGTTTTCGAGGGCGATACGCAGGACTTTGGTGGGGTCGATGATGCCGGCCTCGACGAGATCGACGTAGGTTTTGGTGGCGGCGTCGAAGCCGTGCGCGCCGGTGCCTTCGAGCATGCGCGCGACGACGACGCCGCCGTCGACGGCGGAGTTTTCGGCGATCTGGCGGGCGGGGGCTTCGAGGGCGCGTTTGAGGACCTGGAGGCCGGTGCGTTCGTCACCATCGCAGCGGGTTTCCTCGGCGGCGAGGGCGGGGATGCAGCGGAGGAAGGCGAGGCCTCCGCCGGGGACGATGCCTTCGGCGACGGCGGCCTTGGTGGCGCTGATGGCGTCTTCGAGGGCTTCCTTGCGGGCTTTCATCTCGGACTCGGTGGGGGCACCGACGCGGATGACGGCGACGCCGCCGGCGAGTTTGGCGAGGCGTTCCTGGAGTTTCTCGCGGTCGTAGTCCGAGGAGGCTTCCTTGATCTGGCGGCGGATCTGGGCGCAGCGGCCCTCGATATCGGGTTTGCGGCCGGCGCCGCCGACGACGGTGGTGGCATCGTTGGTGATGACGGCGCGGCTGGCGGTGCCGAGCATGGCGATGGTGGTGTTTTCGAGTTTGACGCCGACTTCCTCGCAGATGACCTGGCCGCCGGTGAGGGTGGCGAGGTCTTCGAGCATGGCGCGGCGGCGGTCTCCGAAGCCGGGGGCCTTGACGGCGGCGACCTTGAGGCTGCCGCGCAGGCGGTTGACGACGAGGGTGGCGAGGGCTTCGCCGTCGACATCCTCGGCCACGATGAGGAGGGGGCGGGTGGAGTGGACGACGGATTCGAGGAGGGGGAGCAAAGGTTGCAGGGTGGAGAGCTTTTTTTCGTGGATGAGGATGTAGGGTTCATCCAACTCGGTGATCATTTTTTCCGAGTTGGTGACGAAGTAGGGTGAGATGTAGCCGCGGTCGAACTGCATGCCCTCGACGACTTCGAGGAGGGTTTCGGTGGTTTTCGACTCCTCGACGGTGATGACGCCTTCGCCGCCGACTTTCTCCATGGCTTCGGCGACGAGTTCGCCGATGGCGGCGTCATTGTGGGCGGAGATGGTGGCGACCTGGGCCATCTGGCTGCGGGCGTGAACGTCTCGCGAGAGGGCGCGGAGGGTTTCGATGACGAGCCTGGTGCCGCGCTCGATGCCGCGCTTGAGGTCGATGGCGCTGGCGCCGGCGACGACGTTGCGCAGGCCATCGGCGAACATGGCGTGGGCGAGGATGGTGGAGGTGCTGGTGCCGTCGCCCACGCTGTCGCCGGTTTTCTCGGCGGCCTGGCGGAGCATGCGGGCGCCGAGGTTTTCCTCCGGGTCCTTGAGGTCGAACTCCTTGGCGATGGTCACGCCGTCATTGCAGACGATGGGCGGGCCCCAGGCTTTCTGGATGAGGACGGATTTGGACTTGGGGCCGAGGGTGACGCGCACGGCATCGGCGAGCATGGTGACGCCGCGCAGGACCTTTTCGCGGGCGGCCGAGCGGAAGAGAACTTGCTTGTGGGCCATGCGCGGGGTCCTGTTTCGGTATGCAATCTAACCGGATGGCACGCTAATATGGGGGCGGGCCGGGAACATTAACGCAGGTCAACGGCGGTGGGCGAGGGGTGCGGCATGGTTGTTTCCGGGGCGGGCGCATCCCTTGTCGTGGGGGTCGTTGCGGACCGGGAGGGTTTTCCATGCGCGCGATGGTTCTGACCGCGGCGGGGCGGTTGCTGGAGGGGCGGGAGGTGCCGCGACCGGTGCCGGGTGTGGGGGAGGTGCTGATCGCGGTGCGGGCGTGTGCGGTGTGCCGGACGGATTTGCATGTGGTGGACGGGGAGTTGGCCGAGCCGAAGCTGCCGCTGGTGCCGGGGCATGAGATTGTTGGCCGGGTGGCGGAGTTGGGTGCTGGGGTGACGCGGTTCTCTGTGGGGGACCGCGTGGGGGTGCCGTGGCTGGGGTGGACGTGCGGGCGGTGCGCGTATTGTGTGGCGGGGCAGGAGAATCTGTGCCCGGAGGCGCGGTTCACCGGGTATCACATCGATGGCGGGTATGCCGAGTATACGGTGGCGGATGCGCGCTACTGCTTTGCGATCGACGGGGATTATGACGATGTGCATGCGGCGCCGCTGCTGTGCGCGGGGCTGATCGGGCATCGGGCGCTGCGGATGGCGGGGGAGGCGCGGCGGATCGGCATCTACGGGTTCGGGGCGGCGGCGCATATCGTGACGCAGGTGGCGCGCCATGAGGGGCGGGAGGTGCTGGCGTTCACCCGGGCGGGGGATGTGGCGGCGCAGGGGTTCGCGCGGGCGCTGGGTGCGGTGTGGGCTGGCGGGTCGGAGGAGGCGGTGCCTGGGGGGCTGGATGCGGCGGTGATTTTCGCGCCGGCGGGGGAGTTGGTACCGGCGGCGCTGGCGGCGGTGCGGCCGGGGGGCGTGGTGGTGTGTGGCGGCATTCATATGAGCGACATACCGTCCTTCGCGTATGCGCTGCTGTGGGGGGAGCGGGTGCTGCGCTCGGTGGCGAACCTGACGCGGGCGGATGCGGAGGCGTTCCTGGCGTTGGCGCCTGTTGTGCCGGTGGTGACGCAGACCGAGGCGTTTGCGCTGAGCGAGGCCAATGCGGTGCTGGAGCGGTTGCGGTCGGGGCGGCTGACCGGGGCGGCGGTGCTGGTGCCGGATGGGGTGTGGCGGGGGGCGGCGTGATGGAGCGGGACCCGGCGCTGGAGGGGTTGATCGCGGAGATCGAGGCCGAGACGCGGCATACGGCGCAGTTCACCGGGCGTTCGGTGTTGAGCCCGCGCGTGTTGGCGGCGTTGCGCCGGGTGCGGCGGGCGGCGTTTGTGCCGGAGGAGGAGCGGGCGCGGGCGTATGTGAACCGGCCGCTGCCGATCGGGCATCACCAGACGATTTCGCAGCCGTTCATCGTCGCCATCATGACGGAGTTGCTCGATGTGGCGCCCGGGGATGTGGTGCTGGAGGTGGGGACGGGCTCGGGCTACCAGGCGGCGGTGCTGGCGGAACTGGCGGGGCAGGTGTGTTCGGTGGAGATCATCGCGGCGCTGACGGAGGCGGCGCGGGGGGCGTTGGTGGGGTATCGCAATATCGCGCTGCGGACCGGGGATGGGGCGCTGGGGTGGCCGGAGCGGGCGCCGTTCGATGCCATCATGGTGACGGCAGCGGCGGCGGAGGTGCCGCCGGCGTTGCTGGCGCAGTTGAAGCCGGGGGGGCGGATGGTGATCCCGGTGGGCGCGCCGTGGGCGGAGCAGCGGCTGATGCGGATCACCAAGCATGGCAGCGGAGCGGTGATGCAGCGCGAGGTGCTGCGGGTGGCGTTCGTGCCGCTGGTGGGGGGCGGTTGATGTTGGTCAATGCGTCGGGCGCCCCCATATGGGCGTGATAGCGCGTGGCGAGGAGGCGGGACATGTCGAGCGAGGACACCCAGTTCATTCGTGCGGTAGCGCCGGAGCGATTGCATCGCGCGGCCGATCTTGGCGGGTTGGCGTTCGAGACCACGGCGGACCTCGCGGCGTTGCCGGGGCTGGTGCATCAGCAGCGGGCGCAGGAGGCGATCAGTTTCGGCGCGGCGATGGGGCAGCGGGGGTTCAACATATTCGCCATCGGGGCGGGTGGCGCGCGCATGCAGCATGCCGCGAAGACGCTGCTGGACGATGCGGCGCGGGCGCGGGCGTATCCGCGGGACTGGGTGTATGTGGCGAATTTCGCCGAGGCGCATCGGCCGGTGGCGCTGGCGTTGCCGGGGGGGCGGGCGCCGGGGTTCCAGAAGGCGGTGCATGACCTGATCGACGACCTGCGGGTTTCGCTGCCGGCGGTGTTCGAGAGCGAGGATTACCAGAAGCGGCGGGGCAGCATCGAGCAGGCGATCCAGGCCAAGAACGAGCAGGCCTTCGCGGCGCTGAACGAGCGGGCGGCGGCGAAGAACATCGTGATCCTGCGCACGCCGATGGGGTTCGGCATGGCGCCGGTGAAGAACGGCAAGGTGGTGCCACCGGCGGAGTTCAACGGCTGGCCGGAGGCGGCGCAGCAGGAGACGCAGGCGGCGATCGCGGAGTTAGAGAAGGAACTGGAGCAGACGTTGCGGGCCATTCCGCGCACCGAGAAGGCGCAGCGCGACGCGCTGCGGGCGCTGGATCGGGAGACCGCCGAGGTGGCGGTGGCGCCGCCGTTCGAGCATCTGAAGGCGGCGTTTGCCGACCTGCCGGCGGTGCTGGCGCATATCGAGGCGATGCGGGCTGATCTGCTGGAGAACGTGCAGTATTTCGTCTCGCCGGAGGCCGCCGCACAGGGGGCGGCGCAGGCGGCGATGCGGCTGGCGGGGCCGTTCGATCGGTATGAGATCAACGTGTTCGTCACCCAGGCGGACCATGGCGCGGGGGCGCCGGTGATCGAGGAGCCGCACCCGACGTTGGCGAACCTGGTCGGGCGGATCGAATACCAGCAGGTGCAGGGCGCGCTGGTGACCAATTTCCGGCTGATCAAGGCGGGGGCGCTGCACCGGGCGAATGGCGGGATGATCCTGCTCGATGCGCGCAGCCTGTTGAGTGAGCCGTATAGCTGGCAGGCGCTGAAGCGGGCGCTGCTGCGGCAGGAGGTGACGATCGAGGATGTGGCGCGGTTTATCGGGCTGGCCACCACGGTATCGCTGGAGCCGGACCCGATCCCGCTCGATGTGAAGGTGGTGCTGTTCGGGGATCGGATGCTGTACTACATGCTGATATCGCTCGATCCGGAAATGGCACAGCATTTCAAGGTGTTGGCGGATTTCGACGATGAGATGGACCGCTCGCCCGAAAGCGAGGCGATGCTGGCGCGGCTGATCGGGGGGATGGCGGCGGAGGGTGGGCTGCGGCCGCTGGACCGGGGCGGGGTGGCGCGGGCGATCGAGCATGCGGCGCGGGTGGCCGATGATGCGGGCAAACTGACGCTGATGGTGGAGCGGTTGCAGGATGTGGTGGCGGAGGCGGATCACCTGGCCGGGCGGGCGGGGCGGGGGGTGATCGGGGCTGCGGATATCGAGCAGGCCATCGCCGGGCGCATTCATCGCGGGGCGCGCATCCAGGAGCGGGGTCGGGAGATGATCCTGCGCGATATCGCGTTGATCGAGACCAGCGGGGCACGGGTGGGGCAGGTGAACGGGCTCAGCGTGTTGTCGCTGGGGGATTATGCGTTCGGGCAGCCCTCGAGGATTACCTGCCAGGTGCGGCCGGGGGCGGGGCGGATCATCGATATCGAGCGCGAGGTGAAACTGGGCGGGCCGATCCATTCGAAGGGGGTGCTGATCCTGTCGGGCTTCCTGGCCGGGCGGTATGCGCTGGAGGTGCCGATGTCGCTGACGGCGAGCCTGGTGTTCGAGCAGTCCTATGGCGGGGTGGAGGGGGATAGCGCGTCCTCGGCCGAGCTTTACAGCCTGTTGTCGGCGCTGGCGGAGGTGCCGTTGCGGCAGGATCTCGCGGTGACCGGGTCGGTGAACCAGCACGGGATGGTGCAGGCGATCGGCGGGGTGAACGAGAAGATCGAGGGGTTTTTTGATATCTGCGCGGCGCGGGGGCTGACGGGGACCCAGGGGGTGATGATCCCGGCATCGAATGTGCAGCATTTGATGTTGCGGGCGGATGTGGTGGCGGCGTGCGCGGCGGGGCGGTTCGCGGTGTATCCGGTGGCCAGCATCGATGAGGGGATCGCGCTGCTGGCGGGGGTGCCGGCCGGGGGGCGGGGGGCGGACGGGGCGTATGCGGAGGGCTCGGTGAACCGGCGGGTGGAGGATCGGTTGCGGCGGTTCGCGGCGGCGCGGCGGGAGGCCGAGGGCGAGCATGGCGAGGGGAAGCCGGGATGAGCGAGAGCGACGGGTTTCGGCGGTTGGTGCTGGATATCGGGCATGGCGCGGCGGATGCGGCGGCGTTGCGGGCGGCGGAGGCGTTCGCGCGGCTGCTGGGGGTGGAGCTGCATTGCGTGTTCATCGAGGACGAGGCGGTGCTGGCGTTGGCGGGGTTGCCGTTCGCGCGCGAGTATCGGTTGCCGACGCATGACTGGAGCCCGATCGACGCCTCGGCGCTGGCGGCGGAATTGCGCCATGCGGCAGTGCAGGCGCGGCAGTTGCTGGACCGGACGCTGGGGGATGACGGGGTGCCGCGCGCCTTCGAGGTGTTGCGCGGGGAGCCGGCGGCGTGTCTGGCGGGGCTGTGCCGGACGGATGATATCGTGGTGCGGGTGGGGCCGCAGGCGCGGGGGGCGGCGCCGTTGGCCTCGTGCCTGCTGCTGCCGCGCGGGTTCCAGCCGCGCGGGGGGGCGGTGGTGGCGGTGATGGCCGGTGACGACGATCCGGCGCTGGAGGTGGCGTGCCGGATTGCGGCGGCTGCGGGGGATGGGTTGATGGTGCTGGCCGGGCGGGCGGTGGACGAGGCCTCGGTCCGGGCGCGGGCGGTGGCGGCGGGGGTGCCGGTTGGGCGGGTGGTGGTTCGGTGCGTGGCGGTGGGGAAGCCTGCCGATATCCTGTCGGCGCTGGGCGGGATGCGGGAGCAGGTGATCGTGATGGCGCGGCCGGCGGCGGGGGAGGCGGAGGTGGCCGGGCTGTTCGAGGGGCGGCGGGTGCCGATGTTGTTGATCTAGAGAGGCGGAATATTTTGGTAGAGAATGGGTTTGTGATATCTGTTCGTCCATGAGCTTGCCCTCTCCCGACAGGACATTGAGCCCGCCTCGGACCTCGGATATCTCGCCGGCCTTGTCCGCCTATCTGGACCTGATGCGGGTGGGCGCGGCGCTATGCGTGTTTGTGTCGCACACGTTCTTCTTTTTCTTCGGGATCGACCGGCCGCGCATTCCGGGTGACGACGCGGTGATGGTGTTTTTTGTGCTGTCGGGGTTTGTGATCGCCCATGTGGTGGCGAACCGGGACCCGTCGCTGCGGCTGTTCCTGGTCAACCGGTTGGCGCGGCTGTGGTCGGTGGGCGTTCCGGCGCTGTTCCTGGGGCTGTTCGCGGCATTCTGCCTGGACCCGTCGCTGGGTGGCGGGTGGGCGGAGTTCGGGCGCAACCTGGGTGCGGTGGTTCGCAACCTGTTGTTTCTGGGCCAGGGGCCGATCGGCAGCCATCTGCCGCCAAACGATGGGGCGTATTGGTCGGTCAACAATGAGGCCTGGTACTACTTCATCTTTGGCGGGATGACGCTGTTGCAGGGGCGTGGGCGGGTGGCCTGGGTGGCGGTTTGCGCGCTGCTGGCGGGGCCGGCGGTGCTGGCGCTGATGCCTGGGTGGCTGGTGGGGGTGTGGATCTACCGGAACCGCGATCGCTGGGTGCCGGGCGCGGGCGTGGCGACGGGGCTGTTGGCGGCGAGTGTCGGGCTGTACGCGGTCTACTACCTGACCGATATGAATGCGCTGACCCGGGTGTTTCTGTACTGGTTGACCGCCGGGTACTCCTACCGGCTGGATCATGGGACGGTGCTGTTCGGGGCGTTGATGCTGGCGGGGATCTTTGGCCTGAGCATTTTCGCGGTGCCGCATGTGACGTGGTTGCAGCCCTGGCTGATCCGGGTGCGGCCGGCGGCGGCACGCATCGGTTCGTTCACGTTCTCGATATACTTGTTCCACATGCCGTTGGTGACCATCCTGCGCGATGGCCTGTTCTTCGGGCGGGAGGGCGGGGTTGGCGGGGTGGTGACGATCCTGGTGGTGTTGGCGGGGTGCCTGGTGTTGGCGCCATTGACCGAGCATCGGCAGTACGCGTTGCGCGCGGTGTTGCGGCGGCGTATCGGCGGTTAGGCCTGGTCGGGCCGGGCGGCGAGTTGCTTGCGCAGGGCGCGGAGTTCCTCGAAGCGGGCGGTGGCGTCGCGCAGGATGGCGGCGATGCCTTCCATGCGGCCGTCGGGGCCGGCGAAGGGGACGATGGTGAATTCGACAGAGAGGCGCCGGCCGTCCTTGTGGATGGCGGGGACGGAGAGGAGTTGGCCGTCGCCGTAGCGGGATTGTCCGGTGGCCATGGTGGCGTGATAGCCGTGCCAGTGGCGTTCGCGCAGGCCGGCGGGGATGATTATGTCGAGCGGGCGGCCGAGGGCTTCGGCCTCGGTGAAGCCGAAGAGGCGGGTGGCGCCGGCGTTCCAGACCCGGATGGCGCCGGCGGCGTCGGCGTAGACGAGGGCGTCGGGCATGCCGGCGACCAGGGTTTCGGCGAAGCGGGCCGGATCAGGCGACATGGGGGCTCCTGTGGGCGGGCGGTTCGGTGGCGGGGTCCAGGTGGAGGAGGGCGCATAGCTGAGTTCTGGGCTGGACCAGGTCGGCCAGGGTCCAGCGGTCCATCACGGCGAGGAAGGCGGCGAGGGCTTCGGCGAGGGCGCCTTGCAGGACGCAGGCGGGCTGGATGGGGCAGGTGGAATCGGTGCCAAAGCAGGCGGCGAGGGCCATGTCGGGCTCGGTGCGGCGCAGCACGGCGCCGATGTTGATGGACGCGGGTGGGCGTGCGAGGCGCAGGCCGCCGCCCTGGCCGCGGACAGTCTGCACGTCGCCGGCCTGGGCGGCCTGGTGCACCACCTTGGTGAGGTGGTTGGCGGAGATGGCGTAGGCGGCGGCGATTTCGTCGATGGTGGCGAGGGTTGCGGGGCGCAGGGCGAGGTAGATGAGGGTGCGCAGGGTGTAGTCGCTGAAGGCGGTCAGGCGCATGGGCGTGCGTCCGGCGTGCGGCGGCGGAGGTCTTCGGGCCAGGGCTGGTCGGGCTGGAAGAACAGGGCGAGCTTGAGGCTTTCGGCGATGCGCTGGGCGGCGCGCACGAAGCGGGCGGCGGGTTCGGGGGCGAACATGTCGGTCGCGGTGGCCTCGAACAGTTCGAGCCAGGTGGCGAACAGCGGGGGGGTGATGCCGGCGACGTCGCGGTGGACGGCGACCGGGTTGCCCTTGTAGCGGCCGCTGGTCAGCATGACGGAGGACCAGAAGGCGTACATCTTCTCCAGGTGCGGCGGCCAGGCGGGTTCGGGGATCGCGGCGTCAAACACCGGGCCGAGGACCGGGTGGCGGCGGACGCGGGCGTAGAACTGGTCGACGAGGCGCTTGATGGCGGATTCGGTGACCTCGGTGAGCGGCGGGTTCATACGAAGACGATGAACGCGCCGGCGACGATGACAATGTTCCAGAATAGCATGTCGATCATGGTTCGGATCATCGCGCGGTCATCGGATTTGGTGACGCCGAGGAGGTCGGCGACGAGGTTTCCGGGCAGGAAGAAGAGTTTCATGGCGGGACCTAAGATGTATTTCAAATACGACTTAGGTTCGACGCGGGATGAAAGCAAGATATAAAATGTATCTTTGGAGCGGCGTGGCCTAGCGCAGCGGGGCGCGCGCCACCGCCTGGGCGGCGCTGACGATGGCGGCGGTGTCGATGCCGTTGAGGCGGTAGAGGTCGGTGATGGAACCGGTCTGGCCGAACTGCTCGACGCCGAGGGGGCGGAGTTTCTGGCCGCGCACGCCGCCGAGCCAGGAGAGGGTGGCGGGATGGCCATCGAGCACGGTGACCAGGGCGCAATGGGGCGGCAGGGCAGCGAACAGGGTTTCGATGTGGCTGCGCGCTTTGGTGTCGCCGGCTTCACGGGCGCGGTTGGCGGCCATCCAGCCGGCTTTCAGGCGGTCGGCCGAGGTGATGGCGAGGAGGCCGATGTCGCGCTGGGTTTCGCCGAGGAGGCCGACGGCCTGGATCGCCTCGGGGGCGACGGTGCCGGTGTAGGCGACGACAAGCTGGCAGTTGGGGCCGGGGCGGCGCATCCAGTAGGCGCCGGCCACGATGTCATCCCGCAGTTCGGGGGTGATGGCGCGCTGGGGCTGCTCGATGGGGCGGGTGGACATGCGGAGGTAGACGGCGCCGCCGCGGGCGTCGGCCAGCAGGTCATCGGGTGGGACGTCGGCTTTCGCGTCATGCTGGATGTAGGCGAAGCTCCAGGCCATGACGGCGGCGAGTTCATCGGCGAAGGCGGGCTCGAAGCTGGCGAGGCCGGGCTGGGCCATGCCGATGAGCGGGGTGGAGATCGATTGGTGGGCGCCGCCCTCGGGGGCGAGGGTGATGCCCGACGGGGTGCCGGCGATGATGAAGCGGGAGTCCTGGTAGCAGGCGTAGTTCAGGGCATCGAGGCCGCGGCAGATGAACGGATCGTAGACGGTGCCGACGGGCAGCAGGCGTTCGCCGTGCAGCGTGTGGGACAGGCCGAGGGCGGAGAGCAGGATGAACAGGTTCATCTCGGCGATGCCGAGTTCCATGTGCTGGCCGCGCGGGGAGAATTCCCAGTTGAAGGTGGATGGGATGCGCTCGCTCTTGAAGGTGTCACGCAGCGCCTCGCGGGCGAACAGGCCGCGGCGGTTCACCCAGCCGCCGAGATTGGTGGAGACGGTGACATCGGGGCTGGTGGTGACGACGCGGGCGGCGAAGTCATCCTGGCGTTTGCCGATTTCGTTGAGGATGGCGCCGAAGGCCATCTGGGTGGACATGGTGGGCGCGATGGTGAGCGGCAGGGTGTCCGGGGTGGGGATGCGGGCGGCCTGGCGGCGGCGGGTGCCTTCGCGCTTGAAGCCGGCGGTGTCGAGGAAGTTTTGCAGCATGGTTTCGGGCAGGCCGAGGCCCTCGAAATGGTCCCACTCGTGGCCGGGGCGCACCTTCATGGCGGTGCGGAAGGTTTCCATCTGGGCGAGGTTCATCAGCCCGGCGTGGTTGTCCTTGTGGCCGGCAAGGGGGAGGCCCATGCCCTTGATGGTGTAGCAGATGAAGCAGACCGGGCGGTCGTGGTCGATGCTGGCGAAGGCGTCGATGAGGCTTGGCAGGTCATGCCCGCCGAGGTTGTTCATCAGGGCGGCGAGGGCGCTGTCATCGCGGCGGGCGAGCAGAGCGAGGGCTGCGGGGTCATCGGCGAAGTCGGCGGTGAGGCGTTTGCGCCAGGCGCTGCCGCCCTGGAAGACGAGGGCAGAGTATAGCTGGTTGGGGCAGGTGTCGATCCACGCGCGCAGGCGCTCGCCGCCGGGCTCGGCGAAGGCGGCGCGTTGCAGGGTGCCGTGCTTGACGATCACCACATCCCAGCCGAAGGCGCGGAAAAGGGCTTCGTAGCGCGCCCATAGTCCCTCGCGGACCACGGCATCGAGGCTTTGGCGGTTGTAGTCGATCACCCACCAGCAGTTGCGCAGGCCCTGTTTCCAGCCTTCGAGGATGGCCTCGAAAATGTTGCCCTCGTCCATTTCGGCATCGCCCATGAGGGAGATCATGCGGCCCTCGGGGCGGGCGGCGGCGAAATCATGGGCGCGCAGATAGTCCTGTGCGAGGGAGGCGAAGAGGGTTTGCGCCACGCCGAGGCCGACGGAGCCGGTGGAGAAATCGACGTCGTCGGTGTCCTTGGTGCGGGAGGGGTAGCTCTGGGCGCCGCCGAGGGCGCGGAAGGCCTGGAGTTTCTCGCGGGTTTGTTGGCCGAGCAGGTACTGGATGGCGTGGAAGACCGGGGCGGCGTGCGGCTTGACCGCCACGCGATCCTGCGGACGGAGGGTGGCGAGGTAGAGGGCGGTCATGATGGTGGTCAGCGAGGCGCAGGAGGCCTGGTGGCCGCCGACTTTCAGGCCGTCGGTGTTTTCGCGCAGGTGGTTGGCGTTGTGGATGGTCCAGCTGGCGAGCCAGAGGATCTTGCGTTCGAGTTCGGCCAGCACGGCAATGTCGTCATTGGCGCGGGTGGTGACGGGCGAGAAGGCGTTGCCATCCATGGCTGGAAGTTCCCCATCCGCGCCCGGGCAGCGGGGCGTGGTTGGGGAATTTATCGCATTGCCCGGCTGGTGGATTTTGCCGATTTCATGCAGGGTGGGAGGGAAATAGGGTGGATTCCACCCTTTATGGCGAGATGGGGACGGGAAAATTGCGCGCGCGGACATTGGACCGGATCGACCGCAAGATCCTCGCCGAATTGCAGACCGATGGGCGGTTGAGCCTGGCGGAACTGGCGGTCCGGGTGGGGTTGTCGGCCTCGCCGTGCTTGCGGCGGGTGCGGGCGCTGGAGGAGGCGGGGGTGATCGCGCGCTACGTGGCGGTGCTGGACCAGCGGGCGGTGGGGCTGCCGGTGAGCGTGTTCATCTCGATCAAGCTGGAGAGCCAGCGCGAGGAGGCGCTGGAGCATTTCAATCGGGGTGTGGCGCACTGGCCGGAGGTGCTGGAGTGCTACCTGATGACCGGGCCGCGCGACTATCTGTTGCGGGTGGTGGTGGCGGACCTGGAGGCGTACGAGCGGTTCGTGAAAACCAAGCTCACCCGGTTGGCGGGGATTGCCTCGATCGAGTCGAGTTTCGCGCTGGGGCAGGTGAAGTACACCAACGTGTTGCCGCTGGGGTGAGGCGGCGGGGGGAGCCCGCCGCCTCGGGAGGTTCTAGCTCTGGCGCTTGACCGCGAGGGCGGCCGGGGCCTGGCAGGTGGGCATCATTTCGAGGCGGTTGATGTTCACGTGGGCGGGCAGGCCGAGCACCCAGGAGACGGCCTCGGCGATGTCCTCGGGGGTGAGCGGCGTGGTGCCGGCGTAGATGGCGGCGGCGCGGGCGGGATCGCCGAAGCGGACGGTGCTGAATTCGCTGCCGCCGACGAGGCCTGGTTCGAGATCGGTCACCCGTACCGCGGTGCCGAGGAGGTCGGCTTTCAGGTTGAGGCTGAACTGGGTGACGAAGGCTTTCGAGGCGCCGTAGATGTGGCCGCCGGGGTAGGGGTAGATGCCGGCGGTGCTGCCGAGGTTGATGATGTGGCCGCGGTTGCGGGCGACCATGCCGGGCAGCAAGGCGCGGGTGGCGTGGATGACGCCGGAGACGTTGGTGGCGATCATGGTGTCCCAGTCATCGCGCTTGGCTTCCCAGGCGGGGGACAGGCCGAGCGCAAGGCCGGCGTTGTTGATCAGCACATCGACGTCCTGCCAGTCGGGCGGCAGGCTGCCGGGCAGGGCGGCGACGGCGTCCTTGTCGGTGACATCGAGGGGGAAGGGGAGCAGGGCCGGGCCGAGTTCGGCGGCGAGGGCGGCGAGGCGGTCGGCGCGGCGGGCGGCGGCGATGACGCGGTGGCCGTCGGCGACGAGGCGGCGGGCGATGGCGGCGCCGAAACCGGCCGAGGCGCCGGTGATGAAAACGGTGAGCGGCAAGGGATATATCCTCCGGATGACAGGGGGAGCGTATCAGCGTCGGTCGGCGGGGGGCAGGCCCCCCTGGTGCGGCGACGGGGGCAAGGTTTCGCACTTGAACGCGGGTGCCCGCCATGTGAGCGTGGACCGGACAGGTTTGTGATGCCGGGCGCCATGTGGAGCAGCTATTCAGACTTCTATCGGGGCTCGCGCTACGCGGCGTTTCCGCAGGAGCATCGCCATGGGCGCGGGGGTCTGGCGTTTCGGATGATCCTGGTGGAACAGGGGCCGCACGATTTCACCGATCCGCTGTTGCCGGAGACCATTCTCGCGTTGCCGCTGGCGGTGAGCGGGCGGTGCGACTGGGGCTGGCAGATCGGCAATTATCGGCAGCGGCAACTGGCGCAGGCCGGGCGCATGCTGGTGGTGCCGGCCGATGTGGAGAGCCGCTGGCAGGTGGACGGCAGCCGGCAGCTTCTGATCCTTGTTGTACCCAACGACACTCTTCGCAAGGTGTTCGGCAGGGACTGTCCGCCGCGGATCGGCGAGGCGTTCCAGATGCTGTCGCAGGACACCTGGGCGGACCCGCTGGTGGAGACGCTGATGCGGCATTTGTGGGAGGCGCTCGGGGAGCGGCACGTGGCGGAGGGGTATCTCGCCGATGGGCTGCTGACGTCGCTGGTGTCTCGCATGTTGATCCGGGCCGGCACGCCGCTGGAGGCGGGGGCGGAGATAGCGCTGCCGGAGTGGCGGTTACGGCGGGTTCGGCAACTGGTGGATGAGCGGTTGGGCGAGGCGATCGGGCTGGATACGCTGGCGGCGGCGGCCGGGCTCAGCCGGCGGCATTTCGTGCGCAGTTTTCATCGCGAGACCGGCCAGACGCCGCATCGCTGGCTGATGGAGCGGCGGCCGGAGCGGGCGCAGGAGTTGCTGCTGGGGAGCGAGGAGGCGATCTGCGACGTGGCGGAACGCTGCGGGTTTTCGAGCCAGAGCCATTTGACCGCCGCCCTGCGCGCGGCGACGGGGCTGACCCCGCATCGCTGGCGGCAGCGGTTCCGGGCGTAGGCGGGGCCCTCGGCGGACCCTGCCTACGGGTTTGTTGTATCAGGCTTTTTCGATGCCCCAGAAGGTGGGGAATACCTTGCCGACGCCCTTGAGGTTGCTGCGGTAGCTGGTGGCGAACAGGTATTGGCCGAGCGGGTAGTAGGGCACGTCCTGCAGGGCCTGGACCTGGAGTTTTTCGGCCACCGCCTTCTGGGCCGCGAGATCGGGCGCCGCGATCCAGGCGGTGCGCAGCGCCTCGATCCGCTCGCTGGTCGGCCAGCCCGGGGCGGCGGCGGCGGCGTTGCTCCATAGCGGGGTGTTGGTCACGGGGCTTGCGGTGTCCAGCCCGCCGGTGAAGTAGCTCAGCGCGCTCCAGCCGCCCTTGGCCAGCGGCTCCTTGCTGGCGCGGCGCTGGATGAGGGTGCCGAAATCGGTGGCGATGTATTCGACCTGGAACCCGAGCTTGCGCATCAGGTCCCCGGTGACCTGGCCGATGGCGTCCAGGATGGGCAGGTCGGTGGCGGTGAGGATGGTGACGGGGGCGCCGGCGTGGCCGGCGGCGGCGATTTCGGCGCGGGCCTTGTCGAGGTTGCGCGGCGCGGTGAGCACTTCCATGCCGGCGGTGTTGGCCATCGGTGTGTCAGGGCAGAAGAAGCCGACGCCGTCCCGCCAGGCGCTGCGATCGTCGCCGACGGCGGCTTGCATGTATTCGGCCTGGTTGATGACGCCGAGCAGGGCGCGGCGGACGCGGGGATCGTTGAAGGGCGCGTTGAGATGGTTGATGCGCAGCACGCCGATGTAGCCGTTGGGGTCCTGCACCTCGACGGTGAGGTTGCGATCGCGGCGCAGCAGGGGCAGCAGGTCAGGCGGGGGGAGTTCCCACCAGTCGATCTCGCCGGAGCGTAGGGCGCCGGAGGCGGCGGTGGGGTCGGTCATGGTTAGCCATTCGACGCGGTCGAGCTTGGCGAGTTTCGGGCCGGCCATGAAGCTGGCGGTGCCGGAGCGGGGCACGTAGTCGGCGAAGCGAGTGTAGACCGCCTTGGCGCCGGGGACGCGTTCGTTGGCGAGGAAGCGGTAGGGGCCGCTGCCGACCATTTCCGAGACCTGCTTGAACGGGTCGGTGGCGGCGAGGCGCTCGGGCATAATGGCGCAGAGGTTGTTGGTGCCCTTGCCCAGCGCATCGGGCAGTTGGGGGAAGGGCTGGCGGAGGCGGAAGACGATGGTGTGGTCGTCGGGCGCGGATAGTTCCTCGGTGGCGGCCATCAGGCGCTGGCCGAAGCCGTCACGGACGCCCCAGCGGCGGATGCTGGCGACGCAATCCCGCGCCAGGACGGGCGTGTTGTCATGGAATTTCAAGCCGCTGCGCAACTTCAGGGTCCAGCGCAGGCCGTCGGCGGCGACCTCGTGGCCCTCGACCATCTGCGGCTGGGCGACGTAGGCGGCGTCCTGGCCGTAGAGGGTGTCGAACACCATCAGGCCGTGGTTGCGGGTGACGTAGGCGGTGGTCCAGATCGGATCGAGCACTGCGAGGTCGGAGTTGGGCACAAAGCGCAAGGTTTTCGGGGTCTGGCTCCCGGCGACGCTCGGGGCGGCCAGGGAGACCGCGAGGGTGCCAAGGAGCGAGCGGCGAGGGATCATGCGGAGTGTCCTTGCGATGGCGATATTGGGGGGCGCGGTTGTGGTGCCGGCGGGGAGAGTCGGACGGCGCGGGGCGGCTGTCTGCCGTGGACGGGCCATGGCTGTCAGCAGCAGGCCATTTTCGGCCGGCGGATTTTTCGGCGCCGTCCCTCTGGTGGCAAAAATTGGCCTGGGCCGGCGAGCGTGGGGCGGTGGCGTCGCGTAGGATCGGGGCGCGCGACCGGGGGGATTCTCCCGCAATGACCACATCGGGAAGCCAGCCATGAGCACACGCCTCGCCAGCCGCATGAACCATGTGAAGCCCTCCGCGATCCGGGAGCTGCTGATGCTGGGGGCGGACCCCGCCATCATGGCGTTCGGCGGCGGCTATCCGGATGCCTCGCTGTTTCCACTCGAAGGGTTGGACGCGGTGTTTCATGCCGCGATCGCCGAGCATGGGCGGGAATCGCTGCAGTATTCGGTGCCGACCGGGCTGCCGCGGCTGCGCGCGCAGGTGGCGGCGCGGATGGCGCTAGACGGGGTGCCGTGTGGGGCCGAAGAGGTGCTGATCCTGCAGGGCGGGCAGCAGGGGCTCGACCTGGTGGCGAAGCTGCTGGTGGACAAGGATGACGTGATCATCACCGAGAACCCGACGTTTCTCGGCGCGTTGATCGCGTTCAATCCGTGCGAGCCGCGCTATGCCGGGGTGCCGATGGACGCGGAGGGGATGGACATGGCGGTGCTGGAGGACGTGTTGCGGCGCGAACCGCGGGCGCGGCTGATCTATACCGTGCCGGATTTTCAGAACCCGACCGGGGTGACGATGAGCCTGGCGCGGCGGCGGCGGCTGATCGAACTGGCGAACCAGTTCGACGTGATGGTGCTGGAGGACACGCCGTATCGCGAGCTGCGCTACGAGGGGGAGACGCTGCCGACGCTGAAGAGCATGGATACCGAGGGGCGGGTGATTTTCCTCGGCAGTTTTTCGAAGATCCTGGCGCCGGGGCTGCGGGTTGGCTGGGCGGTGGCGCCGGCGGAAATCATCGGGCACTTGGCGTTGCTGAAGCTCGCCGCGGACACCCAGTGCAGCACGCTCAACATGGCGGCGGTTTCGCTCTTCCTCGATCGGTATGACGTGGACGCCCATATCGCCACCATCCGCGCGACGTATCGCCGCAAGAAGAACCTGATGCTGGACACCATCCGGCGGCATTTCCCGCAGGAGGTGTCCTGCACGGACCCGGCGGGGGGGATGTTCATCTGGCTGACGTTTCCCGCTGGCTTCGATACCGCGCGGTTCATGTCCGAGCACGCGCTGCCGGAGGCCAGGGTGGCCTATGTGCCGGGGGCGACGTTCTTTCCGACGGTGCAGGAGGCCAATCATGCCCGTGTCAGCTACTCGTCGCCGCCCGATGAGGTGATTGTGCGGGGGATGACGGCGCTGGGCCGGCTGCTGAGGCTGCGGATGGGCGGCTAGGGGCCGGCGCGTCATCGTCCGGAACGGCAGTTTTCCGGGCATTATGTGGGAGGGTTCCGATTTTCTTGCGGAATTCGGAAATAAGCGTTTGACAGCCCCAGGACCCGGGCCTAGAAGGCGCCTCCCGACGGCGAGTTACTTCTTCTCTTCCGCCGGTTCGGCCTTGTTCTTTCACAATTTCATATGGTCTGGAAGGGATACGTTGGCGGCGTTCCTTGGCTTGGTTTCTTCGGGGACTGGGTGTTTGGGGCGTTTAGTTATTGGGTAGGTTATTGGCCTGATGATTGAATGTCTTAAGGGATGTCTGTTGGTGTATCTTACTATAGCGTTGACAGATGTTTCGAAAGACATGTTCTAGGCTTTAGGGCTTAGGATAGTTCGAGTCAGGTCTGTTCGTTTGGGTCTTTGGGTTTCGACCTGGGGATT
>CAIMWH010000236.1 GCA_903845065.1 uncultured Rhodospirillales bacterium | reverse complement strand
GATCTTGCCGGTGGCGATGACCTCGATGCCGTTCTCGGGGACGAGGCCGAGGCGTGGGACGGAGAATTTCCAGACCACGCCGGCAATTTTGCCGCCTTCGTCCTTCAGCGAGAAGTAGATGTGGCCCGAGGGGTAGCGCTTGAACTCGGTGATTTCGCCGCGCACGCGGATGCGGCCGAAGGTGGTTTCCAGGGTGCGTTTCACCGCACCCGAGATTTCGGTGACGCTGAATTCGGGCAGGTTGGAGAGGACGGGTTCGTTCATGGGACCACCCTATGCTAGACGGCGGCTCGGGTTAAGCGGAGACGGTCGATGCGGGTTCTGGTGGTGGGTGCGGGCGGACGGGAGCACGCGTTGTGCTGGGCGATTGCGGCTTCGCCGGCGTTGACGAAATTGTGGTGCGCGCCGGGTAATCCGGGGACGGCGGAGGTGGCGGAGAATGTGGCCATCGGGGTGCTGGATATTTTCGAACTCGTGGCATTCGCGCGGGCCAATCGGGTGGACCTGGTGGTGCCCGGGGGGGAGCCGCCGCTGGTGGCGGGGATTTCGGATGCGATGATGGCGGCGGGAATTGCCTGTTGTGGGCCGTCGTCGGCGGCGGCGCGGCTGGAGGGGAGCAAGGCTTTCACCCATGAGATTTGCGACGCGGCGGGGATTCCGGCGGCGGCCTGGGAGCGGTTCGAGGACGCGCATTCGGCACGGGAGATGGTGCGCCGGCGGGGGGCGCCGATTGTGGTGAAGGCCGACGGATTGGCGGCCGGCAAGGGCGTGGTGGTGGCGGAGACGGTGGCGGAGGCGGAGGCGGCGATTGCTTCGTTCATGGAGGACGGCTCGCTGGGGGAGTCAGGGCGGACGGTGGTGATCGAGGAGTGCCTGGTGGGGCAGGAGGTCAGCTTGTTCGCGCTGTGCGATGGGGTTCATGCGATCCCGCTCGGGGCGGCGCAGGACCATAAGCGGGTGGGCGATGGCGATGTGGGGCCGAATACCGGGGGCATGGGGGCGTATTCGCCGCCGCCGGCTTTGACGCCGGCGTTGGAGCAGGAGGCGATGACGCGGATTATTCGCCCGGCGCTGGCGGAGATGGCGCGGCGGGGGACGCCGTTTCGGGGGATATTGTTCGCCGGGCTGATGTTGACGGCGGAGGGGCCGAAGCTGATCGAGTTCAATGTGCGGTTTGGCGATCCGGAATGCCAGGTGTTGCTGTTGCGGTTGCGGTCGGACTTGTTGTTGGCGTTGCAGGCGGCGGTGGATGGCGAGTTGGGGCATTTCGCGTTGAAATGGAGCCCGGAGCCGGCGATCGGGGTGGTGATGGCGGCGCGCGGGTATCCGGGGACGCCGGTGAAGCATACGCCGATCGGCGGGTTGGCGGCGGCGGATGGGGTGGACGGGGTGAAGGTGTTTCATGCCGGGACCGAGGTGCTGGATGGGCGGCTGGTTTCGTCGGGCGGGCGGGTGTTGACGGTGTGTGCGACGGGGAGCGACCTCGGGGCGGCGCGGGCGGCGGCGTATGCGGCGGTGGCGAAGGTGGAATGGGCGGAGGGGTTCTATCGCTCGGATATCGGGTGGCGGGCGCTGGGGTAGGCCTTGCTATTCTGAGCGTTCCGCGCATTTTGTAACTGGAACCCGGTGCAAGACACCGGGCTAGGCGCGGGCATGGGGCGGCCTTTCACGGTATCGTTCGAGAGGTTCGCCATGCTCGCCACCCCAGCCGCCGAGGACGTTGTTGTACGATGCGTCGTCTATACCAGCCGGACCAGGCAGGGTTGGACGGCGGACGACCTAGCGGCGGCGGCGGCCGGGCGGAACGGGGTGCTCGGGGTGGCCGGGCGGTTGTTGTATCTCGATCGGCGGTTCATCCAGGTATTGGAGGGCCACGAGGCGGCGGTTGGCGGGTTGATGCGCAGCATCAGTGCGGACCAGCGGCATTTCGACCTGCGGGTGCTGATCGATACCGCGGTGGTGGCGCGGTCCTTTTCCGGCTGGGCGATGGATTCGGCGCAGATGGACGAGGCGATGGAGTCGGTGTTCGCGCGGGAGATCGACACGTTGTCGGCCGATGCGATGGCGGCGTTTATCGCGACGGAGGCGGGGCCGGGCAGGCTTTCGTTGCTGGGGGGCATTGCGGCGTCCTTCGTCAATCGGACGTTGCGGGTGACACCGCGGCAGCAGCGGGCGCAGGAGACGACGGAGCAGTTGCTGGTGGCGGCGCAGCGGGTGGCGGTGCGCGACGGGGTGGCGGCGGCGACGATGCAGGCGGTGGCGGAGAGCGCGGGGATCGGGCTGAAGACGGCGTATCGCTATTTTTCCTCGCCGGGCGACATGTTCCGCCTGCTGGTGCGGCAGCGGCAGTCCCGCATGTTCGCGGGGTTTCGCAGTTGGCTGGGGGAGGTGCAGTTCAGCACCGCGGGGGACCTGGCACGGCAGATCGTGATTTACTCGGTGGGCTCCTACATGAGCGATCCGCGGATGCCGGAGGCGCTGAACCGGGTGATCCTGCGCGACTACCACGACATTGCATTTCAGGAGATGCGCGAACTGGCCGGCGATGTGGTGGCAGCGATGGCGCGGGGCGGGCTGGAGGTGGACGATCCGGGGCTGCGCGGGGGGATAGCGCTGGCGCTGGCGGGGCTTGGCGGGGCGGCCAAGATGGCGGGGTTGCACGATCCGGCGCAGATGCGGGGCGGGGTGTTCGGGGAGATGGTGGGGGGGATGCTGGAGGCGGGGAGGCTGGGGGGGCGTGGCGCGGCGTTTAGTTAGTATATCATAACTATTTGGGCGTGGCTCGGGTTACGCGGGCTGGAGCGGCGTTCGCAGGGTCCAGGGCCATTTCAGCCGTGGGCAGGGTGGCGCGCTGGGGCGTGGCGTGGCGGGCGGTTCGCATTGGGTGGGGGCGATGGGGGCCGGCGGTTGCGGCACCGTGGCGGGCCGGTTGACCGGACGCTCGACGGGCGGATCGGCGGGCAATCCCAGCATGTGGCGGAGGGGGCGGAGCAGGCGGGCGGTGGCGGGGGAGGCTGCGAGCAGGTTTGCGATGGCGGGTTCGGCAAGGATGGCGGCGAGTTGGCTGGCATAGTTGGCGGCTTCGGGGCGCAGTTCGGCGACGAGCCAGCCGTGGCGGGTGGGGATGGGCGGCTGGAGCGTGATGGCAGCGCCTGTTGGCTGCCATCACGCTCTATCCGGGCAGGGTTCGCCCGCACGCCGGCCCGCGTGCGGTTGGACCGTGGGCCGGGTTCGATCAGGCGGCGGTGCGGGGCGCCATCGCTGCGCGTGTTTGCGGCTGTAGCGTGCCGCGTTGCGGCGCGGGTAAATTGCCGCGCCGCGACCGTGTTGCGTCGCGAGACCAGTCAGGCCCGGCGGGAGCGGACTCGCAGGAGGCCCAGCAGGCCGGTGCCCAGGATGGCCAGCGAGGCCGGTTCCGGGGTGGGAATGGCGGATTCGGCGGTGACGACCAGCGTGCCTCCGCTCGAATCAAACCCATTTACGCCGACCCAGGTCCCGGTCACGAAGGTCGGGTTAGTCGGTGATCCGGTGTAGATGTCCGGGTAGACAGTGCCGTTGGCATCGGGAAACTGGTCGCCGGTGTAACCGCCATAATCTGCTGAGATAACCTGAAAATACTGATTCCGAAATCGCCAGAAACCATTGATACCGTCAATGAAACGCACTTCAGGAAACGCGTAATTACCCAAAGAAGAATGGAATGCTGTTCCATTGTAAACTTGCACAAAGGTAACGCCGGGATTTGCTGTGGATTGCAGCACGGTCTCGGCAAGATCGACGATCGGGTTGACCGACATATCCCAACTGGCCGATTCGTTGTTCGGCCCGGTGTAGCTGTAGTGCAGGTAACCGGTGGCGGCGTGGACCCTGGCGGGGGCCACCATCAGCGTTAGCGCCACAGCAATGGACAGGGCGTGTTTACGTTCCAACATTTACGAAATCCTGGTTTTCTATGTTTGCGGAGGAATAGTCTTCTGGCTCTCACGATTGATCCGACCGCATCACGTCGAAACGCCAGGAAACATCGCTAACGGGAGAATAACGGCGAGCGTTCCGGCGCCTACCCGGAAAAACGTAGAATTTTCTAGTTTTTCGATCATGGTGCGTCATATTATTACATTTTTAATATATTTTGGATTTTAGTCTCACTAAAGAGCATTCTTATTCCGGCGGGGCGTGGGTTACGCGACTGGTTTGCCAGCCAGTCACGGCGGTATATTTGCGGCCGGACAGGGGGCGCGCATGGCACAGGACCGGCTTTTCGAGCAGTTGTGGGACGGCAGCGCGCCGATGGAGGCGTGGACGGCGGCGGTGGCGGAGGGCGTCGGCACGGTGGTGGCGGACGGCATCCTGACTGTGCACAGCACGTATTTCTGCGGCAGCGTGACGGCCATTCGCACGTCGGAGGGGCTGGTGCTGATCGACACCGCCAATGCGGCGCTGGCGGCGCAGACGCTGGCGGCGATCCGGCGCTGGGACGACAGCGCGGTGCATACGGTGATCTATACCCATGGCCATATCGACCATACCGGCGGGATGGCAGCGCTCGACGCGGAGGCCGCCGCGCGGGGGGTGCCGCGGCCGCGGATTGTGGCGCACCGGGACGTGCGCCGGCGGATGGAGCGCTACAAGGCGACGCAGGGGTTCGTCAGCGTGGTGCAGGGGCAGCAGTTCAACTATCCCGACTACACCTATCCGGTGGGGCAGCGGCAGCCGGACGAGGTTTATGACGAGGCGATGGTGCTGACGATCGGCGGCGAGCGGCTGGAGTTGTTCCACGGGCGGGGCGAGACCGACGATGCGACGTTCGTGTGGCTGCCCGGGCGGCGGGTGCTGGCGAGTGGGGATTTCGTGATCTGGATGTTCCCCAACGCGGGCAATCCACGCAAGGTGCAGCGCTACGCGGCGGAGTGGGCGGCGACGCTGCGGCGGATGCGGGCGCTGGGGCCGGAGGTGCTGATCCCGGGGCATGGGCCGGTGATTTTCGGCGCGGGGCGGGCGGGCCAAGTGCTGGAGGAGGGGGCGGCGCTGCTGGAGAGCCTGGTGGCGCAGACGCTGGCGCTGATGAACCGGGGTTGCACGCTGGACGAGGTGTTGCATGGGGTGACGGCGCCGGCGGGGCTGCTGGAGCGGCCGTGGCTGCGGCCGCAATACGACGATCCGGAGTTTGTGGTGCGCGCGGTCTGGCATCTCAATGGCGGGTGGTTCGACGGCGATGCGGCGCATCTCAAGCCGGCGCCGACGGCGGAGCTGGCGGCGGAGATCGCGGCGCTGGCGGGCGGGGCCGGGCTGCTGGCGGCACGGGCGGCGGCGCTGGCGGCGGAGGGACGGACGCGGCTGGCGGCACACCTGGCGGAGTTCGCGGCCGGGGCGGCGCCGGGGGATCGGGCGGTGCAGGCAGCGAGGGCGGCGGTGCTGGAGGCCTGCATGGCGCGGGAGACGTCCTTGATGGGGCGCGCGTTCCTGTCGGTTTATCAGCGGGATGCGAAGGCCCGGGCGGGGGAGTGAGGGGGGAGCGGCTTTGCCTCTCTGTGCACCGGGAGGCGGTGGCTACTTCACCGCGCCGAGGGTGAGGCCGGTGACGAGGTAGCGTTGCAGGAGGGTGAAGACGATGGCGACCGGGAGGGTGGCCAGCAGGGTGGCGGCCATGACCTGGTTCCATTCGACGCTGTAGCGGCCGGCGACGAGGTTCACCACTTTGAGGGGGAGGGTGAGGCGTGAGGGGTCTCGCAGGAGGGTGAGCGCCACGGTGAATTCGTTCCAGCTGGCGACGAAGGTGACGATGCCGGTGACGGCTATGGCGGGGAGGGCTAGGGGGAGGAAGACCCGGGTGACGGCTTGGGCTCGGGTGGCGCCGTCGATCCAGGCGGCTTCTTCGAGTTCGCCGGGGATGGTGGTGAAGTAGGAGGCGAGCATCCAGATGGCGAAGGCGAGGTGGTAGGTGGCGTAGACGATGATGACGCCGGTTCGGGTGTCGGCGAGGGTTCCGTCGGCGAAGGGGATGGAGGCGGCCATTCGGAAGAGGCCGAGGACGAGGAGGATGGGGGAGAGCATCTGGGTGATGAGGAGGAATTGGCGGTAGGCGGCTTTGCCGCGCATGTCGAGGCGGCTCATGGCGTAGGCGGCGGGGACGGCGATGAGGAGGGCGAGGAGGGTGGAGGCGACGGCGATGAGGACGGAGTTGTAGGCGGCCTGGCCGAAGCCGACGGAGGTCCACATTTCGGCGAAGTTCTCCCAGGCGATGCGGCGGGGGAACCAGGTGGGGGGGTAGGCGAGGACTTCCTCGTGCGGCTTGAGGGCGGTGGAGATCATCACCGCGAAGGGCAGCAGGGTGGTGAGGATGAGGGGGGAGAGGACGGCCCAGGAGAGGGCGGAGCGGAGGGGGCGTTTCATGCGTCACGCTCGCGCAGCCACATGTAGGCGGCGGTGGCGCTGAAGACGATGGCGAGGACGACGAGGGAGACGACGGCGGCAGGGCCGGGGCGGCCGAGGTAGAAGCTGAGTTCGTAGAGGTAGGTGACGAGGATGTGGGTGCGGTTGTCCGGCCCGCCCTGGGTCATCACCCAGATGATGCTGAACGAATTGAAGACGTGGATGATGTTCAGCACGATGGCGATGTTGAGGAAGGGGCCGAGCATCGGCAGGGTCATGTAAAGGAAGGATTGCCAGGGGCGGGCGCCATCGATGCGGGCGGCTTCGTAGAGGTCTCCGGGGATGGAGGAGAGGCCGCCGAGGAGAATGGTGACGGTGAAGGGGATGGAGACGATGATGCCGATGCCGACTTCGACGGGGAAGGCGGTTTCGGGGCGGGCCATCCATTGCAGGGGGGCGGCGAGGATGCCCCATTGGCGCAGCGTGGCGTTGATCATGCCGTAATCGGCGTTGAAGGCCCAGAGCCAGACGATGGCGGCCATGGACAGCGCGATGGACCAGGGCAGCATGATGATGGTGCGGGCCAGGCCGCGGCCCCAGAAATCCTCGCGCAGGACGAGGGCGACGGGGATGGAGAGCAGGATGGTGCCGCCGACGACGGTGATGGTCCAGACCAGGGTGCGGACGAGGGCGTCAACGAAGATGGGGTCCGAGGCGACGCGGGCGAAGTTGTCCCAGCCGTTGAAGCCGCGGATCTGGCCGAAGCGGGAGACGTCTGACACGGCGAGGCGGATGATTTCGTAGAACGGGTAGCCGATCACGCCGATGGCCATGATGAGGCTGGGGGCGATGAGCAGCCAGGGCAGAGCCGCCCACCGGTGGTTGCCGGCGGGCGACATTGCGAGGGTGGTCACGTTGGGTGCCGTCCGGGCTTTACTTTCCGAGCGACTGGTTCGCCTTGGCGGCGGCGGCGTTGAGGGCGGCTTCGGGCGTGGCGGTGCCGAGGTAGACGGACTGCACGGCGTCCGTCACGGCTTTGGCGGTGTCTTCCCAGCCGGTGACGGTGGGGGCGAACTGGGCGTTGGGGAGGAGGCTGACGAACACCTTGAGGCGAGCGTTTTCGGTGAAGGCTGGGTCTTTCGCTTCCTCGGTGGTGGTGGGCAGGAAGCCTTCGCCCTTGGTGAAGGCGATGCGGGGGCCGGGGGTGAAGAGGAAATCGAGCCACTTCATCGCGGCGGGTTTCACCTTGGAGTTGGCGAACATCACGATGCTGTCGGTGACGGCGTAGGTGGCGGGGCGGGTGGCGACGGGGACGGGGATGATGCCGTAATCGAGCGTCGGGGCTTCCTTGGTGATCTGGTTCATCAGGAAGGGGCCGGAGATCATCATGCCGAGGCGGCCCTGCTTGAAGAGGTTTTGCAGTTCGTCGCGGGTGTAGTTGGTCGGCGCCGGTTCGGTGAGGCCGCGATCGAGCATGGATTTGTAGAGGGCGAGGGCCTTCACGCCGGCGGGGGAGTTGAAGATGGCTTTCTGGTTGGCGTCCAGCACATCGCCGCCGTGGGTCCAGAGGGCGTAGTAGAAGTAGACGTCCACCTCGGTGCCCTTGGCCATCAGGCCGTAGCCGTTGCCGCCGTCGGCCTTGATTTTCTCGGCGGCGGCGACGACGTCATCCCAGGTTTTGGGGCCGTCGGGGAAGCCGGCCTTGGTCAGCATGGCCTTGTTGTAGAACATCGCGCGGGCGGAGGCGGCGACGGGGAGGCCGTAGGTTTTGCCGCCGATCTGGCCGGGCTTGAGGAAGGGGCCGATGAAGCGTTCCTTGAAGCCGGGGGCCATCATGGGATCCAGCGGTTCGGCGATGCCGTCCTTGACGAAATCGAGCAGCCAGCGGGTGCCGATGATGGAGAGATCCGCGTTGGTGCCGCCGGAGATGTCGGTTTGCAGTTTTTGCAGCAGGTTGGCCCAGTTCACCACCTCGATCTTGACGTCGATGGAGGGGTTGGCAGCGTGGAAGTCGGCGGCCATTTTCTCGAAATAGGGGCCGGTGGCGGCGGAGTAGTAGGAGACCGTCATGCGCACCGTTTCGGCCTGGGCCGGGAGTGCGAGGGCCAGGGCGGTGCAGGCGCCGGCGAGCCACTTCAAACCGTATCGCATCTAGCCTCTCCTTTAATTCTAGCGGGGAGGCTAACGCCGGGTGCGGCGCGGCGGCAATGGGGAAAGCGCCCCAAACGAAAAAGGCCGGCGGTGATACCGCCGGCCTTTCCCGAATCCGCGGCAGCTTGTGCTACCAGCGCAGGCGCAGGCTCGCCATGACCAGGTGGACGGAGTAGCTCGAGTTCGCATCGCCCGAGAACAGGGCGTTGGAGAACTGGGCGGCGCCGACCTGGGTGCCGTAGTCCTTGTAGTTGAAGCGCTCGAAGGTATAGCCGAACCACAGCGAGGCGTTGGGGGCGAGTTGGTATTCGGCCCGCAGCGAGACGCTGTTCAGGGTGGAACGGACATCCGGGATGGGCGCGAGCTGGAGGCCCGCGGTGCCGGCCGGGGTGAAGGAGAAGATGCCGCCATCCATGATGGAGTAGGAGTTGCGGCCGAGGCTGAAGGTGTAGTCGGCGCTGACCTTCAGATCTTCCATCGGGCGCCAGTCAAGCCCGATGCCGGCGGAGTGGGTATCGTCGACGTTGCGGCCGTTCCAGTAGCCGATGTTCTGGCAGGGGGCGGCGCCGACAACCAGCGAGGTGCCGTTGCCGTTACAGGCGTTGGAGACGGCCGAGCCCTGGTTGAAGTAGATCATCTGGTAGCTGTAGTAGGCGTGGGCCATCAGGTTGGACGAGAACTGGTAGTTCACATCCGGCCCGATGGTGAAGTTGTTGTTGCTCTTCAGGCCGAGGGCCGAGTTCGGGTAGAAATCATAGTCGGCCTTGGCGAACAGCGAGGCGGAGAGGTTGGGCAGGGGCGAGAAGTCCAGCATCAGCTTGGCTTCATCCCGCACGCGGGAGGCGGTGTAGTAGTTCACCGAGCCGATGAAGTCGTTCTCGGCCAGGCCGAGGGCGTTCCAGGCCGCGTTGCGCTGGTAGTTCGCGGCGTGGCGGTCCTCATGCGAGAAGCCGAGAGACCCGAACGTGTCGGACCACAGGTTGGTGCGGACCTTGGCGTTGAAGGTGCTCTGGGTGACTTCGCGCGTGTTGGAGTTGGTGCGCACCGTGCTGTCGTATGCATAGCCCAGCGAGACCTTGGTTTGCGGCAGGATGCGATAGCCGGCCTGGGCGCTGAAGGTCTGGTGCGTGTAGTCGAGCGGGATGTTGGTGGCTGTGTAGGTCCGGTTCGTCGCATCCAGGTAGTACTGGGTGTACTTGTTGGAGCCGGTCATGCTCTGGCGATCGTCCATCGTGTAGCTGATCCGAAGGTCGGACTTCGGGATCGGCTGCGCGGTGAGGGCGACGTTGGCATGGACGGTCTGGATGGCGCCGTCGAGGCTGGACTTGGGCAGCGGCAGCACCGCGAGCGACGGGTTGCCGGTGGTGGCCACGTACGGGTCGTTCTGCATCATCAGGCCGTACTGCAGGTTGGCGTTCAACCGCGTGGTCGGGTCGAAGTTGTAGCCGAGTTGCAGCTTGACCTGGTGGGCGGAGTTGGACGGCGGCAGCGAGTAGCGGCTGGAGACCAGCGCGGAGCCCGCGGTGGCGGTGCCGGCGGAACCGGTGATGGTGGCGCCGGTGAAGATGAACGGATTCTGGCCGTTCCAGGTTGTGTTGTTATCGGTGAACTGGTTGTAGGTGTAGCCGATCAGGGCCTGCAACTTGCCGGCGCTGTACTGCGCGTTGATGTCGTAGCGATCGGTATCGTAGTTGACGGGCTCGGGGAAATACCCGAGCGCGCCGGTGGTGATGTTGCCGTTGGCGGCGATGGGCGAGGGCGCGCTGATGACGGCGAAGGAGTTCTCCTTAGTGCCTTCCTTGTGCTCGTGCCGCAGGGCGGCGGAGACCAGCCAGTCACCGACCTGATACTTACCGCCCGCCGTCAGGATGTCCCGCCTTGTGTAGATGTCCATGACGGTCATCATGGGCGCGAGCTTGGTGGCGTTATTGATGCTGCCCGGCGCGATGCCGCGCAGCAGCCCGCCGCCGGTGCCCCACACGGTGTGGAACGAGTTGGAGTAGTAGTCAGGGATGCCGTCATAACCGAGGGTCAGGCCCCAGGTGCCCTGGGTGCCGAGCTTGATGGCGACCGACCGCGAGTCGAGCCCGAGATCGGTTGCCTGCACCTGGTAATAGCCGGCGTCATCGGAGTCCCACTTGTAGCCACCGCGCAGGGTGAGTCCGCCGAGGCCGAAGAAGCCGTGGGTGGACAGCCCGGTGAAGCGGCCCAACCGGATGCCGGTGTTGCTCTGCCAGCCCGCGCCGAGAACGATTTCGTTCTCGTAGGGGGCCGGGATCGCGACGAGTTCCGGCAGCGGAAGGCGGGTGATGGAGTTGTGGATAGGCATGACGGATTGCGGCTTTGCAGCCTCGTCCGCCACGTCGAAGTCATCGGCTGCCGCCGCGATGGGCAGAAGGCAGCTTCCTGCAAGGGCGATTGCCCTGAGGGAACGCATGGTATTCATGTTCGCCTCCTACCTTACCGTGTGAACCACATGCCGCCGGGGCTGTTCGACCCGTGGATCTGCGTGTGGCAGTTCACGCAACCCCGGCCGAAGGCACGGAAGTTGGTGGACAGAGTGCCGTTGAACGCGGTCTTGCCCGGCAGTTGCAGCCCGCTTTGCGGGTTGGCCTGGTGGCTCGAGTTCGTGTGGCATTCCTGGCAGAGGTAGGGCGGACGCTGGACGAGCAGGCGCGGCTGGTTGGAGCCGTGCGGGTTGTGGCAGGTCAGGCAGTTCTCACGAACCGGCAGATGTTCCCACGCCAACGGGCCGCGCTTTTCGGCATGGCAGTTGTAGCAGGTCTCGTTGACGGTCACTTCCTTCAGGAGCTTCGGACCAGCCGAGCCGTGCGGGTTGTGGCAGTCGGAGCAGATGACTTTGCCTTCGCGGATCGGATGATGGGAGAAACGCATGACCTGCGAGCGCTGCTCGGTGTGGCAGGTGAAGCACTTCTCGGCCTGGGCCTGCTTGGTCAGCACGGGGTCCTTGTGGACGTGGACCTGGTGGCAGTTGGTGCAGGCGGTCTCGTTGGTGGCGTGCTGGCTGCCCTGCCAGTTCATGCGCAGGCCGGACTGGTGGCAGGTGAGGCAGACATTGTTGCGCGCTTCGACGGGCGAGATGTTAGGGCCCTTGAAGATGACTTCCGGCTTGTTGGCGCGGCTTTCGACGTGGGCCGCGCTGCCGCCGTGGCATGACTCGCAGCCCTGCTGGGCAAACGGGGTATGCGCGTCGCCCTTCATGGCGTGCGGCGTTTGCAGGATGGGGTTGACCTTGGGATCGTTGTGGCACTTCAGGCAGGTGGTGGGTCCGCCGCCGGCGAGTGCCGCCGGCTGCGCCGCCTGCTGTTGTGCGATCGCCGTGGTGCCCATGAAAGCGCAGAACACGGCGGACAACATCCCGAGGATGAATAGCTTCCTCATGAAATTGCTCCTTGAGCCGTAGTGATGTTGGTGTTCATTTTTTCACCGCCACGAAATCGGCGGACCCGGAATTGATGGCAAGTGAACGCTCGAAAGAAACGTAATGGAAACGCTGGGCGGTGTGGCCGGCGTGGATGGCGATGCCGACGTTGTATTTGCCGTCGGGCGCGAAGTTCACGGCGCCGCCAGCGAGCTTGCGGGACAGGGTGACGGACCAGGTGCCGTTGGCGAAGGTGGCTTCGGCGGTGACGGCGGAAGGTTTCACTTCCTCGCGCTTGTCGAACACGGTGCCTTGGGCGGCCTGGGCGGGGGCGCCCTGGTTGAGGCGGGCCTGCCAGTATTCGAGCACGTAGCCATCGGCCTTCAGGGTGGCGAGTTCGCCGGCGGGCTTGAGGGCATCGCCGCCGCCCTGGCGGGTCAGCTTGGCGTGGGTCTTGGGCAGGTACTTGGTGCGGGTGGCGCCGGCGCCGCTGGCCATGGAGGCCGCGTCATCGTGGCAGGCGGACCAGCAGCCCATGCGGCCGAACTCGGGCACCTTGGCGGCGCTGAACATCACCGTCACCTTGGTGGCGAAGGCGGCGTCCTGCTTGGCGTCGGGCTGGGTGCCTTCCTTGAATTCGATGTGGACCATGAGGTTGGTGCCATCGTTGGCGAACTTCACCGTGGCCGGCACGTCACCGGGCTTGCCGGCGATGGGGGTGGGCTCGATGGAGGGCTTTTCGCCGGTCTTGAAGGTGCGCGCCTTGCCGCTGACGATTTGCGGACCCATGTCCTTTTCTTCGCCGATATGGCAGGTGCCGCAGTCCTTGCCCTCGTTGCGGAAGGCGGTGGCGCCGGACATGTCACCGGCGGTCATCGACCATTCGAACGATGACTGGCCGGGGTAGAACAGGACGATGTCCTTGCCGGGCACGCTCGCCCAGTCCACCGCCGCGTTGGCGGTGCCGGCGGCGAACAGGAAGCCCATCATCGAGAGGGCGGACAGCGCGTAGCGTTTGCGGGTCATCATTGCCTCGCTTCCTTCAATCAACATCGAAACTGTCATTGGCCGGGGCGGCCGGTTTGGCTTCTTCGAACAGCTTGTGGGTAATGCCGTGATGGCATTGCACGCAGTTCGTGTTCTTCTTGGCGGCATCGACATGCGATACCCGGGCGCTCGGCTTTTGTTCGTCGAGCACCATGCGGTTGTAGTCATGGCAGTGGCGGCATTCGCGGGCGTTGGTGGCTTCGAACTTCGCCCACTGGTGCTTGGCGAGTTCCGGGCGGATTTTGTTGAAGTTCTCGACCTGGTCCATGCCCTGGAAGAAGAAGGCGTAGAGTTCGCCGACGGTGCCGACCTTGGCGAGCGCCTCGTCGATCCAGCTGTACTGGGGAACGTGGCAATCCGGGCAGCTGGCGGCGAAGCCGTGCTTGTTGCTGAAATGGGATGATTTTTTATATTCGGGGTAAACCGTATCGCCCATCACATGGCAGGTGATGCAGAACTCGGTGTGGTTGGTGTGTTCGATGATGGTGATCCAGGAGGCGAACGCCGCGGCGCCGACGCCCATGGCGCCGACGAGGGCGAGGGCGATTCGCCAATGCTCCAGCAGGCATGCGTACCAGCGGGCGATCCGGTGCCCGAGAAGATTACGTTTGCGGCGTGGCGTATCACTCATCGTTCCAACCTTGTCAGGACCTTGGGTTTTCCCGATGCGCGGAAGGGAAATTCCCTTGCCGGTTCATCACGAACAACCCACGGCCTCCCAGCTCCGTGCTATGTCAGCGTCCTGATAGTCGGCCCGGGTGGCCAATCCGGGTAGACCCAGGATTACTGGAAATTTATAAGACCAGTGAATTCGATTTCGGCGTCGGTTGCGCATCTGGCCGTGGTGGCGGCTGCCGCGTGGTGCGGAGCGCCGGCGGCCGATCGAAAAGCACCAATCCTGTATTGAGACTGTGGGAAATGGTGCCCATGGCGCGGTGGCGGTTCTCGTTGCGGTGGTGGGGATTGGTAATATGTCCGGCGGTTAATCGGCCGCGGCTTCGGCGAGGCGGCGGCGACGGACCGGGCGGGCGGCGAGGGTGCCGACGGAGAGGGTGCGGGTGGCGAGGTCGCGGGCGACTTCGGCGAGGGCCGAGTCCACGCCCAGTTCGGGGCAGCGGGCGACATCGACCAGGACCAGGCGATCGAGCGGCATGGCGGCGGCGGTGGAGGGCGGCACCGTGGTGGCGATCAGGCCGGCGGCGCGCAGGGCGTCCACCGCGCGGCTGGCCGGGCCGAAGCCCGTGGGCAGCAGCCAGGCTTGGTGAAGGCCGGTGTCGGTGCCGAAGAGTTCGATATCGGGGAGGTGGCGGGCACGGGCCTCGGCGAGGGCGTGGCGGCGCAGGGCGTAGGTTTTGCGGGCGCGATGGACGTGGCGGGCGAAGGCGCCGCTGTCGATGAATTTGGCCAGGGCGCCTTCCTCGAGCCAGGCGGCGTGTTCGTCGGTGGTTTGCTGCAGGGCGGCGGCGGCGCCGATCAGGCGGGGGGGGACGACGAGGTAGGCGAGTTGCAGCCAGGGCGCCATGGCGGCGGCGAAACCGCCGGCGTAGATGACGCGGGTGGCGTCCATGGCGGCGAGGGGGGGGACGAGGGCGGCGTCGCTGCGGAAATCGGCGTCCTGGTCTTCCTCGATCAGCATGGCGTCCGTGGCGGTTGCCCATTCGAGCAAGGCGCGGCGGCGGGCGGGGGCGAGGGTAACGCCGAGGGGGTTCTGGTGGCCGGCGGTGACGTGCGCGAGGGCGACGGGACCGCGCGGCAGGCGATCGGTCATCAGGCCGCCGGCGTCAACCGGGACGGGGAGGATGCGGGCGCCGGCCAGGGCGTAGGCGGTGGTGACGGCCTCGTCGCAGGGCGACTCGATGACGGCGGTGACGGTGGCGGTGCTGGCCTTGATGGGGCAGATGCAGAGGCGGGCGGCGATATCGAGGGCGCGGCGGCGGCCGATGACCACCATGACCTGCTCGGGCGCCACTGTGAGGCCGCGGGAGGCGGCGAGCCAGCCGGCGATGCCCTGGCGCAGGGCGGCGGCGCCGGCGGGATCCTCGGTGGGGACGTGGGCGCCGACGCGATCGAGGGCGTGGCGCAGGGCGGCGCGCCAGCGGTTGGCGGGAAACAGTTCGGGATCGGGCAGGCCGACGGTGGCGGGGCCCTCGAGCCGGACTTCCGGGGAGGCGGCGGGGTGTGCGTCGGGCTGGGCGGGGCGCATGGAGGAGGGCATGGCGCCGACGAAGGTGCCGGCGGCGGGGAGGGTGTAGAGCAGGCCCTCGGCGACCAGCCGCTCGTAGGTGAGGATGACGGTGATGCGGGAAATTGCGAACTGCTCGGCCAGCATGCGGGTGGAGGGCATGCGGGCATCGACCTGCAGGCGGCCCGCCAGGATGAGCGTGCGCAACTGGTCGTACAACTGTTGTTGCAGAGGCTGGCCGCGCACAAGCTTCAGAGGGATCAACATCTGTCCTGTCCGTAATCCTCACGTCATGTGAGCCGTATGCGGTTCTATTCGGGTTGCCGCCTTGATCTAGGACAAAGCCGGACCGCTCTCCGCTCGATCATAAGCGAGCGTCCCGGTGCTGGACCGGGGCGGGTGGGTCGCCTATCCTCGGCCCTTGAACGGCGACGTGAAGTGATCAGTTTTCTCTCGGAAATTCCGGCACTTGCCTCCGCTCAACGGCAACGCGGCGCAGCCTCCATAGGAACGACCCCATGATCATCGAGCTCGGCCATTTCGCGCTCATCCTCGCCCTTGTGGTGGCGGTCGTGCAGTCCAGCGTGCCGCTGCTCGGCGCGTCGCGGCACAATCACGGTTGGATGGCGGTGGCGCGGCCGGCGGCGCTGGCGCAGTTCGTGCTGGTGTTCATCGCCATGGCGGCGCTGACCCATGCCTACATTACGTCGGACTTCACGGTGATCAACGTCATCGAGAACAGCCATACCGACAAGCCGCTGCTTTATAAGGTGTCGGGCGTGTGGGGGAACCACGAGGGCTCGATGCTGCTCTGGGTGTTCATCCTGGCGATTTGCAGCGCGGCGGTGGCGGTTTTCAGCGATAATCTGCCGCGCGAGCTGCGGGCGCGGGTGCTGGCGGTGCAGGGGATGATCAGCGTGGGGTTCCTGCTGTTCATCCTGTTCACCTCCAACCCGTTCCTGCGGGCGTTTCCGCCGCCGTCCAACGGGCATGGGCTGAACCCGGTGTTGCAGGACCCCGGTTTGGCGTTCCATCCGCCGTTCCTCTACCTCGGCTATGTCGGGTTCTCCGTCTCGTTCGCGTTTGCCGTGGCGGCGCTGATCGAGGGGCGGGTGGATGCCGCCTGGGCGCGGTGGGTGCGGCCGTGGGCGCTGGCTTCGTGGTGCGCGCTGACGGTGGGGATCGCGCTGGGCAGTTGGTGGGCGTACTACACGCTGGGCTGGGGCGGCTGGTGGTTCTGGGACCCGGTGGAGAACGCCTCGTTCATGCCGTGGCTGGTGGGCACGGCGCTGATCCATTCGGCGATTGTGGTGGAGAAGCGGGACACGCTGAAAAGCTGGACCATCCTGCTGGCGATCATCACCTTCTCGTTGTCCCTGGTGGGGACGTTCCTGGTGCGCTCCGGTGTGTTGACCTCGGTGCATGCCTTTGCGGTGGACCCGGCGCGCGGCAGTTTCATCCTGTTGCTGCTGCTGGTGGCGATTGGCGGGTCGTTGACGCTGTATGCGGCGCGGGCGCCGGCGTTGAAGTCGGGCGGGGTGTTCGCGCCGATTTCGCGCGAGGGCGCGCTGGTGTTGAACAACATCCTGCTGGCGAGTGCGGCGGCCACCGTGTTCCTGGGCACACTCTATCCTTTGTTCCTCGATGCGGTGGGCGGGCCGAAGATCACCGTGGGGCCGCCGTATTTCAATCAGACGTTCGGGCCGATCATGGTACCGGTGCTGGTGGCGCTGGCGGCGGGGCCGTTGCTGGCGTGGAAGCGCGGCGACGTGCTGGGCGCGGTGCAGCGGCTGTGGATTGCGTTCGGCGCGGCGTTCCTGGTGGTGCTGGGCGGGCTGTATGTGACGCAGGGCGGGCCGGTGCTGGCGGTGCTGGGGCTGGGGCTGGCGGCGTTCACCGGGGTGGGCGCGATTGTGGAATGGGCGGACCGGCTGCGGCTGTTGCGTATTCCGCTCGGGCAGAGCTTTGGCCGGGCAGTGAACCTGCCGCGGGCGGCGTATGGCATGACCATCGCGCATGTGGGGTTCGCGCTGTCGGTGGCGGGGATTTCGGCCGCGGCGTTCAGCGTGGAGCACATCGATATCGTGAAGCTCGGCGGCACGCTGGAGGTGGGTGGCTACAGCATGAAGCTGGTGAAGGTGGATGAGATCCCGGGGCCGAATTTCGTCGCCGAGGATGCCACCATCGAGATCACCCGCGATGGGGCGCTGGTGACGATTGCCCATCCGCAGCGGCGCTTCTTCGAGGTGCAGCAGCAGACGACGAGCCTCACCTCGATCCGTTCGAGCGTGCTGGCCGATTTGTATGTGGCGCTCGGCGAGAGCGACAGCAAAGGCGGCTGGACCATCCGGGCCTATTACAAGCCGTTGATTTCGTGGATCTGGCTTGGCGCGCTGGTGATGGCGGCGGGCGGGATGGTCAGCCTGAGCGATCGGCGCTGGCGGGTGGGGGCGGCCAAGCGGCTGCGTGGTTCGGCTGTGCCGGCGGCGGCGGAGTAATCGGTATGCGCAAGTCCCTCTATGCCCTGCCGGTGCTGCTGTTCCTGATCGTGGCCGGCTATTTCGCGGTGCCGCTTTTTTCCGGGCGCGATCCGCATGAGTTGCCCTCGGCGATGATCGACAAGCCGTTGCCGGCGTTCGATCTGCCGGCGCTGGCGGGGGGGGCGAATATTTCCAACGCCTCGCTGCTGGGGCGCGTGGTGGTGATCAACTTCTTCGCCTCGTGGTGCGTGCCGTGCAAGGTGGAGCATCCGGTGCTGATGCGGCTGGCGACCAAGGAGAAGCTGCCGTTGATCGGGATTGCCTACAAGGACGAGCCGGCGGCCTCGCAGAAGGAACTCACCAATGGCGGGGACCCGTATTTGCAGGTGGCGATCGATCGCAAGGGGCTGACCGGGTTGGATTTCGGGGTCTATGGGGTGCCGGAGACCTATGTGGTGGACAAGAGCGGGCATATCCGCAAGCGCTTCGTCGGGCCGTTGAACGCCGAGACGGTGGAGCGGGAGTTGCTGCCGTTGCTGCGGGAGTTGAACCGGTCGTGAAAGCGCTGATTGCCGGGTTGGGGCTGCTGCTGGCCCTGGCCGTTCCCGCGTTGGCGGTGGAACCCAATGAACGGCTGGCCGATCCGGTACTGGAGGCGCGGGCCCGGGAGATCAGCAAGGGGTTGCGGTGCCTGGTGTGCCAGAACGAGTCGATCGACGAATCGAACGCCGACCTGGCGAAGGATGTGCGGCTGGTGCTGCGGCAGCGGCTGCTCGCAGGGGCGAGCGATGCGCAGGCGATGCAGTATATCGTCGACCGCTATGGCACCTTCGTGCTGATGAGCCCGCCGGTGGAGCCCGCCACCTATGTGCTGTGGTTCGGCCCGGCCGTGGTGCTGCTGCTGGCGGTGGGGGGCGTGGGAATGGCGGTGCGGCGTTCGCGCCTGGCGGTGGCGCCGATGCCTCCGCCGCTCGATGCCGCCGAGCAGGCGCGGCTTGCGAAATTGCTGCATGACAGCGACCAGCCGGAGAGTGCCGCGTGACCATTCTGATCCTTGCCTGTGTCGCGCTGACGGCGGCCGTGCTGGCCGCGATGCTGTGGCCGCTGCTGCGGACCAACCGGGCGGTGCCCGAGCGGGCGGAATTCGATCTCGCGGTGTATCGGGATCAGTTGAAGGAACTCGACCGCGACGTGACGCGCGGGTTGCTGGGGCCGCAGGAGGCGACGGCGGCGCGGCTGGAGATCCAGCGGCGGATGATCGCACCGCAGGCGGCGACACCGACCGCGGTGGCGACGCGCAGCCGGGGGCTGGCGGCGGTGGTGGCGCTGGTGGTGATCGTGGGCACGGGCGGGCTGTATCTGCGGCTGGGGGCGCCGGGCATTCCGGATCAGCCGGCGGCCTCGGTGGTGAAGCCGGCGGCTTCGGGCGATCAGAAGGCGGCGCATGTCAACATGGCATCGGCGGCGGCGACGCTGGAAGCGAAGCTGAAGGAGGAGCCGGACAACGCCGAGCGCTGGCTGTTGTATGCGCGGACCACCGCCTCGATGGGGCGCTGGGACGACGCGATCGCCGCCTATAAGAACGTTATGCGGCTGGAGCCTGACCAGTCCGACATCATTTCGTCCTACGGCGAGATGCTGGTGATGGCGTCCGAGGGGATGGTGACGCCGAATGCGCGCAAGGCGTTCATGGACGCGGTGCGGCTGGACCCCAAGGAGCAGGTGGCGCGGTTCTATCTCGGGCTGGCCGATATGCAGGCCGGGGAGCCGAAGCTGGCGCTGGAGACCTGGATGCAGTTGGCGCCGGATGCGCCGGCGGGGTCCGAGATTCGGGGCGAGGTGGAGCGGCGGATTGCCGAGGCGGCGAAGGCGGCGGGGGTGCCGATGCCCAGGCTGCCGCCCCCTGCCCCGGCCGAGGCCCCTGCCCCGGCTGCTGGTGGCGCGGCGCCGGCTGGCGGGCCGGATGCGGCGGCGATGGCGGCGGCCGCCAATATGACGCCCGAGCAGCGGGCCCAGATGATCGGCGGGATGGTGAAGCAGCTTGCCGCCAAGCTGGAGGAGAATCCGAACGACGCTGATGGCTGGCTGAAGATCGGGCGGGCCTACATGGTGATGGGCGATCCCGACAAGTCGGCCGACGCCTATGAGCGGGCGGCGAAGCTGAAGCCGGGCGATGTTTCGGTGCCGCTGCAGGAGGTGGAGGCGCTGCTGGATAATCGCACGCCGGAAGCGCCGATTCCGCAGCGGGCGATCGCGCTGCTGCGCAAGATCGAGGCGAGCAATCCGAAGGAGCCGCAGGCGCTGTGGCTGCTGGGCGTGTCGGCCGCGCAGGCGGATCAGGCAAGCGAGGCGGTGGGGTATTGGACGCGGCTGCTGGCGCAGTTGCCGGCGGATGGGGCGGACGCGACGATGGTTCGCGGCGCGATCGAGGCGATCAAGAAGCCGAAGTAGGCGGTCCCGCCTCCCGGTTGGTCCGGGAGGCGGGAGGCTGCGTCAGGCGGCTTCGGCGAGGCGTCCGTTGATGACCAGGCCGTCGAGGTTGACGGAGATCCGGATGGTTTCGCCCTCGTGGATAGCGCCTTCCAGGATGAGGCCGGCCAGCGGGTTTTGCAGGCTGCGCTGGATGACCCGCTTGAGGGGGCGGGCGCCGTAGACGGGGTCGTAGCCTTCGTTGGCGAGCCAATCCATCGCGGGGCGATCGAGGGTGATGGACATCTTGCGGTCCGTCAGCAGGGCGCGCAGGCGTTCGAGCTGGATATCGACGATGGCCGCCATGTCCGCCCGTTGCAGGCGGCGGAACAGCACGGTTTCGTCGAGCCGGTTGAGGAACTCGGGGCGGAAATGGCCGCGCACCACGTTCATCACGTCCTTGTAGGCCAGCGCGAGGTCGGCACCGTCCGGTTGGGCGGCGAGGATGTCGCTGCCGAGGTTGGAGGTGAGCACGATGATGGTGTTGCGGAAATCCACCGTGCGGCCCTGGCCGTCGGTCAGGCGGCCATCATCGAGGACCTGGAGCAGGACGTTGAAGACGTCCTCGTGGGCTTTCTCCACCTCGTCGAACAGGATCACCTGATAGGGGCGGCGGCGGACGGCCTCGGTGAGGACGCCGCCCTCGTCATAGCCGACATAGCCCGGCGGCGCCCCGATCAGGCGGGAGACGCTGTGCTTCTCCATGAACTCGCTCATGTCGATGCGGACCATCGCGCGGTCATCATCGAACAGGAAGGAGGCCAGGGCCTTGGTCAGCTCGGTTTTGCCGACGCCGGTGGGGCCGAGGAAGAGGAAGCTGCCGATGGGGCGGTTGGGGTCCTGCAGGCCGGCGCGGGCGCGGCGGACGGCGTTGGAGACCGCCCGCAGCGCGTCTTCCTGGCCGACGACGCGCTTGCGCAGTTCGTCCTCCATGCGCAGGAGCTTGGCCCGCTCGCCTTCGAGCATCTTGTCCACCGGGACGCCGGTCCAGCGTGAGACCACGGAGGCGATCTGCTCCGCTGTCACGGCCTCGTTGACGAGGCGGCCGCCGTCCTGGGTGGCGGCGAGTTGCTTCTCCAGCGCCGGGATGGTGCTGTAGCGCAGCTCGGACGCCTTCGCGAGGTTACCCTGGCGTTGGGCGGCTTCTTCCTCGCTGCGGGCCTGATCCAGCTGTTCCTTGAGCTTCTGGCTGGTGGCGAGTTTTTCCTTCTCGGCCTTCCAGGTGGCCGACATCGCGTCGGATTTCTCCTCGATGTCGGCGAGTTCCTTTTCCAGTTTGCCGAGGCGGTCCTTGGAGGCGGCGTCGCTCTCCTTGCGCAGGGCCTCGCGCTCGATCTTGAGCTGCATGATGCGGCGATCGAGTTCGTCGAGTTCCTCGGGCTTGCTGTCCACCTGCATGCGCAGGCGGCTGCCGGCCTCGTCCATCAGGTCGATCGCCTTGTCGGGCAGGAAGCGGTCGGCGATGTAGCGGTTGGAGAGGGTGGCGGCGGCCACCAGGGCGCCATCGGTGATGCGCACGCCGTGATGGAGTTCGTACTTCTCCTTGATGCCGCGCAGGATGGAGATGG
>CAIMWH010000235.1 GCA_903845065.1 uncultured Rhodospirillales bacterium | reverse complement strand
GCTTCGTTACCTGGAAACGCGGCGATGCCATAACCCTGGAACGCAACCCCGAGTACTGGGACACCGGCAAGCCCTACCTCGACCGCATCGTGGTAAAATCCTACGGCGACGCCTCGGCCCGCGCCGCAGCCTTCGAAACCGGCGAACTGCAACTCGCCAGCACCACCCCCGTTCCCTTGGCCGAGGTCGAGCGCTTCCGGGCCAACAAGGCGTTCAAGGTCACCGATCGCGGTGACGAGATGAACAACACGGTCGATTTCCTCGCCTTCAACCTGCGCCGACCGCAACTCGCCAAACCCGAAGTGCGCCAGGCCATCAGCGCCGCCATCAACCGTGACGCGATGATCGCCACCGTCTGGTACGGCCTCGCCACCAAACTCGACAGCCCCGTCCCCCCGGTGGTGCCGCGGTTCCACGCGAAGGGCCTCAAGCCCCCGGTGTTCGACACCAAGGCCGCCAACGCGGCGCTCGATCAGGCCGGCCTGCCCCGCGCCGCCGGCGGCACCCGCTTCAAGCTGACGCTCGACCTGCCCGCCATCAATGACGTCTACCAGCGCGAGGCCGAATTCCTGCGCCAGTCCCTGCGCGCCGTTGGCATCGATGTGGAAATCCGCACGTCGGACGTGCCGAGCTACATCCGCCGCGTCTTCGGCGCCTATGATTTCGACATGACGCTGTTTCCCGGGTCCGCCACCAATGACCCCACCATCGGCCTGCAACGCTTCTACTGGTCGAAAGCCGCCGCCCCCGGTGCCCCCTTCGTCAACGCCTGGGGCTATGCCGACGCGGAGATGGATCAGGTGCTCGAAGCCGCCGCCATCGAGGTGGATGGCGCCAAGCGCCAGGCCCTGTTCGCCCGCTTCCAGGAAATCGCCATGCGCGACCTGCCGCTGCTGCCCCTCGCGCTGCCCGCCAACGTCACCATCGCCGCGGCCAAGCTGAACGATTTCATGAACGGCGGCGAAGGCATCCGCGACCCGCTGGCCGGCGCCTGGTTCGAGGCATAAGGCCGGCCGGGCATGGCGGGCGAGCGGGCCGGCCGCTTCCTCCTGCGCCGCCTCGCCCATGCCATCGTGCTGCTGGTGTGCATCGTTGTGCTGGATTTCATCCTGCTCCACATGGCCCCCGGAGACGCGGCGGATGCCATGGCCGGCGAGGCCGGCACGGCGGATGCCGGCTATGTGGCACAACTGCGCACCCGCTTCGGGCTCGACCAGCCCCTGCCGGTGCAACTCGGGCTCTACATGTGGCGGCTGGTGCAGGGCGATTTCGGCTTCTCGTTCCACTACGGCGAGCCGGTGCTCACCCTCATTCTGGAGCGCCTGCCGGCCACGCTGCTGCTGATGCTGGCGAGCATCGGCATGGCAGTGGCCGCCGGCATCGTGCTGGGCGCCCTCTCGGCCCGCTTCGCCGGTAGCGTACTGGACCGCGCCATCGGCATGGTGACGCTGCTGTTCTACGCCACCCCGCTGTTCTGGCTCGGCCTGATGCTGATCGTGGTCTTCGCGGTGCGGCTCGGCTGGCTCCCCGCCGGCGGCATGACCGACGCGGCGGCGCCCGGCACCGGATTGCGCCATGTCGTGGACGTCGCCCGCCACCTCGTGCTGCCCGCCCTCACCCAGGCCGCCTTCTTCCTCGCCATCTACACCCGCCTGGTGCGCGCGAGCATGATCGAGGTCTACCACGCCGATTTTGTCCGCACCGCTCGCGCCAAGGGCCTGGGCGAAACCCGCGTCGCCTTCCGCCACGTGCTGCGCAACGCCCTGATGCCCCTCATCACCATGGTCGGCCTCAACCTCGGCTCGGTGCTGGGCGGCGCGGTGCTGACCGAGACGGTGTTCTCCTGGCCCGGCATCGGCCGCCTGATGTTCGACGCCGTGTTCCAGCGCGACATCAACCTGCTGCTGAGCATCCTGGTGCTGAGTTCTGTATTCGTCGTGCTGGCCAATCTCGCGGTCGACCTGCTCTATGTGCTGGTCGACCCCACAACAGAGCCCGCCTGATGCGCCCCATCCTGTCGCGGCCGGGCCATGGTGCGCTGGCGGTAGGCGGCGCCATCCTGCTGGTGCTCGCCGCGATGGCCGCCCTGGCCGATGTGCTGTTCCCCGAGGACCCGCTCGCGATGGTCGCCCGCCCCCTGCTGTGGCCCGGCACCGCCCCCGGCTACCCCCTCGGCACCGACAGCCTCGGCCGCGACATCGCCGCCGGCATCGTGCACGGCGCCCGCGTATCCCTCGGCATCGGCTTCGTCGCCGCCACCGCCGCGGTGCTGTTCGGCACCCTGGTCGGCGCGCTCGCCGGCTTCCATCACGGCCGGGTGGATGACGTGCTGATGCGGTTCTGCGAATTGTTCCAGGCCATCCCGCAATTTATGCTTGCCGTGGTGCTGGTGGCGATCTTCCAGCCCTCCATCCTGATGATCGTCGTCGCCGTCGCCACCGTCTCCTGGCCCGCCGTCGCCCGCCTCGTCCGCGCCGAGTTCATCGTGCTGCGCGAGCGCGACTTCGTGCTCGGCTGCCGCGCCGTCGGCATGCCGGAATGGCGCATCATGCTCACCCAGATCCTGCCCAACGCCGCGCCCACCATCATCGTCAGCGCCTCCATCCTGGTCGCCACCGCGATCCTGATGGAGGCCGCGCTGTCCTTCCTCGGCCTCGGCGATCCCAACGTGCTCACCTGGGGCATGATGATCGGCATGGGGCGGGACCAGATCCGCGTCGCCTGGTACATCGTGGCCATCCCCGGGGTGGCCCTCGCCGTCACTGCGCTCGGCCTCAACCTGCTCGGGGACGGGCTCAACACGCTGCTGAACCCGCGCACCCGGCCGCGCTGAGGTAGCCCGCGCCACGGTGTTCGCCCAACATGCCGATCCGTGTTGCGCCGGCACCCGCGCCTCCCGCATGATGGCCGTTTGCATGGGCTGACGAATGGAAGCGGCGCACACATTCCTCCTGATCGGCGGCGGCGTCGGCCTCGTCTGCATCCTCACCGGCCTGTGGGCCGCGCGCATCGGCACCCCGGTGCTGCTGGTGTTCCTCGTCCTCGGCATGCTGGTCGGCGAGGACGGGCCAGGCCACATCCTGTTCGACGACTACGAGGCCACCTACACCCTGGGCAGCATCGCGCTCGTCGTCATCCTGCTCGAGGGCGGTATCAAGACCTCCAGCACCATGCTGACATCGGCCGGGCTGCCCGCGTTGTTGCTGGCAACCGTGGGGGTAGCGATCCCCACCGCCATCGTCGGCGCCGCGGTCGTCGCGTTGTACGGCGCCTCCTGGACCTATGCCCTGCTGGTCGCAGCCATGGTGTCCCCCACCGACGCCGCCGCGGTGGCCGCCTTGCTGCGCGCGGGCACGGTGAAGGTGCCGGAGCGAGTGAGCGCGCTGCTCGAAGTTGAATCGGGGCTGAATGACCCGATGGCGGTGTTCCTCACTTTGGTGCTGACGGAACTGCTGGTGCTGCCCGGCAGCGTGACCGCCGGGCGCGGTGCGCTGATGTTCGCCTGGGAGATGGGCGGCGGCGGCGCCATCGGGCTGGCCGGGGGCTGGATTGTCGCGCGCATGCTGGCGGGGCTGAAGGCCGAGGCGAGCCTGTTGCCGGTGCTGCTGCTGGCCGCCGGCTTCGCAATTTTCGGTGGCGCCCAGATGCTGCATGCCAGCGGTTTCCTCGCCGTCTACGTCGCCGGCATCATGGTACGCGGCGGCATCGGTGCGCGCCTGGCGGTGGTCGAGAAGGCCTTCGAGGCCTTCGCCTGGGTGGCGCAGATCGGCCTGTTCGTCCTGCTCGGCCTGCTGGTAACCCCACACCGGCTGATCCCGTTCCTAGTGCCGGCCACGGTGGTGGGCCTCATGCTCACCCTGGTCGGCCGGCCGCTGGCGGTGGCGCTGTGCCTGCGCCCGTTCGGGTTCGCCTGGGGCGAAATCGGCTTCGCCGCCTGGGTGGGGCTACGCGGCGCGGTGCCGATCTACCTGGCCATCATCCCGGTGCTGCGCGGCGTCCCGGGCAGCGACACCATATTCGCCGGGGTGTTCGTCATCGTGCTGCTTTCGCTGGCGTTGCAGGGCTGGACCATCGGCCCGGCCGCACGGCTGTTCGGCTTCAGGAAATGAGGCCGGGTGAAATCAGATAGATGATAATCGCCAGCGGCCCCGCAAAACCGTGGTTGCTCCACCGCCCGCATGGCATCGTTCCGTCCGGATGAGATATTTTCGCATCGACGGTTCGGGCATGAAGCGTCACGCGGCCGGACGTCGGCCAGCTTGCTCCGGACCATGAAGCATTAACCGACTGACCGGGAGCCGGCTGATATGAATGACATCAACACGGCGCATGCCGAAACGACGGCCCGACGCCTCGACGTGATCATCGTCGGCGCGGGCTTTGGCGGCATGTATGCCGTCTACAAATTCCGCGAGATGGGCCTCGCCATCCAGGGCTTCGAGGCCGGCGGGAACGTGGGCGGCGTGTGGTACTGGAACCGCTATCCGGGCGCCCGGGTGGACCTGCCGAGCATCGACTACAGCTTCGCCTTCTCGCGCGAGATCGAGCAGGAATGGACCTGGAAGGAGCAGTTCGCCGCCCAGCCGGAACTGCTCGAGTACATCAACTTCGTCGCCGACCGGCTCGACCTGCGCAAGCACATCCAGTTCAACACCCGCGTGACCAGCGCCGTGTGGATCGAGGCGCGCAAGCTGTGGCGGGTCACCACCGATCGCGGCGATGTCTGCGAGGCGCCCTACTGCATCATGGCCACCGGGCCGCTCTCCATCCCGAAGGACCCGGAAATCCCGGGCATTGCACGCTTCAAGGGCGAGCTGATGCGCGCCGCCAAGTGGCCGCACCACCCGGTGAGCTTCGCCGGCAAGCGCGTCGGCATCATCGGCACCGGCTCCACCGGCATCCAGATTATCCAGGAAATCGGCCCCAAATGCGGTGAGCTGTTCGTCTTCCAGCGCACGCCGAGCTTCACCATGCCGATGCGCAACGAGAACCTTGAGCCCGGCTACGTCGCCGAGGTGAAGCGCAACTACGCCAGCATCCGCGAGGCCGCCCTCAACAGCGCCGTCGGCGGCGTGCGCCCGCAATCCACCCGCGCCTTCTTCACCGTCACGCCCAAGCAGCGCCAGGTGCTGCTCGAAGCCTCATGGCAGCAGGGCGGGCTCGCCATGCTCGGCACCTTCGCGGACCTGCTGACCAACGAGGAGGCAAACGAACACGTCGCCGAATTCGTGCGCGGTAAGATCGGCGAGATCGTCAAGGACCCGGTGACCGCCGAGGCGCTCAAGCCGCGCGGCTACCCCATCTTTGCCCGCCGGCCGTGCCTGGACAACACGTACTATGAAACGTTCAACCTGCCCACCGTCCACCTGAAGAACTGCCTGAACGACAAGATCGTCGAGATCACCGAAAAGGGCGTGCGGCTCGAGTCGGGCGAGGTTGAACTCGACATGCTCATCCTCGCCACCGGCTATGACGGCCTCACCGGCGCCCTGCTGGCGTTCGACGTGGTGGGCCGTGACGGCCGGACGATCAACCAGGAATGGAAAGCCGGCGCACGCTCCCATCTCGGCCTGATGATGGAAGGCTTCCCGAACCTGTTCATGACCACCGGCCCAACCGGCCCTGCCGCCCTCGCCAACATCATCCGCATCAGCGAGCATGACGTGGACTGGATCGCCAATGCCATGGTCCACATGGAAAAGCACCACCTCGCCGCCATGGAACCCACCGTGGAGGCGGAGGACCGCTGGATGGAACTCGTCGCCACCCTCGCCCAGCGCACCTTGGTTTCCAAGGCGAAAACCTGGTACGTGGGCGCGAACGTGGAAGGCAAGGCGCAAGGGCTGACGCTGTTCACCGGCGGCTTCCACCGCTATCGCGAATACTGCCGCATCGCCGCCGAGGGCGGTTATCAGGACTTTACGTTCGAACCCGCCGGGGAACTCGTCCCGGCGTAATACCACCATGGCGGCGCCTTCGGGTGCCGCCGTTCTTGTTTCAGGGACATGGCGCAGGAGCGCGCGCGTTCGGCGCGGTGCCCGCGGCTGCCCGTGATCGCTTAAATCGCTGGAAGCATCCGGGGAGGCAATAGAAAGCCATCAACCCGTTGAAAGCGCTTGGTATCCCGTACGAGATTCGAACTCGTGTCGCCGCCGTGAAAGGGCGGTGTCCTAGGCCTCTAGACGAACGGGACAGCGCGGAGCAGTGGGTAGCCGAGGCGCGAGTGAGGGTCAAGCCGTTAAAACGGCCTCCTGCCCTACAATCCTGCCCATCCCTACAAACCCGACGCCGGCCACCGCGCCCGCATCCGCCGCGCGATCGCCACCACCGACAGCATCACCGGCACCTCCACCAGCACGCCCACCACCGTGGCCAGCGCCGCGCCGCTCTCGAAGCCGAACAGCGCGATGGCGGTCGCCACCGCCAGTTCGAAGAAATTGCTCGCCCCGATCAGCGCCGAGGGTGCCGCAACCGCGAAACTCTCGCCACAGCGTCGGTTGAGCAGCAGCGCCAGCCCCGCGTTGAAATACACCTGGATAAGAATCGGCACCGCCAGCAGCAGGATCACCATCGGTTGTGCGATGATCTGCGGCCCCTGCAGCGCGAACAGCAGGACCAGGGTGGCGAGCAGCGCCGCGACGGAAACCGGCCCCAGCCGCGTCCGCATCCGCTCCAGCGCCGCCATGTCGCCGACCGCCAGCAGCCGCCCGCGCCACACCTGCGCGATCACCAGCGGCACCAGGATGAACAGCACCACCGACAACGCCAGCGTGTCCCACGGCACCGCGATCGCCGAAATCCCCAACAACAGCCCCACGATCGGCGCGAACGCCACCAGCATGATGGCGTCGTTCAGCGCCACCTGGGACAGCGTGAACTCGGCATCGCCATCCACCAGGTTCGACCACACGAACACCATCGCCGTGCAGGGCGCCGCCGCCAGCAGGATCAGCCCGGCGATATAGCTCTCGATTTGCCCCCCCGGCAGTAGCGGCCGGAACAGCCAGCCGATGAACACCCAGGCCAGCAGCGCCATCGAGAACGGCTTGACCAGCCAGTTGATCCCCAGCGTCACCGCAATGCCACGCCAGTGCCGCCCGACCTGGCGCAGCGCCGCTGGGTCGATCCTGAGCAGCATCGGCACGATCATCAGCCACACCAGCACCGCGATGGGAATATTGATCTGCGCCACCGTGGCCCGCCCCAGCGCCTGGAACGGTGCCGGCAGCAGCGCCCCCACGGCGATGCCGCCGGCCATGCACAGGCCCACCCAAAGGGTCAGAAATCGTTCGAAGATATTCACGCGGCAATCCCCATCGGCTCAACTGTGTCGATCCGACCGCACCATGCCAGCCCCAGCGCCGAACCCCAACCACCCGCTTTCAAACCATCCCGCGCCGGACCATGATCCCGCCAACGCAGAACCGGACCCACGCCCCCATGCCCGAACGCATTATTATCGATACCGACCCCGGCCATGATGACGCCTTCGCCATCCTGCTCGCCCTCGCCTCGCCGGAACTCGATGTCCTCGGCATCACCACCGTGGCCGGCAACGTGCCGGTGGCCGTGGTCACCGCCAACGCCCGCCGCATCGTCGAACTCGCCGGCCGCCCGGGCATCCCCGTCCACCAGGGCGCCGAACGCCCCCTCCTGCGTGACCCCATGCACGCCGCCGACATCCACGGTGACACCGGTATCGACGGCTATGACTGGCCCGCCCCCGCCAACCCGCCCGAAGCCGAACACGCGCTCGATTTCATGGTGCGCACCCTCACCGCCGCCGAACCACGCTCCGTCACCCTGGTCCCGCTCGGCCCGCTCACCAACATCGCCCTCCTGCTGCGCCGGGCACCGCATCTGTCTGACCGTATCCGCCGCATCGTGCTGATGGGCGGCGGCTTTTTCGAGGGCGGCAACTACGCACCGGCCGCCGAATTCAACATCCTGGTGGACCCCGAAGCCGCGGCAATCGTCTTCGGCGCCGGCATCGAACTCGCCGCCATGCCGATCGACTGCACCAACAACACCCTCACCCCGGACTGGTGGATCGGCCGCCTCGCCGCCCTCGGCACCCGCGTCGGTGATGCCTGCGCCGGCATGCAGCGCTTCTTCGAAATCGCCGGCAACCGCAAATACGGCACCCGAACCCGGCCGCTGCACGATGTGCTGGCCATGGCCTACCTGCTCTGGCCCGATCTCTTCGCCGGCCGCCTCTGCAACGTGGAAATCGAAACCAACTCGGAGCTTACCCGCGGCGCCACCGTGGTGGACTGGTGGTACCGCACCACCCGCCCGCACAACTGCACCTGGGTGCGCCAGTGCCTGGATACCCCGGAACTCTACACCCGCATCCTCGCCCGCCTCGCCACCTTGTGACGGGCACCACGCTCAGCCCTTCATTCCGGTCATCGCAATGCCACGGACGAAATAGCGCTGGAGGAACACGAACAGCACGATCAACGGCACCGTCGCGATCGTCGCCCCCGCGAACGTCTCCCCCCAGTTCGGCAACTGCCCGATCGAGACCGACTGGGCGATGGCAAGCTGCACCACGATGTTGCGCGGCGATTGCAGCACCACCAGCGGCCACAGGAAGGCGTTCCAGGAGAACAGGAACGTCACCAGTGCCAGCGTCGCCAGCGTGGTGCGCACATTGGGCAGCACGATGGACCAGAAGATGCGGAAATGCCCGGCGCCATCGATCCGGGCGGCCTCATCGAGTTCGCGCGGCAAATCCTCGAACGCCTGGCGCAGCATGAACAGCCCGAACGGGCTGGCGATCCACGGGATGAACACCCCCACCAGCGTGTCCTGCAACCCGAGGTTCGAGACATGGATGAACAACGGCACCATCAGGCTCTCGATCGGCAACAGGAACGTCATCAGCACGATGGCGAACACGATATTGGCGCCGCGAAACCGGATCCGCGTCAGCCCATAGGCCGCCATCGAGCACAGGATCAACGTGAACCCCACCTGGCAGGACGACACGATGGCCGAGTTGATCAGTGCCCGCCCCACCCCACGGTTGACGAACAAATGGATGAAGTTCTCCAGCGTGGGGTGCAGCGGGATGAACGTCGCCCAGGAAATCGGCCGCAGATCGCGGAAAATCTCCGCCTGCGGCTTGAACGAGGACGCCACGATCCAGGCATACGGCCCCAGGAACACCGCCAGGATCACCACCAGCACGGCCGCCGCCGCCAGCCAGGGACCGGCCTTCTTCAAGGTGCCCAGCTTTTTCAATAGTTCCACCGCGTACGCAGCAGGCGCATCTGCGCCAGACTAATCCCCAGCACCAGCAACATGAACACCGTGCTTTCCGCCGAGGCCAGCCCGGGCTGTTGCAGGCTGAACGCCAACTCATAGATGTCGAACGCGATGAAGTTCGTCGTCCCCTCCGGCCCGCCGCCGGTCATGATCAGAGCCGGCGCGAACGCCTGCAACGAAAACACCGTCATGATCACCACCACGAACACTGTAGTGCGGCTCAGCAGCGGGATCACCACATGGCGCAACCGCTGCCACGCCGAACACCCGTCCACCCGCGCCGCATCCTCCAGATCCCCCGGAATACCCTGCAAGCCCGACAGGAACAGCACCGTGGCGAACCCGGTCTGCTGCCACAGCATCATGAATATGATCGACGGCAGCGCCTGCATCTTGCTGGTCAGGAATGCCATCCGCGGCAGCCCGACCAAGGCGAACGCACTGTTCACCAGCCCATTCGTCGGGTCGAACAAAAATACCCACATCGTGGCAATCACCACCGCGGAAGTCACCACCGGCAGGAACACCACAGTGCGCACAATCGCCCGCGCCGGCAACTGCCCGTTCAGATACACCGCCACCAGGAAGGACACTGGGATGACTGTGCACACCACCCCGACGGCAAACCCGAACGTGACCAGGAACGCCTGCCGCCGATCGGGATCATCGAACATGTCGATGTAGTTCTGCAGCCCCACGAAACTGCGCTTGTCCGGGTTGAGCAGCGCGAAATCCCACAGGCTGTCCCACAGCATGCGCAGCACCGGCACATACTGGAACAGCAGCAGCATGCCGAGGAACGGCCCGACAAAAATCGCGACCGCTCCCCAATGTTGCAGCCGTCTCATCGAGACGGGGCGAACCCGCTCAGCGCGCCAGCAACGGCTGCACCGTCCGCGCCGCCGCATCGAGCCGGGTCTTCGGATCGGCGCCATACGCGATATCGCGCAGCGCATCGGTGACCACCTTGTCGTACTGCGCGAAATGCGACGACGGCGGACGCGGATGGCCCCAGCGCGCCACTTCCTCGTTGAAGATGTTCAGCGGATAGACCTGCAATTCCTCCATCTTCGCCGAGATCGACTTCATCGCCGGCAATGCCCGCGCCGCCCGGTTGTAGTCCTCGGCGATCTTGCCGGTCGACACGTCGATGACGAACTTGGCCGCCTCGTCCGGGTTCTTGGACTTCGCCATCACGCCCAGCGTGATGCTGCCGGTGTGCACGATCGGCGCCTTGGCATAGGGCAGCGGCGTCACGCCCCACTTGAACGGCAGGTTGGCGGCCACCAGCCCGGCCACGAAGTACGAAACATCGATGGTGAAGCAGGCCTTGCCGTCCTGGAAAGCATTCGGAATGCCGGCCTTGGGGGTGATCTTGTAGGTGTTGAACAGGTCAGAGAAGAACTTCGCGCCCTCCACCGCCTCGGGCGTGTTCAGCCATCCCTGCGCCGTCTTGCCGTCGGGCGAAATGCCCCAGTAGGTCTTGTAGAGGCTGCTCTCCGGCGGCGCCTTCGGGTCCCCGAAGGTGCGCAGGAACAGCATGTCGCGATAGACGAACCCGGGCGTGGCATTGCCGAACCGGCTCGGCGCCAGGCCCCACACGCTCACATTGTCGCCCTCGCCCTTCTGGCACTTCTGCATCGCCGCCACCGCTTCCGGCCAGGTCCACGCATGATCCAGATCGCGCGGCGGAGTAATCCCGAGCGGCGCCAGCATGTCGGCATTGTAGAACAGCGCCAGCGACGCCTGCTGGGTGCCGGGCGAATACACCTTGCCCTCATAGGTATGCTCGGTCAGCGTCGCCGCGACCATGTCATCCTTCAGCCCGGGCGGGAAATACTTGTCGAGCGGCAGCAACACCCCCGCCGCCGCGTAGGTCTGGGTGTTCGGCCCATCGAACATCACGATATCGGGCGGGCTCCCCGAGGCCGCCAGCACGCTGATCTTGTCGGCAAGCTGCCCGAACGGCACCTCGTTCAACTCCACCTTCATGCATTTGTTGGCCGCCTCCCACGCAGCGATCATCACCGGTGTCGGCGGATTGTTTTGCGGCTTCAGCAGCGACAGCGTCAGCACCCCCTGCGGACAATCCGCGGTGGGCGCACTGCGCTGTCCAGCCCAGGCAGGTGCTGCGACGGCGGTGGCAAGCAAGGCGGCAGCGGCGAGACGGATCATCGTGCGGCGTCCTCTACTGGGGTCAGGCTTGGGTGCCGGCAAATGTCTCGATCATCATCGAGACGAACTTGCGGCGATCGGCATGGAAGGCAAAATGGCAGTTGGGCGCGTGCTCGCCACGGAAATTGGTGTCCACCACGGTGCGCCCGACGGTCAGCGTGCCCGCCGTCTCCACCGCCACATGGCGGAAATCCGTGGTGATCACGGTGGGATCGACGAGATATGCCACGCACAGCGCATCATGCACCGGCGCGGCGCCACGCTCGGCCATCGGCTGGTTGGCATCGTAGGCGCGAATACGGCGCTCGATGAACCGCGCGGCGGCAGTGCCCGCCGGCGTGTTCATCGCATACATCGCCGCCACGTCTTCGAGGGACACCAGCGCCTCATGGGTGGCATCGAGCGGCACGCACACCAGCTTGCGGAACCCCGCGGCGAACACCGAGGCGGAGGCATCCGGATCGGCCCAGATATTGAACTCGGCCGACGGCGTCACGTTGCCATGATGGTGCGCGCCCCCCATCAGCACCACCTCCGGCACGCGATCGACGAACTTCGGATCAAGCGCGATGGCGGCAGCGATGTTGGACAGCGGCCCCGTCGGCACCAGCACAATCTCGTCGGTGGCGGCACGATAGGTCTCGATGAGGAACTCCACCGCCGCCTTGCTCTGCTTCACACTGGTGGGCGCCGGCAGCGGCAATTCGAGCCCATGCACGCCGGTGCTCTTCTTGATCGCCCGCGGAATGGGGAAATCAGGGCGCACCAACGGCCGGTTAAGCCCCTCGAACACCGGGATATCGCCACGCCCGATGAAATCCAGCGTCCGCAGCGAGTTGTCGGTGCAGTACTGCACCTCGACGTTGCCATTCACCGTCGTCACGCCGATCAACTCCAGATCGGGATGCAGCGCCGCCAGCATGATGGCGACGGCATCATCGGTGCCGGTATCCACATCGAGGATCAGCTTGCGGGCCATTGCTTCGTTCTCTCAGTTCAATTTGGCATCAACGTCGAGGATCGCCTGGAGGATATGCCCCACCAGTTTCGGCGACGGTTCGCGGGCGAGATACACATTGGCCGGCGCCGAACCCCGCATATGCCCCAGCGGCACATTGCCGAGCCGCCGCAACTCCGCCACCGTCATCCCGCGCGCAATCCCCGGCGCCAGTTCCACCCGCACATTGGTGTGGCGGTATTCCATCAGCGACGGATCGATAAACGGTACCAGCGCGCACGGATCATGCAGCGACGCGGTCGCCACCCCCTGCACCCGCTCCAGCGAGGCGCGGAAAAAATCGAGCAGATCGGCCATCGTATTGGCCAGCTTGCCGCCCACCCGCAGCGTGGCGATATCCGCCGCCGAAACGCCGACGCGGCGCGTCACATCGAGCCCCACCAGCCAGGTCGGCACGCCCGCCCGCAGCACCATCTCGGCCGCCTCGGGATCGCAGTAGATGTTGAACTCGGCAACCTCGGTGACGTTCCCGGTGCCGGTGCCGCCGCCCATGATGGTGATACCGCGCAGCCACTCCTTGAGCTTCGGCTCCAGCGCCAGCGCGAGGGCGACGTTGGTGAGCGCCCCCGTCGCCGCCAGCACCAGTTCGCCCCGATGTTCCCGCGCCGTGCGCAGGATCAGCTCGACGGCATGCATATCGAGCGGCGCCCGATCCGGTTCAGGCAATTCGGCACCATCCAGCCCGGTCTTGCCATGCACCGCGCCCCCGGTGATATGCGGCGCCACCAGCGGCCGGCTCGCCCCGGCGGCCACCGGCGTATCGAGTTGCGCCAAACGGCACAGGCTCAGCGCATTGCGCGTGGTGTGTTCGAGGGTCTGATTGCCGTACACCGTGGTGATGGCCCGCAGGTCCATGTGGCGCACGGCGTAGAGCAAGGCCACCGCATCGTCATGGCCCGGATCGCAGTCGAGCAGCACAGGCGTCACTGGGGTTCACCTAGGTTGGACCGATCATCCGCAGCGGAGCGACCGTATGCAGGCGATCTTGGCGATTTCCCAGCCTGCGTCAACGAGCAACGGGCACTTCGAGGCGCTCCATTTCAAGGATTTCCCGCACCGACAGCCGCGCCAGCAGCCGCTGGGTGTGCGCGGCGAGATTGGGCAACGCAGTTGCCGGCCGCGGCATGCGGCTGGTCCACAGCACCATCATCAGCAGGAACAAATCCACCGCCGAAAACCGCTCCCCCAGCAGCCACGGCCCGGCACCCAAATCCGCCGCGATCCGATCGAACATCCCATCAAGCCGCCGGATCGCCGTCGCCCGCACATCGGCCACCGCATCGGCGATGCTGGTATGGCGATGGGGGTAGGCCCGCTTGAGGTGCTCCACCTGCGGCGTATTGGTAAGGTGGGCCATCCATTTGTAGAAATGCGCCCGATCCACAGTGCCCATCGCCGGCGCCAGCCCGCATTCGGGGTGCCGATCCACCAGATGCAGCGCAATCGCCGCCGTCTCGGTCAGCACCAGGTCCCCGTCCACCAGCACCGGGATCAGGCCCTGCGGATTGAGCCGCAGATATTCCGGGCTGCGCTGGGCATCGGTCTTGCGATCCACCAGCCGCAGTTCGAAGGGAATCCCCAACTCGCGCAGCAGCATGTGCGGGAACGTGCTGGCATTGTCGGGATAGTAATACAGCGCCACCGGCGCCGGCGTGGTGCCGCTCAGCCGCCGATATTCCGCCCACACCGCCCCATGATCGAGCGCCGCCACCGCAGCCGCCTGCTCCGCCGTCTCCACCGATTTCGGATGATACTGCGCTCGCGTCCACCCCACCGGATCGGCATGCCCGGCCAGGTTCGCCAAGGCCGCAATCAACGTCCCGGTGCGCCCGTAGCCCGCCCGGCACCCCACGTACAGGTCATCGTCCGACCGCGTGCGCAACGCCACCAGCACCGCGGCCAACGTGGCGATCAGTTGCGCGGCCGTCGGCGCGGTGAAATCCACCAGGTCCAGTCGCAGCGTCGCCTCGCCCCGCCGGTTCGCCCCGGGATCGAGGCACAGCGACACCCCGAAGCCGTCCCACGAATCGAAAGGACCGCCGACAATGCGACGGTCCTTCCCCAGCAGGTTCAACATGATGGAGCCGTTCATCGGTTCCCCCTCCCGCCCACGCCTATTCGGCGTCAGCGTCCACCTTCATCTCGCCGAGATAGGCCTCGCGGATCAGCGGGTTCGCCTCCAGATCGCGCGCGTCACCTTCCAGCACCACCACGCCGGTCTGCAGCACGTAGCCGCGATGCGCGATCGACAGCGCCATCGAGGCATTCTGCTCCACCATGAAGATGGTGGTGCCCTGCTTGTTGATCTCCTTGATGATGTCGAACACCATCTCGACAAACAACGGCGACAACCCCATCGAGGGCTCGTCCATGCACAGCAGCCGCGGCCGCGCCATCAACGCCCGCCCGATCGCCACCATCTGCTGCTCGCCGCCCGAAAGCGTGCCCGAGATCTGGTTGCGACGCTCCTTCACGCGGGGAAACAGCGAGTAGACGCGCTCGAGGTCCTGGTCGTAGTCGGCGCCCTTCTTGCGGGTGTAGGCGCCCATTTCGAGGTTCTCGTAGACTGTCATGCGCGGAAACAACCGCCGCGCTTCCAGCACGGGGGCGATGCCGCGCATCACCCGCTGCGCCGGCGAGAGACCGAGGATCGATTCGCCGTCGAACGTCAGCGTGCCCGTCGCCGGCTTCACCACGCCCATGATGGTCTTCATGGTGGTGGATTTGCCGCAGGCATTGCCGCCGAGCAGCGCGATAATCTCGCCCCGCTCGATGGTGTAGCTCACGTTCTTCAGCGCGTGCAGGTCACCGTAGTAGGTGTTGATGCCCGAGAAATCGAGCAGGATGTCCGGCTTAGCCATTGGCGTTGCCCCCCGCCGCAACCGCTTCCGCGGCATCCTGCGCCTCGATCTTGGCACGATGGGCGCGGCCGAGATACGCGGTCAACACCTCCTCGTTGCGCTGCACCTCGTTGGCAGTGCCCTCGGCGATCACATCGCCATGGTCCAGCACGGTCACGCGGTTGGCCAGGCGGGTCACCACGTCAAGCTTGTGTTCGATGATCAGAATGGTCAGCCCCATGTCGTTCAACTCGCCGATCTGCTCCGCGAGTTCCAAGGTTTCGTTGGGGTTCATGCCCGCCGTCGGCTCGTCGAGCAGCAGGATGTGCGGCCGCGAGGCCAGCGCGCGGGAAATCTCCACCCGGCGACGGTTCGCGTACGACAGGCCCGACACCGTATGGTTGGCGCGTGGCGTCAACCGGTTGCCGAACAGCCCGATGATATCGAGCGCCGTGCGCAGCGCCCCCTTCTCCTCGGCCCGCACGCTCGGCGGACGCAGCACCGCACCCGCCGGCCCGGTCTTGAGGCGGCAATGCTCGCCGATCAGCACGTTCTCCAGCACCGTCAGCTTGGGGAACAGGCGGATGTTCTGGAAGGTGCGCGCCACGCCCTTGGCCAGCACTTCATCCGGCCGCAGCCCGATCAGCTCATGCCCCTCGAACTTGATGCTGCCTTCCGCCGTCACCAGCCCGGTGATGGCATTGAACAGTGTGGACTTGCCCGAACCATTCGGCCCGATCACCGCCACCACGCCACCGGCCGGCACCGTGAGGTTCACCTTGTTGAGCGCCACCAGCCCGCCGAAGCGCACCGTCACGTCCTTGATTTCAAGCGCATTGCCCGGCTGCGGGTTCCAGCGCGGAATCCGGTCCACGTTGACGAACCCGCCACGCTTCACGTCGGCATGCTGCTCCTCAAGCTCCAGCTTGGGCTGGGCGCGCGTAGCCGGGATCAACCCGTCACGACGGAACAGCATCATCACCACGATGATCAGCCCGAAGAACATCTGGGTCCACTGCACCAGGTCCGCGCTCATCAACCAGTCGCTGCCGACGCTTTCGCCGATGTAGCGCACCAGGTCGGTCGAACGCGGCAGGATCCAGGTTTGCAGCAACTGCAGCAGCGCCGCACCCACCACCACGCCCCAAACCGAGCCCATGCCGCCCAGCACCACCATGACGATCAGCATGGAGGAGACCGAGAAGTTGAACATCTCGGGCGTGGCAACCTGCAGCTTGGAGACGAAGAACACCCCGGTGAACCCCGAGAACGAGGCACCGATGGCAAAGGCCAACAGCTTGAAGTTGCGCAGGTTGATGCCCATCGCCGAGGCCGCCGTCTCATCCTCGCGAATGGCCATCCAGGCCCGCCCGATCCGGCTGTCACGCAGGCGGATGGAGGAGAAGATCAGGATCGCCACCAGCCCCATGCCAACATAGTAATAGGGCGTCGCATCGACGCCGAAGTGGTAGCTGCCGATCTTCGGCCCCGCCACGCCGTTCAGGCCGGCCGCGCCGTTGGTGATGCTGTCCGCATTGCGCGCCACGATCGGCACGATTTCGCCGAAGCCCAATGTCACGATGGCAAGGTAGTCACCACGCAGGCGCAGGGTGGGCGCGCCGAACATCAGACCGAAGAACCCGGCCACCAGCGCACCAGTGGGCAGCGCCAGCCAGAAACTCAAGGTGAAGTGGACAAGATCGCCACTGCCCTGGTTCACCTTCTCGACGAGGCCGAGGAACGCCAGCGGCTCCCAGCCCGAGGACCAGTGCGGCATCACCTGGTAGGCGGTGAAAATCCCGTAGTAGTAGGCGCCGATGGCGAAGAACGCGGCATACCCGAGATCGAGCAGGCCGGCGAAACCCACCACGATGTTCAGCCCCAGCGCCAGCGTGGCGTAGGACATCGCGTTGGCTATGGTATCGATGTTGCTGTCGTCGTCGGTCAGGAACGGATAGACCGCGAAAACAACTGCGAGCAGCACGGTGGCCCAGCCCTGGCGCTTGGCCTGGCTCCAGCTCTCGAATGGACGGTTCAGCATTGTGATGACGGCATTGGCCATGACGGGACCTCCTACGACTTGTTGGGGGCCTGTCGGCCAAGCAGGCCGGCGGGGCGGAACACGAGGACGATCACAAGGATCGAGAAGATGATGACGTCGGCCCAGGCTTGGCCGATGAGCTGGCTCGAACTGGACTCGATCAGCCCGATCAGCACGCCGCCGAGCATGGCGCCCGGCACGTTGCCGATGCCGCCAAGCACCGCCGCGGTGAACGCGCGCAGGCCGGCCGAGAAGCCCATGTCGACCTTGGCGTAGTTATAATACAGCCCGAAAATCAGCCCCGATGCGCCAGCCAGCGCCGAGCCGATGAAGAACGACAGCCCAACCACGCTATCCACCTCGACGCCCATCATGCGGGCGGCCTCGGGGTCCTGCGCGGTGGCGCGCATGCCCTTGCCGAGTTTGGTGTACTGCACGAAGTAGGTCAGCCCGAGCATCAGCACGATGGCGATGAACCAGATCAGCACATCGCGCAGGCGCAAGTTGGCCCCGCCGAACGCCCAGGTAATCGAGGGCAGCGGATTGGCGAAGTTGCGCGTATCGCCGCCGACGCCGATCAGGATGATATTGAACAGGATATACGAAACACCGATCGTCAGGATCATCGCCGCCGGACCGGTCACGGCGCGCAGCGGTCTGAGGAGCACACGCTCAATCCCCACCCCGATCATGCCGGTGGCGAACATGGTGACCACGAAGGTCACCAGAATCACGCCGATCAACGGCAGTCCGGACAGGATCACCGTCTGCCCGTCCATTCCCATCAGCTTCAACACGCCAAGCGCGATGAATGCGCCGACCATGAATACGTTGAAGTGCGAGAAGTTGATCAACTCCATGATGCCGTAAACAAGCGTGAAACCGAGCGCGAGCAATGAATACATCGCCCCGAGATTCAGTCCGTTGATCAACTGTTGTAGGAACAGATCGCCAGAAGTCATTCCAAGTCCCCAATACGCATTTCCGGCTTCTGCTGTTTTGTGCCGCAGTTCCGGGAAGCCGGATCAAGATCCGGCCTGGGAAATCGTCCCGGCATACCAAGGGCATGCCGGGACCGCATCAAAAGGCCCGGAGCGGAGTGCCCGCCCCGGGCCAGCTTGATCTAGCGCTCAGTCCTCAGGACATCGGCGCAATGCCGACATACGCGAACTGATCGTCCATGTTGTCGAGCGGCTTGGCGGCGTCTTTCTTGACCTGGAAGACCGAGATGACCTTGTTCTTCAGGTCGCCGTTCTCGTCGAACTCCACCGGGCCGATCAGCGAGTTGGCCATGCGGACGTTCTGCAGGCCATCACGCACGGTGTCACGGGTCACCGGCTTGCCGGCGGCCTGAAGCACCTTCACCGTCTCGATGATGGCGCGCGCGGCGACATACATCGTGAGGGTGTAATCGTCCGGCGAGCCCTTGAAGCGCGCGTTGAAGCGATCCGAGAACTCCTTGATCTTCTTGTCGCCCTCGTCCTTGTGCGGCGAGGCGTTCGAGGCATACCAGCCATCAGCGGCCGGGAAGCCCGCGCCCTTGAGCAGCTCGACGCCGTAGATGCCGTCGCCGCCGGCCTTGATGATCTTGGGCAGGATTTCGTAGACCTGCTTGGCAAGCTTCACGCCGGCCTGGCCCACGCCACCGTAGTACAGCGCGTCCGGGTTGAGCGACTTGATCTTGGTCAGCACGGCCGAATAGTCGGCGGCCTTCGGGTCAAGGCGATCACGGCCCATCACGTTCAGGCCGAGTTCCTTGCAGCGGCGCTCGAAGCTGTCGGCGATGCCGACGCCGTAGGCGCCCGAATCGTCGAGGATGTAGACCGACTTGATGCCGACCGTCTTGGCCAGGAAGTTGGCCATGTTCGGCCCCTGGTAGGCGTCGGTCGTCACGGTGCGGAAGTAGACGGCCTTGCCCTTGGGGCGATACTGGGCCGCGAACTTCGGGTCCGTGATGTCCGGGTTGGTGGACGACGGGGTGATGATCGCCAGGTTGCCCTCGGAGAGGATCGGGCTCATCGCCTTGCCGGCGCCGGACATCTGGGGACCGAGGGCCGCGATGAAGCCCTTGTCGGACACCATCTTGCGGGCGTTCGTGGCGGCCTGCGCCGGGTCATACTGGCCGGCGGTGGCGGTGCCATCGTCGAACTTCACGAGATCGAACTTGATCCCCGGAACTTCGGCGTACTTGTTGGCGTCCTCGAAGGCAAGGATGGCGCCATTGCCGACACGGGCAGCGGATTCAGCGTCGGCGCCTGTCAGCGACAGGTCCATGCCTACCTTGACCACTTTGTCCGCGGCATGGGCCGCTTCGGTGATCGCGAAAGTCCCGGCGGCGGCGATGCCGGCGGCGGCTTTGAAAGCTGAGCGACGCGAAAGCATGTATTAGTCTCCCTGTTTTGGCAGTCTTGCGGCACGGCCCCTGGCAGGTCCTGCCTCGGACCACGAACCATGAATGGGTCATGTCGCGGAGGCAAGCCTGCATCTTGCTTGGCGCAGAGGCAAAACCACTCCTGAGCCCAGAACGCAAGCCCCATGCCACACGGAAGCCCTCTTTGCGTGCGCGCCCGGCATGGTAGACACCCCGCCATGGCCCCTCCCCTGCTCAGTCTGCAAGATATCCGTCTAACACTCGGAACAGCTCCGTTGCTGACGGGTGCCGAATTATCCGTCAGTCCCGGCGATCGCGTCTGTCTGGTCGGCCGCAATGGCTCCGGAAAATCCACATTGCTCAAAATTGCGGCAGGCATGCTGCAACAAGATGCAGGAATAAGATTTTTCCAACCTGGCGCGACCATCCAGTATTTGCCGCAAGAACCCGACCTCGCCGGATTCGCCACCACCCGCGATTTTGTCCATCAAGGCCTCGGCCCCTCCGACGATCCCTACCGTGCCGCCGCCCTGATGGACGCCCTCGGACTCGACGGTAACGCCGACCCCACCAACCTCTCCGGAGGCGAAGCCCGCCGCGCCGCCCTCGCCCGCGCCCTCGCCCCGATGCCGGATGTGCTGCTGCTCGACGAACCCACCAACCATCTCGACCTACCCGCCATCGCCTGGCTCGAGGCCGAACTCTCCACGCTGCGCGCCGCCATCGTCATCATCAGCCATGACCGCCGCCTGCTCGAAGCCCTCTCGCGCAACATCGTCTGGCTCGATGCCGGCACCACCCGCCGGCTCGATCGCGGCTTCGCCCATTTCGAGGCCTGGCGTGACGAGGTGCTGGAAAACGAAGCCCGCGACCGCCAGAAACTCAGCCGCAAACTGGTCATGGAGGAGGACTGGCTGCGCTACGGCGTCACCGCCCGGCGCAAGCGCAACGTCCGCCGCCTCGCCGCATTGCATGACCTGCGCGACAAGACCCGCCAGCAGAAGGGCCAGGCCAGCGGCCTGAAACTCTCCTCCACCGAGGGAGACATCTCCGGCAAACTCGTTGTTGTGGCCGAGAACGTCGACAAATCCTTCGGCGACCGCCCCATCGTGGCCGACCTCACCATGCGCGTCCTGCGCGGAGACCGGCTTGGCATCGTCGGCGCCAACGGGGCCGGCAAAACCACCCTGCTCAGCCTGCTCACCGGTGCCATGGAACCCGATGCCGGCTTCATCCGCCTCGGCTCCAACCTCGACATGGTCACCCTCGACCAGCGCCGCGAAAGCCTCGACCCCACGCTCACTTTGGCCGACACCCTCACCGGCGGACGCTCCGACACCGTCATCGTCAACGGCCAGGCCCGCCACGTCATCGGCTACATGAAGGACTTCCTCTTCGCCCCCGAACAGGCCCGCACCCCGGTGGGCGTGCTCTCGGGCGGCGAGCGCGGCCGCCTCACCCTCGCGGTGGCCCTCGCCCGCCCCTCCAATTTGCTGGTGCTCGACGAACCCACCAACGACCTCGACCTCGAAACCCTCGAACTCCTGCAGGAAATGCTGGCCGACTACCCCGGCACCGTCATGCTGGTCAGCCACGACCGCGACTTCCTCGACCGCGTCTGCACTTCGGTGGTGGCGACCGAAGGCGACGGCCGCTGGATCGAATACGCCGGCGGCTATTCCGACATGCTGGCCCAGCGCGGCCCGCCCCGCCTCGCCGCCCCCGAACCCACGGCCAAGCGTGCCGCCCAGCCCGCGGCGGCACCCAATCCCGCCAGCACGAAAAAACTGTCCTTCAAGGACAAGCACGAACTCGACACCCTGCCCGCCCAGATCGAGAAACTGCTCGCCACCATCACCAAGCTGCGCGACGCCATGGCCGACCCCGACCTATACACCCGGGACCCGAAACTGTTCGCCCGCGCCAGCGCCGCCCTCGCCAAGGCCGAAACCGATCTCGCCCAGGCCGAGGAACGCTGGCTGGAACTCGAAATGCTGCGCGAGGAAGCCGCCGCGCGTTGAACTAGGGAGCCATCTCCAGCGCCTTGCGGCAAATCGTCTCCCACTCCGGCAGCGATACCTCGTCGGCCCGGTCCCCCGGCGAGAACCGCTCGATCCGCCCATGCAGCAGCCCCGGCACATGGGCGATCACGGAGCCCACCGGATGCGCGGCATCCGCCTCGGACACCACCAGCAGCCGCGCCGGCCCGCGCCGCCGCAGAGCCGCGAACACATGCGCGATCTCATGCGGCGTCAGCACGCCGAAATACTTGTGGAACACGTAGAACCGCGCGCCCGACGCCAAAGTGGCGCGAAACTGCGCGAGTTGCTGCATCACCTTGGCCGCCTCGAACCGATGGATATCCCGGCGATCCTCATCGGACGCGACGAACCGCAGCGCCCCGTCCACCTCCGCACTGCGCAGCGCCGAATGGAACGCCAGCCCCAGCCCGCGATCCAACACCATCTCGGCATTGAACGGCACCAACTGGTCGAACCCGTACAGCCCGGCGAAATCCGCATCCAACGCCGCCGTCAACGCCCGCGGCGATGTCACCATCGACCAGCGCAGCAATGACGGCGTCTCGATCCCGGCCGCGCGCTGCACGAACCCGAACGCGCAATTGGCCCCAAGGCTCTCGAACGAGGCGAACACGTCGTGCATGACGTGTGTTAGGTGACGCCGGGCGTTGTCATGTCAAGCCCGTCGCGCGATGGTGATCGCCTGACTGCCCGCCTCGTCCGGTGAAAGGAGCGCGCCGCATGCATCTGTTCGCCGCGCTGTTTGACCGCGCCGCCAGTATCCCTACGTCGGTTTTCTGCCATTTGCAGCGTCATGGCGAAACCGAGACCATCACCGTTGCCGCCATCTGCGCCGCCGCCGGTTCCATCGCCGCCCGCCTGCGCGCAGCCGGCGTCCAGCCCGGTCAGGTCGTGCCCATCGTGCTCGAACACCGCGCCGACCTCTATGCCAGCTTCATCGGCTGCACCCTGCTCGGCGCCCTGCCCAGCCTGCTGCCGCCGCTGACCTCCCGCCAGGACCCGGAGTTGTTCGCCGCCGCCGTGGCGCAACTCCTCGCCCGCATCGACCCGCCCTGCGTCATCGCCTCGGCCGCCACCAGCGCCACGGTGGCCCTCTCCGGCCGCCCGATCATCAACCTCGACGTCCCGGCGCCAACCTCCGCCCCCATCGCCCCACCCGAAACCGCCCCCACCGACGCCGCCTTCCTCCAGCACAGTTCCGGCACTACCGGCCTGAAGAAAGGCGTTCAAATCTCCCACGGCGCCGCCCTGCGCCACATCGCCCACTACGCCGCCGCCATCGAGGCCACCGAAACCGACCGCATCGCCACCTGGCTGCCGCTCTATCACGACATGGGCCTCATCACCGGCTTCCTGCTGCCCGCCGTCCTCGGCCTGCCCATCGTCAGCCTCGATGCGCTCGAATGGGTCAGCCGCCCCACCATCCTGCTCGACGCCATCGCCCACCACCGCGCCACCCTGTGCTGGCTGCCCAACTTCGCCTTCCCCCACATCGCCCGCATGGCCCCGCCCGAGCAATCCTGGGACCTCACAAGCCTGCGCCTGCTGGTGAACTGCTCCGAACCCTGCCGAGCCCCCGCGGTGGACGCCTTCCGCACCCGCTTCGCTTCCAGCGGCCTGGGCGAGACCACCATCCAGGCCAGCTACGCCATGGCCGAAACCGTCTTCGCCGTCACCCAGTCCCGCCCCGACGCCCCCGCCCGCACCAGCCGCCGCCCCGGCTACGCCTCCTACCTCTCCTGCGGCGAACCCATTCCCGGCATCAGCCTGCGCATCGACGGCCCCGAACCAGGCGAAATCATCCTCACCGGCGATTGCCTGTTCGACGGCTACCACCACGACCCCGCCCGCACCGCCACCCGCCTGCGGAACGGGTGGTACCACACCGGCGACATCGGCTTCCTCGAAGACGGCGCCCTGTTCGTTGTCGGCCGCCTCGATGACATCCTCATCGTCAACGGCCGCAAACTCCTCGCCCACGAAATAGAGGAGGGCCTGGCCAACCTCCCCGGCCTCATCCCCGGCCGCATCCTGGCCTGCGCGCCGTTCGGCCCCGAGGCAGGCACCGGCCACCTCACCATCGCCGCCGAGGCCGACGGCATCCAGCCCGAACCAGCCCTCGCCGCCGCCATTCGCCGCACCGTGCTCGGCCTCACCGGCCTGCGCCCGCACCGCGTCACGCTGCTGCCGCGCGGTTTCCTGGTAAAGTCCACCAGCGGCAAAATCAGCCGCGCCGCCAGCCTCGCCCGCCTCATCGAACGAACGGAAGCCGCCCACAATGGATGACAGCGTTCTCGACCGCCTCGCCACGGTGATCCGCGCCACCCTCGATCAACCCGCCGTCACCATCGGCCCGGACACCACCGCCGATGACGTCGACGGGTGGGACTCGCTCACCCACGCCGTGCTGCTGATGCGCATCGAACGCGCCTTCGCCATCCGTTTCGATCCCGCCGAGGCGATGAGCCCGGCGACGGTTGGCGAACTGGCTGCGTTGATCAGCCGGCGGTTGGCGGAAGGATAAGCAAGCGGTTCTTTTTTGGAAAAAAGAACCAAAAAACTTTTGCCCGTTGGCTTCGCCGCTCTCCTGAAGGAGGGGGGCGAAGTCAGGCGGAGCGGAGGTTTTGGTGCCTAGCCCATCTTATTCACGGCGTGGCAGGGATTCGCTGGCGGGCGTCGCGTAAGGCGTTGATCACGTTTAAGGACTGGGTGTCGAAGCCATCCTTTCCACGCGAACGCGCCGAGCCACACCCGCCAT
>CAIMWH010000234.1 GCA_903845065.1 uncultured Rhodospirillales bacterium | reverse complement strand
TGGGTCCAGGCCGAGCGGGCGATCGCCGAGATGGGCAAGCGCGACATGCTGACCGGCGGCTTGATGATTAAGACCAGCAACGGCAACGCCATCCAGAACCCGCTGGTCGGCACCGCCAACAAGGCGATGAGCGACCTGGTGCGCTACGCCGCAGAATTTGGGATGACGCCCAGTGCCCGCAGCCGGATCATCGCCGCGCCGCCGGGCGACCAAGAGACGGACCCGGCCGCCGCCTATCTCGCCTGACGATCCCGTCACCACCTGGGCGCAGGACGTTATCGCCGGACGCGTCGTCGCCGGGCCGCGGGTGAAGAAGGCTTGGCGCCACAACCCAGGCGACCTGGCGAAGGCGGCCTACTACGCCGTGCCCGTGCGGGCGAAGCTCGAATACACCGCTCTCTATTTGGGACTTGCCGCCTTGCACGCCCTCACGGTGCAGGGCGTGCCCGAGATGCTGGTGCCGGGCTAACGCCCGAACATATCCACCCCCTGGTAATATGCCTGCACCAGCGGCAGGAACCAGGGCCGCCCGGTGTAGAGCGGCATCGTCGGGTGCGGGATGTCCGCGAAGGCGCTTTTGCCATCGGGCTTGCCGAGCAGCCGCAGCGCCGCCTTGCGGCCGAGCCAGGTGGACATCACCACGCCCGATCCGCAGTAGCCCATCGCGTAATGCAGCCCGTCGCGCGTGCCGACATGGGGCAGCCGGTCGAACGTGTAGGCGATGAAGCCGGACCAGGAGTGGCTCAGCCCCACGTCGCGCAGTTCGGGGAAGATCCGCGCCATGTAACCGCCGAGACGCCGTGCCGATGCCTCGGGGCCTATTTCCGTGTAGGCTGGCCGGCCGCCGAACAGGATTCTCGTATTGTCCGGCGACGGTCGAAAATAGACCAGCAGCCGGTTGCTGTCGGTCAGCATCCGCCCCTTCGGCATCAGCCGCGCCATCGTCTCGGCCGGCAGCGGGTCGGTGGCGATGATATAGCTTGTCACCGGGATCACCCGGCGGCGCAGCGTCTGCGTCACGGGGCCGGTGTAGCCGTTGGTCGTCACCACCACGTCGCGCGCGCTCACCGTGCCCTTGGGCGTGGTGACGCGAAAGCCGCTCGTCTGCCGCTCCAGCGCGGTGACAGGGCAGTTGCCGATCACGGTGACGCCGGCCGCCCGCGCGCGGGCCAGCAGGCCGGCATGGTAGCGCGCCGGATGCAGCCCGCCACGATGATGGGCAACCCGGCCGCCGAAATAGAGGTCCGTCCCGATCTCGTTCCTGACCTCGGCCTTCGAGACCATGTCCGCCTGCAGGCCCGTGGTGCGCTTGAGGTGTTCGGTATCGCGCGCCATCGCGTCGTATGCCGCCTGGCTGTTTGCTCCGGTGAAACCGCCGCAGAAGGAGAAATTGCAGTCGATCGCCTCCTCGGCCAGGAAGGAGGCGAGAAAGTCGAGCGCCTCGCGCGTCTCGGCCAGCAGCCCCCGCGCCATCGCCTCGCCGTAGCGGCGCGTCAGTTCCGCGAGCGTGGGCTTGAGCACGTCGCTGCACATGCCCCCATTGCGCGTGCTCGCACCCGATCCTGGGATGCCAGCCTCGAAGACGCAGACCGAGCGTCCGGCGCGCGCCAGCGTGAGTGCCGCCGAGAGGCCGCCGTAGCCTGAGCCCACCACCGCCACGTCGCACGCCGAGGGCGGCGCCACGGCTTCAACCGGGGCGAGAGGCGCATCGTCCCACCAATATGCGGTGTCTTTCATCCCTGCCTCCGTACCATCGTTCAACTCATCGTCCAAGGAGGTTGCGGTCCTCGAACGGACTTGGCAAGATCGTGCTTTCCGGGGGGCGGGGAGATTGTGAACGACGCGCAGGGGAAGGGAGCAGGGGGCGACGCGCTCGCGCGCTTCGTCGGTGTCGACAAAAGCTACGACGGGCAGACTCTCGCCGTGCGCGGCCTCACGCTCGATGTGGCGAAAGGCGAATTCCTGACCCTGCTCGGGCCCTCCGGCTCGGGCAAGACCACCACGCTCAACATGCTCGCCGGCTTCGAGCGACCGACGCGCGGCACCATCCTGCTCGCCGGCCGCCCGGTCGACCGCCTGCCGCCCTATCAGCGCAACATCGGCATGGTGTTCCAGAACTACGCCTTGTTTCCTCACATGACGGTCGCGGACAACGTCGCTTTTCCGCTCTCCGTGCGCGGCGTCGCCAAAGGCGAGATCGCCCAGCGGGTGAAACGCGCGCTCGCCACCGTGCAACTCGAGGCGTTCGCCGGGCGCCGCCCCACCCAACTCTCCGGCGGCCAGCAACAGCGCATCGCGCTGGCCCGCGCCCTCGTGTTCGAACCCTCGCTCGTCCTGATGGACGAACCGCTCGGCGCGCTGGACAAGAAATTGCGCGAGCAGATGCAGATCGAGATCAAGCTGCTGCATGAGCGCCTCGGCCTGACGGTGGTCTACGTCACCCACGACCAGAGCGAGGCGCTGACGATGTCCGACCGCGTCGCCATCTTCCACGATGGCGAGGTGGAGCAGCTCGGCCAGCCCGACGAACTCTACGACCGGCCGCGCACGCCCTTCGTCGCCGGCTTCATCGGCGAGAACAACCTCATGGTGGGCACGGTTGCCTCCCTCGCGGGCGGTCTCGCGCGGGTGATGCTGGCGGGCGGCATCGAGGTGATGGCCACCCCGGCCGGCGCTCTCGCCCCCGGCGCGCAAACCGTGATCGCGGTGCGCCCCGAGGCCATCCACATCGCGGCCTCCGCCGGCGGTGAAAACACCATGCCCGCCATCGTGCGCAGCCGTATCTATCTCGGCGACCACCAGCGCCTGCTCACCGAGATCAGCAACCGACTCGTCATCCGGGTCAAGGTTCCCGCCGCGACGCACGCCGCCCAGGACGCTCCCATTCTGCTGTCCTGGCCGGCGGCCGACTGTCTCGCCTTCCCCTCCGCGGGGCTCGCGGACGTTACGTTGAACGAGGAGTGGACACGATCATGAAACCTATCATGACCATCGCCGCCGCCGCACTGGCTGCGGCGTTGCTCGCGACCCTGCCCGCCGCGGCGGACGAAATCACCATCACCTCGGCCGGCGGTGCCTGGCAGCAGGCGCAGCACAGCGCCTGGTACCAGCCTTTCGCCGACAAGATGGGCATCAAGTTCAACGAGGAGGAGAGCACCGACGGCCCCGCCCGCGTGCAGGCGATGCAGCAGGCGCACAACGTTACGCTCGACCTTGTGACCGTCGAATCGGCCGGCGCCATCCAGTTCTGCGACAGCGGCGTGCTGGTGCGGCTCGACTACTCCAAGATCGCCGATCGCGGCAGCTTTTTGCCCGGCGCGGCGCAGGACTGTTCCGTCGGGCTCGACGTCTACGGCAACGTGCTGGCCTACGACACCTCGGTGACGAAGGACGGCCCCACCTCCGTGCTCGCTTTGTTCGACACCAAACGCTGGCCCGGCAAGCGGGCGCTGCGCAAGGTCGCGAACGCGAACCTCGAATGGGCGCTGATGGCCGACGGCGTGCCCCCGGATCAAGTCTACAAGGTGCTCGCGACGCCGGCCGGCGTCGACCGCGCCTTCGCCAAGCTGGACACCATCAAGGGCGACATCATCTGGTGGACCGCCGGCGCCCAGCCGCCGCAGTTGCTCGCCTCGCACGAGGTGGTGATGACCACCGCCTGGAACGGCCGCATCCAGAACCCGATCGACAAGGAGAAGAAGCCCTTCCAGATCGCCTGGGACAACCAGATCGTCGAATACGACATGGTCGCGATCCCCAAGGGCGCGCCGCACATCGATCTGGCCTACAAGTACCTCGCCTACATCTCCCAGCCCGAGAACAACGGTCGCCTCGGCCAGTTCATCCCCTACGGGCCGGTGGTGCCGGCGGCGGCGAAGTTCGTGCCCGCCGAGACGCTCGCCAAGCTGCCGACGGCGCCGGAGCACCTGAAGCTCTATCTCGTCGTCAACGTCGAGTTCTGGGGCGATCACGGCGAGGCGCTCGGCAAGCGCTTCAACGCCTGGCTGGCGAAGTAGCGTCTTGGCCGGCGTGACCGAGACGGCGGCGGCGCGCGACCCGACGCTCGCCGCCGCCGTGCGGCGGGCGACCCGGGGACAGCGGCTGGCGGCGGCGGGGCTGGTGGCGCCCTTGGTGCTGCTGCTCGTATGCAGCTTGTGCCTGCCCATCGCCTCGCTGCTCGGCCGCGCCTTCTACGACCCGACGATGGCCGACGGGCTGCCGCGCACGGCTGCGGCGCTGGCGGTGGATACCGGCGCGACGGTGCCCGGTGACGCCGCTTTCGCCGCCCTCGGCGCCGACCTCGCCGCCGATCTCAAGGACGATACCGTCTTTCGGGTCGCCCAATACCTCAACACGATCCTGCCTGGCTCGCGCAGCCACGTTCTGCGCGCGGCGCGGGGAGCCAGGGCCGATGCCCCCTACACCCGCGAGTCGCTGCTGGCCGCCGACCCGTTCTGGGGGGAGCCGGATACCTGGTTCATCATCCGCTCCGGGGTGAAGCCGTTCACCAGCACCTACCTGCTCGCCGCCATCGACCTGCAATGGCTGCCCACCGGCGGCATCGGCCCGGTGCCGCCCGGCCAGGGCATCTACCGCCTGATCTTCCTGCGCACATTCCTCATCGCCGCCGCCGTCACCGCCATCACGCTGGTGCTCGGCTTCCCGCTCGCCTGGCTGCTGGCGACGCTGCCCGGCACGGTCGCCTCGCGCCTGATCATGCTGGTGCTGCTGCCGTTCTGGACCTCCATCCTCGTCCGCACCGCCGCATGGACGGTGCTGCTGCAGAAATTCGGCCTGTTGAATGACCTGCTGCTCTGGCTCGGCGTCACCTCGGGGCGGATGGAGTTCATGTACAACCGCACCGGGCTGCTGATTGCGATGACGCACATCCAGCTCCCCTTCACCCTGCTGCCGATCTACAGCGTCATGCGGACCATCGACCCCTCGCAGATGCGCGCCGCCTACTCGCTCGGCGCGCGGCCGGTCTCGGCGTTTTTGCGCGTCTACCTGCCCCAGGTGATGCCGGGCGTGATGGGCGGCTGCCTGCTCACCTTCATCCTCTGCCTCGGCTACTTCATCACCCCGGCCCTGGTCGGCGGCACGGCGGACCAGCTGATCAGCAACTTCATCTCCGACTACATCAACGTCGACCTCAACTGGCCGATGGCGGCCTCGCTCAGCTTCATCCTGCTCGGCGCCACGCTCACCCTCTCGCTCCTGTTCGCCCGCCTCGTCGGCGGCGGACGGGTGAGAATCTTTTAGCGATGCTGCTCTCCCCCTACGCCACCCTGCTCGACCGGGTCCGCGTCTTTGCGCTGCTGGCCTTCTGCGGGGTCGTGCTCGCCTTCCTGGTGCTGCCGATCTTCGTCCCGGTGCCGCTGTCGGTGAACGCGGAGGCGTTCTTTACCTTCCCGCTCGCCGGCTTCTCCTGGCGCTGGTACGACGAGGTGCTGAACAGCACCCAGTGGCGCGAGGCGATCTGGCACTCCTTGGTGATCGCCATCGGCGCGACGCTGCTCTCCACCACGCTCGGCACGCTCGCCGCCGTCGGTCTCAACAGCCCCCGCCTGCCGGCGCGGCGCGCGATCTTGGCGATCCTGATGGCGCCGCTTGTCGTCCCCGTGGTGATCACCGCCGTCGGTGCCTATCTGTTCTATGCCCGCCTCGGCCTCGCCAGCACCTTCACCGGCATCATCCTCGCCCACGCCGGTGTCGGCTCGCCGTTCGTCGTCGTCACCGTGAGCGCGAGCCTGACCCATTTCGACGACGCCCTGTTCCGCGCAGCCCTCATCTGCGGCGCCCGCCCGCTGACCGCGTTTCGCCGGGTGATGCTGCCGCTGATCCTGCCCGGCGTGCTCTCCGGAGCCGCCTTCGCCTTCGTCGGCTCGTTCGACGAATTGGTGATCTCGATGTTCCTCGCCAGCGCCCAGCAGCGCACGCTGCCGATGCAGATGTACGTCGGCCTGCGCGAACACCTCAGCCCCGCCATCACTGCGGCGGCGACGCTGATGATGTCGCTGTCGATTGTTCTGCTGATAGTCGCAGATAGGCTGCGGTCGCGGCGGTAGGGACGGCCTAAGCGTACTTCCCGGCTATTCCAAAGCCGAAGCGGCGTGATCATCCCGGCCTCCACCAAGTTGCGGAAAGTGAAGCAGCCGCTCCGGTGCACTTACCAGCACCTGAACGGCGCGCGCCGCCGCTAGAGACTTCGCCGGCACGAGAAAATCCTGCAGGCGACCGACGTCCGATCGCGCGGGACCTCGGGCGCCGGGACAGTGCAGCACACCGGTTTGCCCCTCGCTGGAAGGGGCGGCCCTGGGTGGGTTCCGCCGTGCGATGTCCTGGCCGGTTGGCGTGGGTGGGCATTGACCTGGCTCAAATCCAGCCAGCCGGAATCGGCCCGCCAGCTTTGTTTGCCGGTTGACAGGCGGCGAGCGCCCAGCGTCAACTTGTGGGGCACACGGCCGACAAGGCCGGGCACACTCCTGGGAGGGGTCCATGCGCTTGCGCACGATCGTTGCGGCCGCGTTCGCGGCACTAATGGCCTGCAATTCAACCGCACGAGCGGACGAGGTGATCCGTGTCGGTCTCATCGACCCGATGAGCGGCGCCTTCTCGGTCGCCGGCCGTCTCGGCGAGCAGCATTTCCGCTTCGCCATCGAGAAGGCGAACGCCGGCCCGCTCGCGGGTACCGGCAAGAGGCTCGACCTCACGATCTACGACAACGAGGTGAGCCCGGAGAAGTCGCTCACCATGCTGCGCAAGGCCATCGACGACGGTGTGCACTACATCGTGCAGGGCAACGGCTCCAACGTCGCTTTTGCACTTTCGGATGCGGTGGCCAAGCACAACAAGCGCGAGCCCAACCGCGCGGTGCTCTACCTGAACTACGCCGCCGTCGACCCGTCGCTGACCAATGACAAGTGCAACTGGTGGCATTTCCGCTTCGACGCGGACAGCGACATGAAGATGCACGCGCTAACCGACTACCTCGTCACCCAGAAGGACCTGCACAAGGTCTACGTCTTCAATATGGACTATTCCTTCGGCGCCGCCGTCGAGCGCGGCGCGGTGAGCATGGTCAAGGATCGCCGGCCGGATCTTCAGGTGGTCGGCGTCGAGCGCATCCCGATGGGCAAGATCAAGGACTTCACCCCCTATATCGCCAAGTTTCAGGCCGCCGGGGCGGATACCATCATCACCGGCAACTGGGGACCTGACCTGTCGCTGCTGGTGAAAGCCGCCGCCGACACCGGCTACAAGGGCCGGTTCCTGACCTATTATCTCGGTTCGCGCGATGTGGTCTCGGAAATCGGGATCGCTGGCAAGGGCGCCGCGATTGTCGGTGTGTTCTACGACAACATCGATCAGCCACTGGTCCGGCAATGGACCACCGAATTCGAGAAGCGGTACGACAACACGTTCGGCTCCTGGACGGCGATTACCTCGATGATGATGCTGGCCGAATCGATCAAGAAGGCCGGCTCCTCCGAGCCACTGCCGGTCAGCAAGGCGATGTCGGGGCTGACATGGGACTCGCCGCTCGGCCCGATCACCATGCGCGGCGAAAACCACCAAATGTTGCAGCCGATGTTCGTGGCCGCGCTTGACACTGGCATGGCGCATGTCTTCCCCGACGTTCCGCTCGGCTTCCGTGGCATCGGGCGAATCGAGGGCAAGGACACCGCGATGGCGACGACCTGCCAGTTCCCGAACGCACCGTAGCGGAAGGGGCGGACCATGGACCAGCTACTACTGATACTGCTTAACGGGCTGGTCTATGGCCTTCTCCTGTTCATGCTGTCGAGTGGCTTGACGCTGATCGTCGGCATGATGGGGGTGCTGAACTTCGCCCATGCCAGCTTCTACATGCTGGGCGCCTATGTCGCGTTCTCGATCAGCACGCTGATGAACTTCTGGGTGGCGCTCATCGTCGCTCCGCTGGTGGTCGGCGCGCTGGGAGCGCTGGTGGAGCAGTACGGCCTGCGGGCGGTGCACAAGCATGGCCATCTGGCCGAACTGCTGTTCACCTTTGGGCTGGCGATGATCATCGGCGAGGTGATCCAACTGATCTGGGGCCGCTGGCCGGTGGCCTACCGGGTGCCGGAGAGCCTGGACTTTCCGCTGTTCTCTATCGGCGGCACCGCCTATCCGGCGTACCGGATGTTCATGATGGGCGTGTCGCTGTTCATGTTCGTGGTACTCTACGCCACGCTCGCGCGGACCCGCCTCGGCCTTGTGGTGCGCGCGGCGCTGACGCACCCCGACATGGTGGCGATGCTTGGGCACAACGTGCCGCGCGTGTTCACGATGGTGTTCGCCGGCGGTTGCGCGCTGGCGGGCCTGGCGGGGGTGATCGCGGGGAACGCCTACCAAACAGATCCCGGCATGGCGCTCGCGTTGGGCGCCATCGTGTTTGCCGTGGTGGTGATGGGCGGCCTCGGCTCGATCTCGGGGGCGCTGATCGCCTCGCTTATCATCGGGCTGGTCCAGACGGTCTCGATCGGGCTTGACATGAAGCTGTCGACGGCGCTGGGCCGGATCGGCCTGCATGTGGACGGCATCACCGCGTTGTCGGACGTGTGGGACATCAGCATCAACCGCGCGGCTCCGGTGGTGCCGTTCCTGCTGCTGGTGATCATCCTGGCGATCAATCCGCGCGGGCTGGCTGGGTCGCGCTCGTCTTGAGGACGATCTCTCATACCTTGCCGTGGGTGATCGCGGTGGTGCTGGTGCTGGTGGCGCCACACGTGTTCGGCAGCGGCTTCAGCATCTCCCTGCTGTGCCGCATGGCGATTGCGGCGGTGTTCGCGCTGTCGTTCAACATGCTGATGGGCCAGGGCGGCATGATGGATTTCGGCCACGCCGTGTATCTCGGCCTCGGCGGGTTCCTGGCGATGCATGTGATGCGCGCAGCCGATGCGGGCTGGTGGATCCCCACGCCCGCGCTACCGATTGTCGGCGCCTTCGGCGGCGTGGTCGCGGCGGGTCTGGGCGGCCTCGTCGTCTCGCGCTCGACGCGGACGGCATTTGCGATGATCACGATGGGCCTCGCGGAGGCGATCGTGGCGCTGGTGCTGATGCTGCCGCGCCTGTTCGGCGGCGAGGAGGGCATCAACGCCGACCGCTCGGGCGGGCCGCCGATCTTCGGCTTCGATTTCGGCTCGCCGCTGGAGGCCTATTACGTCATCGCCTTCTGGGCGCTGGCGGCGGCGGGGCTGATGTTCCTGTTCACCCGTACCCCGCTCGGCCGCCTGTCGAACGCCGTGCGCGACAATGCGGAGCGGGTGGGCTTTCTCGGCTACAATCCGGGGCGGGTGCGGTATTTCGTCTATATGTTCTCGGGCCTGTTTGCGGGCCTCGCCGGCGGGTTGCAGGCGATCAACGACGAGATCATCACCTCGGCCAACATCGGCTCAAACGCGGCGGGCGCGGTGCTGCTGATGACTTTCATCGGCGGCGTCGGCACCTTCGCCGGCCCGGTGGTCGGCGCGGTGGTGGTGACGCTGATGCAGATGGCGCTCGGCACCGTCACCGAGGCGTGGCAGCTTTACAATGGGCTGATCTTCATCGTGATGGTGCTGTGGGCGCCAGGCGGCATTTCGGGCATCATCCTCGCCCATGCTCCGCTGGTGCGCAGCGGACAGGCGCGGCGGCTGGTGCCGTCGTATCTCACTGTGCTGCCCGGCTTCGTCGCCGCCTTGCTCGGCACCATCGGGCTGTCGGAAAATGCGTACCGACTGCAAAGCATCCGCGGCGGCAGCCCGCCCGGCGGCAGCATTTTCGGCATCCCGTCCGATCCGCAGACAATGACGCCGTGGCTGGTTTCGCTCGCACTGACCGCCGTTGGCCTGTGGCTGGTGGCCCGCACTGCGCCGCGCGCCCGCGCCGCGTGGCTCGAAATCGCCGGGGGGACGCAGGCATGAGCGCGGCACCCGCCTTGCTGCTTGACGGCGTGGTCAAGAATTTCGGCCTGGTGCATGTGCTGCGTGACGTCAACATTACCGTCGCGGCCGGCGAGCGGCACGCCATCATCGGGCCGAACGGGGCCGGCAAATCGACCCTGTTCCACATGATCACGGGACGATTTCCGGTCTCGGGCGGACGCATCTCGCTGCACGGGCGGGACATCACCGACATGTCGAGCTACGACATCTATCGCCTCGGCGTGGCGCGGAGCTTTCAGGTGACGAGCCTGTTCAACCGCCTGTCGGTGTTCGAGAATTTGCGCGTCGGCGCGATGCGCAACAAGGGCGCGGGGCACGCGTGGTGGCGGCTGCTGGACGGCTACGGGCCGCTGCGGGAGCGCGCCGAGGAGATGCTGGAGATGCTCGGCCTGACCGCGCGGCGTAACGTGCCGGCCGGGCTGCTTGCCTATGCGGATCAGCGCGCGCTCGAAATCGGGCTCGCCATTGTGGGCGGGGCCACGACGATCCTGCTCGACGAACCGACCGCTGGCATGAGCCGCCATGAGACTGAGCGGGCGGTGGCGCTGATCCGCCGGGTGAGCGAGGGGCGCACTTTGGTGATCGTGGAGCACGACATGGGCGTGGTGTTCGACCTTGCCGACCGCATCAGCGTGCTCGACAACGGACGGGTGATCGCCTCCGGGACTCCGGCGGACGTGCGCGGCGATCCGGCGGTGCGATCGGCCTATCTCGGCGCGGCGGCCGAGGTGCTGACATGAGTGCCGCGATGCTGAGCGTGCGCGGGCTCGATGCCTGGTACGGCAAAAGCCAGGTGCTGCGCGGCGTGGACCTTGACGTCGCCCCGGGCGAGATCGTCGCCTTGCTCGGCCGCAACGGGGCCGGGCGGAGCACGACATTGAAGGCGATCATGGGCGCGGTGCAGCGCAGCGGGCAGGTGCATTTCGCCGGGCGGGACATCTCGGCTGCGCTGCCGCACGACATCGCGCGGGCCGGGATCGGCTATGTCGCGGAGGATCGGGCGATTTTCCCCGACCTTACGACGTATCAGAACCTCATCCTCGGCGAGAAGCGCGGCCCCGGCGGCAGTTTTACCCTTGATGACGCCTATGCGCTGTTCCCCCGTCTGCGCGAACGCGCGGGGGCGCCTGCGGGGGCGCTGTCGGGTGGCGAGCAGCAGATGCTCACCATCTGCCGCACGCTTATGGGCAATCCATCCCTGGTGATGATCGACGAGCCGACTGAGGGGCTCGCCCCGATGATGGTGCAGGCGGTGCGCGACCTGTTGGAGCGGGTTGCCGCGCGTGGGACGACCATTCTTCTGGTTGAGCAGAAACTCGCCATCGCGCTGGCGATCTCACGGCGCGTCTACGTCATGGGGCGCGGCCGGGTGGTGTTCGAGGGTACGCCCGCCGACCTCGCGGCGGATGGCGCGACGCGGCGGGAGTGGCTCGAAGTTTAACGCACTCCCGCGCGTTCGATCCCGCCCGACTCAGGGTTTCGGGGGCATCGACATTCCCGGCATGGCGTGCATGTCGTGCGACGGACCGAAGGCGCCCGAGGCTTCCACCGTCACCGTCACCGTCACGGTCATCGGGGCCGCCTTGGCGAAGGTGAGCGTAAGGGGGAAGCTGTCGCCCTGCTTGAGTTGCTGTTTGAGGCCCATCAGCATGACGTGATAGCCGCCGGGGGCGAGGGTGACCGGCTTGCCGGGGGCGAGATCGATCCCATCGGCTGGCAACATTTTCATCACGCCGTTCTCCTCGACCGTGCGATGGACCTCGGCCATACCGGCCACGGGGCTTCCGACCGAGACCAGTCGGTCCGGCGCGCCGGTGTCGGTCAGCGTCGTGAACGCGCCGCCCGCCTTGGCGTTGGGCGCGGTGGCCCGGACCCACGGGTGGACGACCTGGATGGATTGGGCTTGCGCGAGCGCAGGAGCCGCGGCGACCAGGCCGGCGGCGGCATGAAGGTCCTGATCTGGATCGGCGGCCTGCTCCTCGGCGGTGACGCCCTTCATCTCATCAATGCCCTCGGCCTGTTCCACCCCCCCACCGGGAAGTGACCATGACCCCATTTGACACCGCCGTCGCCTTCACCCTGCGCGAGGAGGGCGGCTTTACCGACGATCCGCGCGACCCCGGCGGCGCCACCAATCTCGGCATCACGTTGGCCACCCTCACACACTGGCGCGGCCGCCCCGCCACGGCGGACGACGTCCGACAGCTCACCGTGGTCGAAGCCGATGCCATCTACCAGGCGCTCTACTGGCACGCCATGCGCTGCGACCTGCTGCCGTTCGGCATCGCCCTGATGGTGTTCGACTTCGGGGTCAATGCCGGACCCGGCACATCCGCCCGCGAACTCCAGGCTTCCGTCGGCGTGACAGTCGATGGCGTCGTCGGCCCCGTGACCGCGCTGGCGGCCCGCGGCGCCGACCAGGCGGCCCTGATCGGGACCCTGCACGACGCCCACGCCGCCCACTACCGCAGCCTCCCCGACGCCGCCGACTTCGGCCGCGGCTGGCTTGCCCGGCTTACGCGATGCACCGCGCGCGCCATCGATCTCGCCACCCCCTGAAAGGACACCCCATGATGGACCTCCTCAAATACCTCAACGCCCGTCTGGGCGAGGCCAGCACACTGGCCGGCATCACCGGGCTGCTCGCCCTGCTGCACGTTCATCTCGACCCGGGCGTGGTGAAAGACATCACCCTCTACGCGCCGCTGGTCACCGGCGTGCTGTCGATCCTGCTTGCCGATGCCTCCGCCAGGAAGCCGCCGGCCGCCATCGCCCAGGACGTGCTGACGGGAATCCTGGCCGCACTCCCTGCCGTGCAGCAGGCGCCTGCCGCCACACCGGCTGCTCCGCCTCCCCCGGTGGCCTGACCTTCGACCACCCAACGACCCCCGAGGCCCCGCCAGCGGCCTGCCGCCTCGGAACGCAACCCGGCCGCATCACAGCAGCGTTATCC
>CAIMWH010000233.1 GCA_903845065.1 uncultured Rhodospirillales bacterium | reverse complement strand
CGATGCCGCCGACGCCCCAGCCGAGCACGCCCATGCCGTTCACCATCGTGGTGTGGCTATCCGTGCCGTACAGGGTATCGGGATACGCATAGGTCTTGCCGTCCAGATCGGCCGTCCAAACGGCCTGGGCGAGGTATTCGAGGTTCACCTGGTGGCAGATGCCGGTGCCGGGGGGCACCACGCGGAAATTGTCGAACGCGGTCTGGCCCCAGCGCAGGAAGGTGTAGCGCTCGCCGTTGCGCTCGAACTCGACGTCCACGTTCTTCTGTTCGGAGTCGGCAGTGGCGGAGAAGTCCACCATCACCGAATGGTCGATCACGAGATCGACCGGCACCAGCGGGTTCACCTTGGCGGGGTTGCCGCCGAGCCGCAGGATGCCGTCACGCATGGCGGCGAGATCGACCACGGCGGGAACGCCGGTGAAGTCCTGCATCAGGATGCGGGCGGGCTTGAACGGCACTTCGCGGGACGAGGTGGCCTTGGCGAGCCAGCCGGCGATCGATTTGGCGTCATCCACCGTGTAGGTGCGCCCGTCCTCGAAGCGCAGCACGTTCTCCAGCAGCACCTTGAGGCTGACCGGGAGGCGGGAAATGTCGCCGATGGTCTTGGCGGCTTCCGGCAACGAGTAATAGGTATAGGTCTTGCCCTGCACACTGAGCGTGCGAGCGGTTTTGAGGCTGTCGTGCCCGACAGATTTCATGGATTTCGGCCTCCGCGTTGGTGCCGCGCGCGCTGGGGACTCCCGGCGGTGGGCTGGGGGGTATCTATATGTGGCGGCGGGCTTAAACCATAGTTGTCACCACCCCGCAAACGGCAGGCGCGGTGCGAGGAGGTATTTTGCTGGAGGCTGACGGATTGGCCGCCTTCCGGGGCGAGCGCCTGGTGTTCGAGCGGCTGCGTTTTCGCGCGCCGGCCGGCAGCGCGATGCTGCTGGTGGGGCCGAACGGCTCGGGCAAGTCCACCCTGCTGCGCCTGCTCGCCGGGCTCGTGCGGCCGATGGCCGGCACCCTGTCCTGGAACGGCGAGGACACGCTGGCCGACCTGCCGCTGCATGCCACGCGCGTCACCTATGTCGGGCACCAGGACGCGGTGAAGCCCGGGCTGTCGGTGGCGGAGAACCTCGGATTCTGGGGGAATGGCGCCGAAATCGCCGTCGCGCTGGAGGCGTTGGATCTCGTGCGCCTGACCGATCTCCCGGCGCGGATGCTGTCGGCCGGGCAGAAGCGCCGGCTGGCGCTGTCACGCCTCGCGCTGTCCGCCGCGCCGATCTGGCTGCTCGATGAGCCGACGCTGGGGCTTGACGTGTATTCCGTCGCCCGCTTCGGCACCCTGCTCGCCACCCACCGCGATCGCGGCGGCATCGTTATCGCCGCCACCCATTTGCCGTTGCCGTTGCCCGGCGCCGAGGAATTCTCGCTCGCATGATCCGCCTTCTCGTCCGCGAACTGCGCCTGTCCGTCCGCCATGGCGGGGACACCATCGCCGCGCTGCTGTTCTTCGTGCTGGTGGCGGCGCTGTTCCCGCTCGCCATCGGCCCGTCACCCGATACCCTCGGCCGCATCGCGCCCGGCATCATCTGGGTGGCGGCCCTGCTCGCGGCCCTGCTGCCGCTCGACCGCCTGCTTGGAGCCGACCTGGAGGACGGGTCGCTCGATTTGTTGCTGCTGTCCGGGTTGCATCCGGCGCTGATCGCCGCCGGCAAGGCCGCCGCGCACTGGCTGGTCACCGGATTGCCGTTGCTGGTGTGTGCCGGGCCGCTGGCGCTGATGCTGCGCATGCCCGATGAGGCCATTCCGGCCCTGCTGGCGGGCCTGCTGCCTGGCACCCTGGCGCTATCGCTGCTCGGCACCGCGGCGGCGTCCCTGGTGCTTGGGGCGCGGCGTGGCGGGGTGTTGATGCCGCTGCTGATTCTACCGCTGGCCGCCCCGGTGCTTATTTTCGGCGTGGCGGCGGCCGATGCGGCGTCCGGCGGGCAGTCGGCCCAGCCGCACCTGACGCTGCTGGCCGCCTTCCTCGCCGGCACCGTGCCGCTCAGCCTGACGGCGGCGGCAGCGGCGCTGCGAGGGGCAGCCGAGTAGGGTTAGACCTTCTCGACCTGGCTGTATTCGAGTTCCACCGGGGTGGAGCGGCCGAAGATCGAGACGCTGACCTTCACGCGGCCCTTTTCCTCGTCCACTTCCTCGACGGTGCCGTTGAAGCTGGTGAACGGGCCATCGGCCACGCGCACCTGCTCGCCGATCTCGAACAGGATCGCCGGACGGGGATGCTCCACGCCTTCCTGGGTCTGCTTCATGATCCGCTCCGCCTCGGCGTCGCTGATCGGGGTCGGCTTGGTCTTGCTGCCGAGGAAGCCGGTGACCTTGGGGGTATCCTTCACCAGATGCCAGGCTTCGTCCGAAAGCTCCATTTTCACCAGCACATAGCCAGGGAAAAACTTGCGCTCGGCGTTGACCTTCTGGCCGCGACGCAGCTCAACCACCTCCTCGGAGGGGACGAGCACCTCGTCGATCTGGTCACCCAGGCCCTTCTGGAGCGCCTGTTCCTTGATCTGCTGCCCGATCTTCTTCTCGAAGCCGGAATACACGTGGACGACGTACCAGCGCTTGGCCATGTTCAACCCCTCTCAGAAACCGGTGCCGAACAAGAAACGGACCCCGACGCCGACAATCTGGTCGGCAATGAAGAAGAAGGCGGCCGCCAGGGTGCCCAGGACGAACACGAGACCGGTGGTCACCATGGTCTCCTTGCGCGACGGCCAGGTAACCTTGGTGACTTCGCTGCGCACTTCGCGCGCGAATTTCAACGGATCGAACGCCACGCCGGTCATGCTCCTCAACGCCTTCCACTACGGGGAGGATTCCCCACGCACGAAAACTCACGTCACGCCCAGCAAGGCCCGCGGCGTCCAGCCAGGTCAGTCACCCGGATCGCACATTCTGGCGGGGTCCGGGCACTGGCCGGCCAATGCGCCGCCATGGCGGGCCGAAATCGGTCCGCTGGGCTGGCAGGGGTGGAGGGTCTCGAACCCCCAACCTCCGGTTTTGGAGACCGGCGCTCTAGCCAATTGAGCTACACCCCTTGCGCGCCCGGCCCGGGCATCTCGTGAGAGCGGCCCGGTCCAGGGAGGCGTAAAGAGAATGAAGGCGGCGCCATGTCAAGGGGATGATTGCGCCGGGTGCCATGAAACCGTGCAAACCGCCGGGTACGAGGCTGCGGCGTGACATGGCCGGGTTGGAGCGGGTGACGGGAATCGAACCCGCACAGCCAGCTTGGAAGGCTGGGACTCTACCATTGAGCTACACCCGCATCCCGGCAGCCACTCCCGCGCGAGAGCCGCGCCAGAAACCTCATCAGGACACAGAAAACCGGACAAAAGCAATGGTGGAGGGGGTTGGATTCGAACCAACGTAGGCGCACGCCAACGGATTTACAGTCCGTCCCCTTTAGCCACTCGGGCACCCCTCCGCCGTCTGGCCCACGCATGGGCCGTCGGAAGCGCCGCTCTATTGCCATTCCAGGGTGCTTGTCAACGAAGCACATGCGCATGGCCCCGCTGCGCCGCCCCCTGTTGCGCCGCTTTGATGATCACGCGGGTGAGAGTATAGCGTGCAATCATGAAACCACCCCATGACAAAGGCCCCGGCAATCGTTCGGGCGGAAACCGTAGCGACGGAGGCCCCCGTGGCCGCGCGCCGGATCGTGCCGGCCCCTCCCGCAACGGACCCGATCGCGGCAATCCATCACGCGGCGACTCGCCCCGCGCCGCGTCGAGTCGCACCGATTCGCCCCGCTCCGACTCGCCGCGTTCCGATTCCCCTCGCGGCGATTCGCCCCGTGGCGGGCAGGACAAGGGCCGCCAGGCCTTCCGCGGCAGCGCCAAGCCGTCGGGCGCCCCGCGTGGCGAGTCCGCCCGTTCCGCCGATGCCCCGCGCGGCGAGCGCCTGTCGCTAGCGCCACGCCCTCAGGAGCGCGCGCCGGAGCGCACCCATGAGCCCCGCGCTTTTCAGCCCCCGCGCGGACGCGGCCCCGGCCCGGTCCATCAGGATCGCCGCGCCACCGAGGCTCCCAAGGGCACCGTGTGGCTCTACGGCATCCATGCGGTTACCGCAGCCCTGGCCAACCCGGCCCGCCGCCTGCGCCGCCTGCTGCTGACCGAGGATGCCGAGACCTCCGTGCTCAACGGCTTCCCGCAGCCCTGGCCGATGCAGGCCGAGCGGGTCGATCGCCCCAAGCTCGACCACATCCTCGGCCGGGATGCCGTGCACCAGGGCGCCGCCCTGCTGACCGACCCGCTGACGCCGCCCTCGCTGGCCCAGGCGCTCGAACGGCCGGGCCCGGTGCTGGTGCTCGACCAGGTGACCGATCCGCGCAATGTCGGCGCCATCATGCGCTCGGCCGCCGCCTTCGGGGTGGCCGCCATCATCGCGCAGGAACGCAACGCGCCCGACGAAACCGGCGCGCTTGCCAAGGCCGCCTCGGGGGCGCTCGAGAAGGTGCCGTTCTTCAAGGCGGTCAACATCTCCCGCACCCTGGTGGCGCTGAAGGCCGCCGGCCTGTGGTGTATCGGGCTCGATGCCTCGGGCGCGCCGCTCTCGGGCACCGCGCTGTCCGATCGCCGCATCGCGCTGGTACTGGGCGCCGAGGGCGAGGGATTGCGTCGCCTGACGCGCGAGACCTGTGACGAACTCGCCGGTATCGGGCAGTCCCTGGCGATGGAGAGCCTCAACGTGTCCGCCGCCGCCGCCATCGCGCTCTACGAAGTCAGCCGCAAAGCCTAGGACCACAGCATGTCGTTTGACGCCGCCCGCGTGGCCGAACATCTCCACGCGACCCGCGCCGCCCGCACCCCCGCCGGCCCGTTGCCGGCGGGCACGGCGCCCGCCACCATCGCCGAGGGGATTGCCGCCCAGCACGCCCTGGCGCGCCGCTGGGGGGCCATTCCGCCGGCCGGGTTCAAGATCGGCGCCACGACGACATGGATGCAGGGATATCTCGGCCTGCCCGGCCCCGCCGCCGGCTTCATGCGCGCGGATGCCATCCATCGCGGGCCGGCGGTGCTGGCCTGGGCGAACTACCGCAATCCCGGCGTGGAGTGCGAAATCGCGGTGCGCCTGGCACATGACCTGCCGCCCGGTCCCTGCACGCCCGAACAGGCCGCCGCGGCGGTGGGGGAGGTGTGTGCCGCCATCGAGATCGTCGAGAACCGCTACGGGCCACCGCCGATGGGCGATCTCAAGGCGGTCGGCACCCCCACGCTGATCGCCGACCAGGTGTTCCACGCCGCCTGCGTGCTGGCCGCGCCGCCGGCGAACTGGCGCGCGATGGACCTCGGCGCTGTGCAGGGCCGCTTCCTCATCGATGGGGTGGAGAAGGCCTCTGGCCATGGGCGGGACCTGCTGGGCCATCCCATGCAGGCACTGGCATGGCTCGCCGCCTCCGCCGAAGTGGCGGCGTTTGGCGGCCTGCGGGCGGGCCAGGTGGTGATGCTGGGCAGCGTCACCCCGCCGCTGTGGCTCGACGCGCCCTGCACCGTCACGGCGCTGTTCGACGGTTTCGCGCCGGCGGAGATACGCTTCGTCTGACCGGCTGGCCTAGCGGCCGGTGGACGGCCGGATCTTGGTGCCGTCGGTCACTTCGCTCGGCACATTCAGCGCCACTTTCTCGCCGGGCTTCACCCCGTCCGCCACGTTGATCACCACGCCGTCGGTGGTGCCGATGCGCACGGGGCGGAACTTCACCACCGCGTCCTCGCCCACCACCGCCACCTGGGCATTGCCGCCGCGCTGGTTGAGGGCGGCCACCGGGATTTGCGGGAAGCTGGCGACGGGCACGCGCAGGCTGGCATAAGTGAAGCTGCCGGGCACCAGGAAGCCGTCCCGGTTGTCGAGGTCCATCTCGATGTAGAGGGTGCGGGTGCGCGGGTCCAAGGTGCCCACGGTGCGGCTGATCTTGGCCTTGCGCTTGCGCTCTGGGTTGGAGGCGTCGGTGATTTCGGCCTCGTCGCCGATATGGATGGCCGCGACGTCGCGCTGTTCCACGTAGGCGCCGATGCGCAACTTCGAATTGTCGGCGATCTGGATCACCGGGAGGGAACTGGCCTGGTTGGTGGTGGCGGCCTGCATCAGGGCGCCCGGATCGGCGAAACGGGCCACCACGGTGCCGTCGAACGGCGCCTTGATCACCTGGTAGGAGCGCATGGTGTTGAGGTTGCGCACGCTCTCTTGGGAGATGCGCAGGTTGGCCTCGGCCTGTTCGGCGGTCTGCTGTGCGGTGCTGCCGGTGCGCAGCAGTTCGCGGGCACGCACGGCGAGGCGTTGCTTGTAGTCGAGGTCGGCCACCGCGCTCTGGTACTGGCTTTCCAGTTCGGCGCTCTCGATTTCGGCCACCACCTGCCCGGCGGTGACGCTGTCGCCCTTGTCGACACTGACGGTTTTCACATAGCCGCTCACCTTGGCGAACAGCGTGGCGGTGGTGAACGGCTTGGCATCGCCCAGCAGGGTGATGGTGCGGAAGGCGGGGCCCTGGGCGACGGTGGCGATCACCACTCGGGGGCCGCGCGCCGCCTCGGCCTCCATGGCGCTGCGGGCGGTGCTGAGGCCCTCGGCGCCGGCGCGCACGTAATAGACGGTGCCGGTGCCCGCGACCCCGAGCAGGATCAGGCCGAACAGATACAGGCCCAGGCTGCGCCGGGGTGGGTTGACGGGGGTGGGCGCCATCGTTGGCTGACTCCCCTGCATGGGCTGGTCCACTGGCAAGTGCTGGTCCCCGGGCAATGGTTGATCCCCTGGCATGGTCTATCCCCTGGCCTATTCAGCGGCCGCGGGCGCGTTGGCACCAGCGGCTTCCGCGGCAAACTGCCGATCGAGCGTGTGTAGCCGCGGCGCACTGCGGCGCAGCAGCGTGTAGAAGATCGGCACGATGATGAGCGTGGCGATGGTGGCCGCGACCAGCCCGCCGATCACCGCGCGGCCGAGCGGCGCGTTCTGCTCGCCCGCCTCGCCGGCGCCGAGCGCCATCGGGATCATGCCGAGCACCATGGCCAGCGCCGTCATCAGGATGGGCCGCAACCGGGTACGCCCGGCCGCCACCACCGCCTCGAATGGGCTCACGTTGTGGCGCGCCCGCACGTCATTGGCGAAACTCACCACCAGGATGGAGTTCGAGACCGAAATGCCCACCGTCATGATGGTGCCCATCAGCGATTCCACGTTGATGGTGGTGCCGGTCAGCACCAGCATCCAGATGATGCCGATCAGCGCGCCCGGCACCGCCATCATGATGATGAACGGGTCCACCCAGGACTGGAACAGCACCACAAGCAGCGCGTAGACCAGGATGATGGCGATCACCAGGCCCTGCGCCAGGTTGCTGAAGGAGGTATCCATCACCTCGGGCTGCCCGCGCAGGTTGATGTGGGTGGTGATCGGCAGGTCCTTGGAAACCTCGGCAATCACCTTGCGGATATCATTGCTGACGGAGCCGAGATCGCGCCCGTCCACGTTGGCCGCCACGTCGATCACGCGCTGCACCTGGGCGTGGTTGATGGTGGCGAAGGAGGTGCGCGGCCGCAGCGATGCCACGTCGGACATGCGGGTGACGGGCGCGTTCGGCATCAGCGCGTACTGGGTGGTGGAGAACAGCGAGTTGACGTTGGTGGGCACCGTGATCTGCGGCTGGCTGACCGGCAGGTCCATCAGGTCATCGACGGTCTGGATCGCCTCCATCGGCTGCCGGACCGCCACGAAGTAGTTCACGTTGTTGACGGGATTGAGGAAGTAGGACGGCGCCACCAGCGAGCTAGACGACAGCGACACCAGCAGGTTGTTGGAAATGTCGCGCTGGCTGATGCCGAGCCCGGCTGCGCGCAGGCGGTCCACCTCGATCTGCAAAGTGGGGTAGTCCAGCACCTGGGCGATGTGCGGATCGGCCACGCCGGGGATTTTCTGGATGCCCAGCAGCAGACGCTGGGCGATGCCGAAGGAGCGGGTGAAGTTGGGGTCCGAGATTTGGATGTCGATCGGCGCCGATAGGCCGAAGTTCAGCACCTGGGAGACGATGTCGGCGGTCTGGAAATAGAACAGCGCGCCGGGGAACGCCTCTGGCAGCTTGGTGCGCAGCGCGCGCACGTGATCCACGCTGGGACGATGGCCCTTTTTCAGCTGGATCAGGATTTCGGCGTCCGCGCTGGTCACGTTGTCGGACGGCAGCATGGCGAGGTTGGACGAGAACGGCACGCCCACCACGTCATTGATGGTCTGGATTTCGCTGGCGCCGATGATCTCGCGGATTTTGGCCTGGATATCGAGCACGTTGCGCTCGGTCACCTCCAGGCGGTTGCCCGAGGCGCCGCGGTAATGGAGCTTGATGATGCCCACGTCCGCGGTGGGGAAGAAGTCCGTGCCGGCCACGGTCGCCACCATCAGGCTGGCGCCGAGCAGCCCGGTGAAGCACAGCAGCACGAAGTTGCGTTGGCGCAGGCAGGCCGCGAGGCCGCTCGCATAGGCGT
>CAIMWH010000232.1 GCA_903845065.1 uncultured Rhodospirillales bacterium | reverse complement strand
GCATGGACGGTGATGCCCGTGGCGGCGCCGCGCTGTCGATGCGCTCCATCACCGGCGCCCCGATCAAGCTGGTCGGCACCGGCGAGAAGCTTGACGCCCTTGAGGAATTCCATCCCGAACGCGTCGCCGGCCGCATTCTCGGCATGGGTGACGTGGTGGGGCTCGTGGAGCGCGCCGCCGAAACCATCGACGAGGCGGAGGCCGAAAAGCTCGCCCGCAAGATGGCGAAGGGCACGTTTGACCTGGAGGACTACGCCTCCCAGCTCAAGCAGATCAGCAAGATGGGCAGCATCTCCTCCATCCTCGGCATGTTGCCGGGGGCGGAGAAGCTCAAGGCGCAGATCGGCGACAAGAACCTCGATACCAAGGTGCTGGCGCGCCAGGCGGCGATCATCTCCTCGATGACGCCGAAGGAACGCAAGTTGCCGGACATCATCAAGGCCTCGCGCAAGAAGCGCATCGCCGCCGGATCCGGCACCACGGTGCAGGACGTCAACAAGCTGCTGAAGCAGTTCGACGACATGTCGACGATGATGAAGCGGATGAACAAGCTCGGCCAGAAGGGCCTCATGCGGCAGGGGCTTGGCGCCCTGATGCCGCAGGGGCGTCGGCCGTTTTGAACCGGGGCGGCCGCCGGCCGTCCTGAACCCTCCAACCGATACTTTACTGATGACCCAGGAGACCTGACTGATGGGACTTAAGATCCGCCTCGCCCTCGCCGGCGCCAAGAAGCGCCCCTACTACCACATCGTCATCGCCGACAGCCGCAGCCCGCGCGACGGCCGCTTCATCGAGCGCGTTGGCAGCTACAACCCGATGCTGCCGGCCGAGCATGCCGACCGCATTCGCCTGCAGGGCGAGCGCATCCAGCATTGGCTGAGCAACGGCGCCCTGCCGACCGAGCGCGTGGCGAAGTTCCTCGGCCACGCCGGCCTAGCCCCGATGCCCGTGTTCAGCGAGCAGCCGCACCAGTCGGCCCCGAAGAAGAAGGCGCAGGAGCGCGCCAAGGCCAACGGCGGCTAACAGGTGACCGAGCGGTCCATCCTGCTGGGCGTTATCGGCCGACCGCATGGGGTGCGGGGGTTCGTGCATGTCACGAGCTACACCGCCGACCCCTCCGATATCGCCACTTATGGACCGTTGTCTGACGGGCGCGGGCGGCTGTACCGCCTGCGCTGGCAATCCGAAGGCGTCGCCCGCGTCGCCGAACTCATTGCCGGCAAGCCGCACTGGGTGGATGACCGCGAGGCCGCGGGCAAGCTCACCAACACCCGCCTGTTCGTTGACCGGGACCGCCTGCCGGCCCCGGACGAGGACGAGTTCTACCTCTCCGATCTCGTCGGCCTCACCGCCGTGGGGCCGGATGGGCAGGAAATCGGCCAGATCGCCGCGGTGCATGACTATGGCGCCGGTGCGAGCCTGGAGATCGGCCCGCTGCTGATCCCCTTCACCCGCGCCGCGGTGCCGGAAGTGGATCTTGCCGCCGGCCGTGTGGTGGTGGTGCCGCCTGGCGAGGTTGTCGGTGATGCCCAGGGTGACACAGGGGCACGGCCATGACCTGGCGCGCCTCGGTGCTCACCCTGTTCCCCGCCATGTTCCCCGGCCCGCTCGGCACCTCGCTCGCCGGGCGTGCCCTCGAACGCGCGGTGTGGTCGCTGGAGGCGCGCGATATTCGCGCGCATGCCACCGATCGCCATCGCACGGTCGATGACACGCCGTTCGGCGGTGGTGCCGGCATGGTGATGCGGCCCGATGTTCTCGATGCCGCCATCGCCGCGTGCGACGATGGCCGGCCGGTGGTCTACCTCACCCCGCGCGGCCGTCCACTCACCCAGGAGCGGGTGCGTGAATTCGCCGCCGGTCCTGGCGTGGTTCTGCTCTGCGGCCGCTACGAGGGGATCGACGAGCGGGTGATCGAAGCCCGCGGCCTGGAGGAGATCAGCATCGGGGACTTCGTGCTTTCGGGGGGCGAACCCGCCGCCCTGGTGCTGCTCGATGCCTGCGTCCGCCTGCTGCCCGGCGTGATGGGGGCGGCGGAAAGCGCCGACGAGGAAAGCTTCGCCGCCGGATTGCTCGAATACCCGCACTACACCCGCCCGGCCGAATGGCACGGCAAGGCGGTGCCCGACGTGTTGCTGTCCGGCCATCACGGTGCCGTCGCCGCCTGGCGCCGCGCCGAGGCGGAACGCATCACCCGTGAACGCCGCCCGGACCTTTGGGCCCGCTATTTGTCAGACAAGCCCCGCAACAATCGCAGCGGCGGCGTGGTTGCCTCCACGCCTGCCGCGCCCTAGACGAAATCCGACGAAAGGACCAACACCATGAATATCCTCCAGCAGTTCGAGGCCGACCAGGTCGCGAAGCTTACCGAAGCCCGCGCCGTGCCCGATTTCAGCCCCGGCGATACCCTCCGCGTTGCCGTGAAGGTGGTTGAAGGCGAGCGTTCGCGCGTGCAGAACTTCGAAGGCGTGTGCATCGCGCGCTCCAACAAGGGCCTGCACAGCAACTTCACCGTGCGCAAGATCAGCTATGGCGAGGGTGTGGAGCGCGTGTTCGCGCTGTATGCGCCCACCATCGCCGAGATCTTCGTGGTGCGTCGTGGCGATGTGCGTCGCGCGAAGCTGTATTACCTGCGTGGCCGTCGCGGCAAGTCGGCGCGTATCGCCGAGCGTGCGCGTGAAATCGTGGAGACTCCGGCTGCTCAGTAGCCGTTGATAAGGGGATGGATATGACGGAGACGAAGCCGCGCACCTTGTTCGACAAGGTGTGGGATGCCCATGTGGTCGAGCGCCTGCCGGACGGCACTTGCGTGCTCTACATCGATCGCCATCTCGTGCACGAGGTGACGAGCCCGCAGGCATTCGAAGGGCTTCGTCTCGCCGGCCGCAAGGTTCGCCGGCCGGACGCCACCATCGCGGTGGCCGACCATAACATCCCTACCATGGGCCGTGCTCAGGGCATCCTCGAAGAGGACAGCCGCATCCAGGTGGAAACCCTGGAGCGCAACGTGGCCGAGTTCGGGGTGCCGTATTTCCCCATTCTCAGCCCGCAGCAGGGCATCGTGCACATCATCGGGCCGGAGCAGGGCATTTCGCTGCCCGGCACCACCATCGTGTGCGGCGACAGCCATACCTCCACCCATGGCGCCATGGGCGCGCTGGCGTTCGGCATCGGCACGTCCGAGGTCGAACACGTGCTTGCCACGCAAACCCTGCTGCAACGCCCGGCGAAGAACATGCTGGTCCGCGTCGACGGCACCCTGCCGCCGGGTGTTACCGCCAAGGACATCGTGCTGGCCATCATCGGGCGCATCGGCACCGCCGGCGGCACCGGCCATGTGATCGAATACGCCGGCGAGGCGATCCGCGCGCTCGACATGGCGGGCCGGATGACGGTCTGCAACATGTCCATCGAGGCGGGCGCCCGCGCCGGCATGATCGCGCCGGACGAGACCACCTTCGCCTACGTCGCCGGCCGCCCCTACGCGCCGAAGGGCGAGGCGCTCGACAAGGCGCTGGCCTGGTGGAAAACCCTGCCGTCGGACGAGGGCGCGGTTTACGACAGCACCATCGTGCTGAATGCCGCCGATATCGTGCCGATGGTCACCTGGGGCACCAACCCCGAGGCCGTCGTCGCCATCAACGGCACGGTGCCCGATCCCAGCCTTGAGGCCGATGAAGGCCGCCGGGTGCAGCTTGCCCGCATGGTGGAATACATGGGCCTCAACGTCGGCCAGAAGATGACCGACCTCAAGATCGACGTGGTGTTCATCGGCTCCTGCACCAACGGCCGCATCGAGGACATCCGCGCCGCCGCCGACATCGCGCGGGGCCGCAAGGTGGCCCCCGGGGTGCGTGCCATGGTGGTGCCGGGCTCCGGCATCGTGCGCGATCTCGCCGAGGCCGAGGGCATCGACAAGGTGCTGATCGAGGCCGGCTTCGAGTGGCGCGAGCCGGGCTGCTCGATGTGTCTGGGCATGAACCCGGACAAGCTCACCCCGGGCCAGCGCTGCGCCAGCACCTCGAACCGCAATTTCGAGGGCCGCCAGGGTCCTGGTGGGCGTACCCATCTGGTTTCGCCGGCGATGGCCGCCGCCGCCGCCGTCGCTGGCCACCTCATTGATCCGCGGGAGTTTGCGTAATGGACGCTTTCACCACGCTCACCGGCATCGCGGCCCCCCTGCCGCTGGCCAACGTCGATACCGACAAGATCATCCCGGCCCGCTTCCTGAAAACCATCAAGCGCACCGGCCTCGGCGTGCATTTGTTTGACACCCTCCGCTATGACGCCGAGGGCAGCGAACGGCCCGAGTTCGTGCTCAACCAGGAGCCCTACCGCCGCGCCGAGATCCTCATCGCGCATGAGAACTTCGGCTGCGGTTCGTCGCGCGAGCATGCGCCCTGGGCGCTGCTCGATTTCGGCATCCGCTGCGTCATCGCGCCGGATTTCGCCGACATCTTCCACACCAACACCTTCAAGAACGGTATCTTGCCGATCAAGCTGTCGCGCGAGATCTGCGACCAACTGATCGAGGACGCCAAGCTTGGCGAGAACGCCCGCCTCACCGTTGATTTGCAGGAGCAGGTCGTCGTCCGCCCCAACGGCGAGCGCATCCCCTTCGAGATTGACCCGTTCCGCAAGCATCTGCTGTTGAATGGCCTGGACGATATCGGCCAGACCCTCCAGCACGCCCCCAGCATTGATGCGTACGAAACCGCCCAGAAGATCGAAAAGTCCTGGATGCCGGGTATCGCCGTCTAACGCACTCCAATGGGTAGAAGTTTTTTGCTTCTTTTTTT
>CAIMWH010000231.1 GCA_903845065.1 uncultured Rhodospirillales bacterium | reverse complement strand
GATCACCGCCTCGATGTCGGCAGGGAGAATCATCCCTACCTTGACTCACATTTCACCCCCACACGTCTCGCCAAATCCATACCCAACCCCCAAAATCATCAAACCTGTGGCAAAACGGACTCACCCTCCTTGGGAGTTACGTCCCTATCGGGGGAGGGCCTACAGAGGGCGGAAGGGGGGCGGGGTGGCAGGAGTTCGCGGAATTAGTCTCGAGCGGGCTGGGATTGCAGGGGGATTTCGGGGACATGATACCTATTTACCAGAGATTGCGGGGCTCGGGGTCGACTTCCGATCGCGCAAAATCGTCTCCACGCCCTCGATGAACATCCGCCGCCGGGTTGGCGGGAGCGCGGGGAGTTGCGTGGATGGGCGTCGGAACATCAACGCCGAGGCGGCGGGTGATGAATTCCAGGCGTTATTTCGGCCGCGCCTCGTCACACATCCTGCCCCTGCAATCGCCACCGCCGTGGCCCTTGCCAAAACCGATGCCGAGCCCGAAGGGCAAAACCGGTAGGCCGGGCGCCGCCCGCGCATTCGCGGGCTGGTTTGCCGGGGGACAAGGGATGAGGACGAAGTTCTGTCCACTCTGGTAGGCGTGATTACGATCCGAGCTCTGAATGTAATGGCTATAGGCGGTTTCCCCCAACACAGCGGGAATGGTCTTCGTCGCCACCTTTTGACCGGTGGCCGAGTCGATCCAGTTTCCGTCAGGCAAGCGGACAAAATTCTGGCCACTCTGTTGGGCGTGGTTTCGATCCGAACTTTGAATGTAATGGCTATAGGCGGTTTCCCCCAACGCGGCGGGAATGGTCTTTGTCGCCACCTTCTCGCCCGTGGCCGAGTCGATCCAATAAGGACAGGCGCCCGACGCCGAAACCAACGACGGCGATCCAACAAACAGCGCTCCCGCGAGCAAGATCAACAATGGGCCGTAGCGCGTGAGTTTTAGCGGCATCGCTTCCCCCATGTCCTTGTTCCGTCACGTGGGCCGATCATCCCGATGTCAGCAGGGGCCCGGCAGCCAGGTGTTGTTATGGGCCCGTAGGTTGGTTCGGGTCGGCGCGCCGGCGGCCGCGCCGAACAGCACGGCGGTTACGCCGGCCTTCAGGTTGCCGCCGGTCCAACCATGGCTAGGGTGAATCTTGGACGCGCAATCCGCGCCCGCGGCTCCGATGTCGCCCGCGCCGCCCTGCCAGAACCAATCAACGCGGGCCAGCACATGCAAAGCCGGCGGGCTCTTGGGGGGCGGCGAACGATTGTTGGTCGGCTCGTTCCAGATCAGCCAGGTCTGGAACCGATCCGGCGCGGTGGCGCGACCGGTGGGGCCGACCCTGATGGTGTCGTAGGCCGTGCTGGCGTCCTCGGCGGCGACGAACGGGTTGTCGGCCATATCCGCCTCGAAAATGACGCCGCCGGGCGTCGCCGGATTGGCCCGGCAATCGGCGCCCTTCGGTCCGCCCGAAGCGTTGAGGCAGGACGAAAAGCCATTGTAGGATTTATCCGCCCGCGTCCCATCGATTTCCCAGAAGCCGCTCGACCGAGCGCAGGCGAAATTGGCTTTCGCCCCCGTCGTATTCGCGATTCCCGAGGGCGAG
>CAIMWH010000230.1 GCA_903845065.1 uncultured Rhodospirillales bacterium | reverse complement strand
GCCAGTTCTACAAGCATGAGTCGTGCGGCCAGTGCACGCCGTGCCGCGAGGGGACGGGCTGGATGATGCGGGTGATGAACCGCATGGTGGAGGGCCGCGCCTCGATCGACGAGATCGACACGCTGGAGCAGGTGACGCGGCAGGTCGAAGGGCACACGATTTGTGCGCTCGGCGATGCGGCGGCCTGGCCGATCCAGGGCCTGATCAAGAACTTCCGTCCGGTGATGGAAGAGCGCATCCGAAACTACAAAGCCGGGCGATCCATGTCGCTCGCCGCGGAGTAGACCCATGGTCAAAGTCACGGTTGACGGCATCGACGTCGACGTTCCCCCCGGCTCCAATGTGTTGCAGGCCTGCGAGGCCGCCGGCAAGGAAGTGCCGCGGTTCTGCTATCATGAGCGGCTGTCGGTGGCGGGCAACTGCCGCATGTGCCTGGTGGAAATCGAGAAGGCGCCGCCCAAGCCGTTCGCTTCGTGCGCCTATCCGGTCAACGAGGGCATGGTGGTGCACACCGATACCCCGATGGTGAAGAAGGCGCGGGCGGGGGTGATGGAGTTCCTGCTCATCAACCATCCGCTGGATTGCCCGATTTGCGACCAGGGCGGCGAGTGCGATTTGCAGGACCAGGCGGTGGGCTATGGCCGCGATGGCTCGCGCTATCACGAGGCCAAGCGGGCGGTGAAGGACAAGGACCTCGGTCCGCTGGTCAAGACGGTGATGACGCGGTGCATCCAGTGCACGCGCTGCATCCGGTTTTCGGCCGAGATTGCCGGCACGCCCGAGCTTGGCGCCACCGCGCGTGGCGAGAGCATGGAAGTTGGCACCTACGTTCAGATGGCGCTGACCTCGGAATTGTCGGGCAATCTGATCGACATATGCCCGGTGGGGGCGCTGACCTCCAAGCCGTATGCGTTCGTGGCGCGGCCGTGGGAACTGAAGAAGACGGACAGCGTGGATGTGCTGGACGCGGTTGGCACCAATATCCGGGTGGATGCGCGTGGGCCGGAAGTGCTTCGCATTCTGCCGCGCCTCAATGAGGACGTGAACGAGGAATGGCTGGCCGATAAGTCGCGCTTTTCGGTGGATGGGCTGAAACGCCGGCGGCTGGACAGCGTTTGGGTGAAGCGCGACGGCAAGTTGGTGAAGGCGGCTTGGGAAGACGCTTTCGAGGCGATCGATGCCAAGCTGAAGGGTGTGGCGGGGGATCGGATTGGTGCCATTGCCGGCGATCTTTGCGATGCGGAGAGCATGCTGGCGTTGAAGGACCTGATGTCCTCGCTGGGGTCGGCCAATACGGATTGCCGGCAGGATGGGGCGGCGCTCGATGCGTCTCGCCGGGAGTTTTACACCTTCAACACGTCGATTGCCGGGATCGAGGATGCGGACGCCATTCTGCTCGTGGGGTCCAATCCGCGGCGCGAGGCGCCGTTGGTGAATGCGCGCATCCTGAAGCGGTGGCGGGTTGGCGGGCTCAAGGTGGGGCGGGTCGGACCCGCTGCCGATCTGACTTATCCGGTCGAGGACCTTGGTGATGAGGCCTCCGTTCTTGCTGCTCTCGTCGATGGGTCGCATCCGTTCGCGGCCACGCTGAAGGCGGCGAAGAAGCCGATGATCGTGGTGGGGCAGGGGGCGCTGCGGCGGGCCGATGGCGCCGCGGTTCTAAGCGCGTGCTGGAAGCTGGCCGATGCGGTTGGGGCACTCAATGCCGAGTGGCATGGCTTCAATGTGCTGCACACCGCGGCCGCCCGGGTGGGCGCGCTCGACCTCGGGTTCGTGCCGGGCAAGGGCGGCAAGACTGCCGCGGCGATGCTGGGCGGCGGGGTGGATGTGCTGTGGCTGCTGGGCGCG
>CAIMWH010000229.1 GCA_903845065.1 uncultured Rhodospirillales bacterium | reverse complement strand
GACGCCGGCCGGCCGGACGTGATGTTCGTCATCCAGCGCGTGCTGGAAGTCGAGGGCAAGCTCACCCTGCTCGACCAGAACAAGGTGATCCGCCCGCACCGCTCGTTCCGCCTGTTCTCGACCGCCAACACGGTCGGCCTCGGCGACACGACGGGCCTCTATCATGGCACGCAGCAGATCAACCAGGGCCAGATGGACCGCTGGAACATCGTCGCCACCCTGAACTACCTGCCGCACGGCCAGGAAACCGAGATCGTGATGGCCAAGATGGGCCTTGAGCCGACCGACAAGGCCGAGCGCAAGAAGGTGGAGAGCATGGTGGCGCTGGCGGATCTGACCCGCGCCGGCTTCATCAACGGCGATATCTCCACCGTGATGTCCCCGCGCACCGTGATCACCTGGGCCGAGAACGCGCGTATCTTCAACGACATCGGCTTCGCCTTCCGCCTCACCTTCCTCAACAAGTGCGACGAGGCGGAGCGGCAGACGGTGGCGGAGTACTTCCAGCGCTGCTTCGGCAGCGAGGTCTCGACCGGACTGATGCCGCGCAAGGGGGGTTGATCCCCCCTGACTGGCTGACTTTGTGCGGGGTTCGAGTGGGAACAGGCGGTAAAGATGAGCGGTAGCAGCAAGGACAACACGCGCTCGGAGGAATTCAAGCGCGCCACAGCCGGTGTGCTGCGTGCCATCGCGCAGACCGATGATGTGCAGGTGGCGTTCCAGCCGGGTCCGTCGGGCTTGGCGGGCAAGCGCGCCCGCCTGCCGCTGCCCACCCGGGCACTGCCGGCGCAGGAAATGGCGCGGTTGCGCGGCGCGGCGGACAGCCTCGCCTTGCGCATCCGCCACCATGATGACGCCGTCCACAACGCCCGCATGCCGGCGCGCCGCGAGGCGAAGGACGCCTATGACGCGCTGGAGCAGGCGCGCGTGGAGGTGGTTGGCTCCAAGTATATGGACGGCGTTGCCTCCAACCTGCGTGCCCGCCTCGCCGAGGAATGCGAGTCCGAGGGCTATGATCGGATGACCCGCAAGGACCAGTTGCCGATTTCGGCAGCCCTGGCCCTGCTGGCGCGTGAGCGGATGTCGGGCGAGGCCTCCCCGCCGGCGGCGCAGAAAGTGCTGGACCTGTGGCGTGACTCCATCGGCGAGTCGGCCGAGGCGGCGATCGCCGAGATGGCCGAGGCCAAGGACAACCAGGCCAATTTCACCCGCGCCGCCCGCAAGCTGCTGGCCGCTATGGATCTCGCCGAAGCGGAGGTGGATGCCGAGCCAGACGAGAGCGAGGAAGGCGAGGACGGCGAACAATCCGGCCAGCAGGACAATTCGCAGGAAGGCGAGGGCCAGTCGGAGAGCGACACCGAGTCGATGCTCGGCGCCCAGCCCGAGGAAATGGAAGGCGAGGCGTCTGACGACCAGTCGGGCGACGATGCCGAGGAAGACGCCGCCGCCGCCGAAGGGGACGACAAGCCTGGCGGGCCGCAGCCGCGGCGCGACAAGCCGATCGTCGACAGCGATGCGGTCTACAAGCCGTTCACCCGGACGTTCGACGAGGAAATCAACGCTGAGGACCTGTGCGACTCCGAGGAACTGGCCCGTTTGCGCCAGCAGCTCGACCAGCAGTTGCAGCACCTCCAGGGCGTGGTGTCCAAGCTCGCCAACCGGTTGCAGCGCCGCCTGATGGCGCAGCAGACCCGGTCGTGGGAGTTCGACCTTGAGGAAGGCATCCTTGACGCCGCCCGCCTGGCGCGCGTGGTGGTCAACCCGATGCTGGCGCTGTCCTACAAGCGCGAGCGGGACATGGATTTCCGCGACACCGTGGTGACGCTGCTGATCGACAACTCGGGCTCCATGCGCGGGCGGCCGATCACGGTGGCGGCGATGTGCGGCGATATCCTGTCGCGCACGCTGGAGCGCTGCGCGGTGAAGGTGGAGGTGCTTGGCTTCACCACGCGGGCGTGGAAGGGCGGCCAGAGCCGCGAGCGTTGGGTGGCCGAGGGCAAGCCGCGCAATCCGGGCCGGCTGAACGATCTGCGCCACATCATCTACAAATCGGCCGACGCCCCCTGGCGCCGGGCCCGCAAGAACATCGGGCTGATGCTGCGCGAGGGCCTGCTGAAGGAGAACATCGACGGCGAGGCGCTGCAGTGGGCTTACAAGCGCCTGGTCAACCGGCCCGAGCATCGTCGCATCCTGATGGTGATCAGCGACGGCGCGCCGGTGGATGACAGCACACTGTCGGTCAACCCGGGCAACTACCTGGAGCGGCACCTGCGTGACGTGATCCGCGAGATCGAGAACCGCAACCTCGTCGAGCTGATCGCCATCGGCATCGGCCATGACGTGACGCGCTACTATCGCCGCGCGGTAACCATCGTGGATGCCGAGGAACTTGGCGGCACCATGATGAGCAAGCTGACCGAATTGTTCGACGAGGACGCCGCGGCGGCCTGGGCGCGGGCAAGCGCGGAGCGTGCGCCGCTGGTTGCCTGAACGTCTGCGATTGACATTCGGCTGAAACCCCGCACTGCAAAGGGCGGGGTTTTTTGTTAGGGCGAATGTCGGTGAATGTTCGTGACGCCTGACGTTCGTGAGGATTGTCGGGGGTTTGTGAGCGCCCTGGCGGCGCGATCGTCAAGTGTCCGTTAAAACCGTTGCGTGCAGCAGGATTCTGTTTGCAATTGCCATCCACTCGTGTAGATTTATGTCATGATTTGTTGGTTTGGTTAGATCGAAGCCGACCGGGGGCCGCCGGGACGCCAAGAGTACAAGCCAGCAAGATCAGGAAAGCGGGAGTAGGGCGATGTCACAGATTTTGACGAGCAAGCGGGCTTCAACCACACTGTGGTTTGCTGTGTTCGCTGCGATGCTGACCATCGGCGTGATGACCCTCTCCAAGCGCATCCAGCACACGATGGTTGCCGCCGTGAACAAGCAGGCTCCGCTGCGCTACTAGGTTGGTGCGCGCTGCTGGAGTGCCTGCGATTCACCCGCTAGCTTCGACGAAATAGAATACCGAGCCCGCTGACAGCATATGCCAGCGGGCTTTTCGTTTATGGGACGATCCGCGCCAGGCGCACTGCGGTATGTCCCCGGCTGGGCCGCAGGTTCGGCATCACCAGCAGGCAATTGTCATAGGGTGTGCGGATCTCAGTTTCGCCATCGAGCGCGATCACCGTATTGCGCCGCGGCACGATCTCGCCACCCTGGAAGCCGCGCATGAACGCGAAGGCGCCGGTGGTGGCGGTTACCACATCGGTCACCTCGGCATAGCGGCCAGGGGGCGGGCGCCGGGCGGGAAGTGCCGGGTGCGTGGTGACGGTGTTGGTGAAGCGCAGCGTGCCGGCAACGCTGGCGAGGCTGGTGGTGACGGTATCCCGCGCCCAGTGCTGCCCGGCCTCCACCAGTACCGCATGGGCGCTGCCGCCCGGCGTGCCGAACCGGTCGTAATCGATCAGCCGGCGCCCGCTGAGATGGCCGGAGTCGGCGATGGCCAGCCCCGGCGTGCCCATGGCCTGCGCCAAGGCGCGGCCGCGCGGAGTGGTGCCGCACAGGATCAACGGATCGGACGGCCACAACATCGAGTGCAGATCGACCAGCACATCGGCGGTATCGATCATCGGCCGCATTTCCCGTGCCCGATCCAGCTCGCGCGAGTGGCGGGGGCCATCGAGCACCGCGGGGTCCCACAGCCGGTTGAGGTCTTCGTCGACGAAGCGGCTCGCGGTGGGTTGTGCCGGATCGAAGCTGTCGAAGGCCGCGATGTTGGCAAACCCGAAGGTCAGCCGGCCGCGCTCGGGGCGCAGGCCGGCGCGCAACAGCCGATCGAGCACGATGGCGCCCGACAACTCATTGCCGTGGGTCAGCCCGAGCAGCACCACATGCGGGCCGGAAGCCTCGGCCGCGTAGCTGGTGAAGCCCGCCACCCCGGTGTTGCCGGGAAGCCAGGCAGACAAATCCGGCGGTGACAGCTCCACCTTGAAATGGGGAAGCGGCACCGGCCGCCCCCACCCGTGGGCCGCATCGCGCGTGTCGGTCATGTGCTCAGGTAGTCGGCGAGGCGCAGGATGAAGGCGTCACAGGCGGCGAGTTGGGAGATGGCGAGGAACTCGTCGGGCTTGTGCGCCTGCGCGATGTCCCCGGGGCCGCAGACGATGGTGGGGATGCGGGCGGCCTGGTAGAGCCCGCCCTCGGTGCCGTAGCTCACCTTGCCCGCGCTGTTGAAGCCGGCGAGGCGCTTGGTCAGCGCGGCCAGCGCGTGGCCGGCATCGAGCGCCATGCCGGGGATATCGTCGATCACGTCAAGCGTGAAGCCGCAGGACGGGTCGATCGCCTTCATCGCCGGTTCGATGTGGGTGGCAACATGGCGGCGCAGGCGTTCCACCTCGGCGTGCGGGTCATCGCCCGGCACGCAGCGCCATTCCATCACGAAGCTGGCGTGTTCGGGGATGATGTTGAGGATGCTGCCGCCACCGATGGTGCCGACATGGGGCGTGGTGTGCGGCGGGTCGAAGCCTTCAACGAACGGACCCTTGGCGGCGAACCGGCGCTGCTCAGCGGCGATATAGGCGATCGCCTCGGCCGCGGCGTGGATGGCGTTGACGCCCTTGCCGGGTTCGCTCGAATGTCCGGCGAGGCCACGCACGGTGACGCGGAGCGCCAGACGGCCCTTGTGGGCAAGGATGGGCTGCATCAGGCTAGGTTCGCCGACGATGCAGAATTCGGGGCGCAGGCCGCTCTCGGCGAGATCGTCGATGAGGCGGCGGGCGCCGCCCATGTCGGTTTCCTCGTCATAGGTGATGAACAGGTGGATCGGCCGCGCCAGGGTGCGGGCCTTCAGCGCCGGCACAGCGGCGAGGCAGCTGGCGACGAAGCCCTTCATGTCCGCACTGCCACGGCCGTAGAGCCGGCCATCGGCCTCACGCAGGGTGAACGGATCGCTGCTCCAGGCCTGCCCGTCCACCGGCACCACGTCGACATGGCCGGACAGCGCGATGCCGCCCGGCACATGGGGGCCGATGATGGCGTGGATGTTCGCCTTGGTCCCCGTCGGGTCGAGGCTCACGCGGTAGGGCACCGCGTGGGCATCGAGCCAGGTGCGCGCGAAATCGATCAGCGCGAGGTTGGAGTTGCGGCTCGTCGTATCGAAGCCGACGAGGCGGGCGAGCATTTCGGTGGTGGTGGTGGGGAAAGCCGGCGGTGTTGACATGGGGTTACTCTATACATGCCCGCGCCGCCGGCAATCGGCTCATGTCTTGATGAACGCGCAGCCACCCTCGGCCAGCGGGCGGAAGGCCTGCTCGGCCGGCGTGGTGGCCACCACCTTCAGCAGGTCCCAGCCGCCGCTGCTCTCGGCGGGCGTCTTGGCCTGCAGCAGATAGCTCGGGTGCAACTTGCGGCCGTCCTCGCGGATACGGCCGGGGCCATAGCAGTCATCGTCCGTCGGCATCGCCTTCATGCGGGTGACGATGGCGGCGCCGCTCTTCTTCGCCTCGGCCACCCCCATTTCCTTCACCGCCTTGAGGTAGTGCAGCACGGCGCCGTAGTTGCCGGTGGTCACCTGGTTCACCCACTGTGCCGGCTTCTGGATCTTGGGCTTGATGCGGGCGGTGAAGGCGCGGGTGCGCTCGTTGAGGTCCCAGAAGAAGCTCTCGGTGAATAGCAGCCCCTGCGCGGTTTCCAGGCCGATCGCATGCACGGTGTTGATGCTTGCCAGCATCATGGCGATCTTCATCGTCTTGTTCAGGCCGAATTCCGAGGCCTGCTTGACGCAGTTGATGGTATCGCCGCCGGCATTGGCGAGGCCGAGCACCTTGGCGCCGGAGGCCTGGGCCTGCACCAGCAGGGAGGAGAAATCGGTGGTGTCCGGGAACGGGTAGCGCCGGGCACCCAGCACCTTGCCGCCAGCGGCGCGCACGAAGGCGGAGGTGTCGCGCTCAAGCTGCTGGCCGAACACATAGTCCGCCGTGACAAAGAACCAGCTGTCGCCGCCGGACGCCACGAGGGCGCCGCCGGTAGACTTGGAGAGCATGTAGGTGTCGTAGGTCCAGTGCACCGTGGTGGGGGAGCATTGGGCGCCGGTGAGGTCCGTGGTCGCGGCGCCGGAATTGAGGAACACCTTGTCCTTCTCGCGGCACACGGTGTTGACGGCGAGCGCCACCGAGGAGGTGGGCACGTCCACGATGACATCCACGCCGCCGCGATCGATCCACTGGCGGGCGAGCCCGGCGCCGATATCAGGCTTGTTCTGGTGATCGCCGACGAGCAGGTCCACATCGAAGCCGTGATCGCCGAAATCCTGGATCGCCTGGCGGGCGCACAGCACGCCCATCGGTCCGCCGTCATCGGCATAGGGGCCGGACTGGTCATTGAGGACGGCGAGGCGGACCATCGGGCGCTGGGCGCGGGCGCGGCGTAGCGGAACGGTGGACGCGGCGGCAGCGGTGGTTCCGAGCAGCGTGCGGCGGGTCAGGCTCATGCGATGTGTCTCCCTGGGTGCGCCTGTTCCGGCGCATGGGGGCACGATAGCGCGTTGGTACAACATTTTGCCAGCCACCCCAGGCGCAATCCCATTCCTGTTGCGAAATCGCGCCGTCGCCGCCAGATTGTCGCCGTGCGGAGGGCGCCATCCCGGGGGCGGGGCGTTGCAGGCCGACAACAAGAGCAATATTTCCGGAACCACCGCATGGCCAGCACTGACGCCGACAAGGATGCGTGGATTGCCAAGGTTCTCGGCGTTACCGTGCAACGCAATGCCGCGCCCGTACCTGCACTCGGCAAGGCGCCGGCCGCCGATGCCAAGCCGCCGGCGGAGACCGGCAAGCCGGGCGGGGACGAGAAGAAGGCGGCCTACGAGACGCTGCTGAAATCCATCGAGGATCGCGCCACCGCCGCCGAGGCGGCCGAGGTGGGGCGTATCCGCACCGAGTGCATCGAGCCGGCGAAGAAGGCCGCCACCGCCGCCACCCCGGACTATGAGGGCGCCACCGCGCTGCTGGTGAAGGCCGGGCAGCGGCTCGATGTGATCGACCTGCACAAGCGCCGCTATGAGGCCGGCCTGAAGGTGGCCCAAGGCGCCTATGATGAGTTCGTCAACAGCCTGACCGTCGTCACCGGCACCTGGCCGGGTTGGGGCGGGGCACCGATCCCTGGCGTGAGCGACGTGCCGCCGTCGGTGAAAACCAAGGACCTCGATCCCGGCAAGGCCAAGGCCGCAACGGGTGACTATGCCGGGGCCATGCTGCTGCTCGATGCCGGCACGGTGGAGCTTGGTGACGCGCACAAGAAGATGATGGCGTTCTACGACTACGCCAACACCCGCAAGCTGGCCGGTACCACCTATGACGCGACGGTGGCCGGCGCCAATCCGCAGATGACCGCGGCGCTGGCGACCATCAAGGCCGATACGCTCGACAAGGGCGACGCGCTGGCGCGGGCGGGGGACTTCGCCGGCGCCGTCGCCGCGATCACGCCGGCGGGGCCACGGATGACGCCGCTGGTGGAGATCGCCGAGAAGCGCAACACCATGATCTCGGCCATCAACGGCCTGACCGCGCCGGCCATGGCGACGGACAAGGCGCGGCTGCAAACCGAGCGCCTGGCGCCGGCCGATGCGATGGCTGCCGCGGGCAACGCGCAGGGCGCGCGGGACCTCTACGTGAAGGGCGCCGAGGATGCCGACCATGTGTCGGGCTACGCAGTGATGGTGGGGCAGGCCGAGGAGGCATTGGCCAAGCTGTCGCAGCCGGCGGTGGCGCCGGACGTGGCGCGGCTGCGGACCGACTATGTCCAGGCCGCCCGCAAGCTGGCCGATGGGTGGGACTACCAGGGCGCCGCCGCCCTCCTGGGCAAGCTGATGTCGGAAGCCGCCACGGTGGGCAAGCTGGCCACCACCCAGCACGATGCCGAGGCGGCGAGCCAGGCCGCGCAGGACAAGGGGGCGCATAACCCGGCCGCTGGGGTGGCCGAGGTGAAGAAGCTGGTCACCGAACTGGAGAAGCACCCCAACGCCGCCGCCATCGCCACCCAGCTTGCCACCATCCACACCGATCTCGCCGCCGCCGAGAAGTTGCACAAGGCCGATGAGGTGTCCGCCGCGCTCGACAAGGTGGGCAAGGAGATCGTCGACGCCCGGATGCAGGCCGAGCGGGCCGGGCAGGCGGCGAGCGAACTTGAGGCGGCCAAGACCCGTATCGGCGAGTTGGCCGCCAGCGTCGCCACCGAGAAGGCGCGCATCGAGACCACGCTGTTGCAGCCAGCCGAGGCGAAGCTGGCCGCGGGGGACCGGGCCGGGGCACTCGCGCTGCTGGCGCAGATCGCACCGGCCTGTACCGCAGCGGAGTCCCTCGCCGACGGGGCGGATGCCTACAACAAGGCGCTACCCAAGGCGCAGGCCGCGGTGGCGGGGCTCACCGATGCCTTCGTGGCCGCCGATCGGGATGCCATCAAGACCACCATGCTCGATCCGGCGATCGCCAAGGCCGCGGCGCGGGATTTCAACGCCGCCTCCACGCTGATCGACGGGGTGGAGCCGGCCTGCACCACGGTGGGCGCCATCGCGGCGGCGAATGGCGAGTACCAGACGGCGCTGACCGGGCTGAATGCCGCGCTGACCAGTGCGCAGAAGATGATCGACGGGGCGACGGCCGCGCATTTGCCGGCGCGCCCGGATTTCGCCGCGCGGATGACCGAGGTGCGGACCCAGCATCTCACGCCCGCCGCCGCCAAGGTGAGCGGGCGAGGGCAGGGCGCGGTGGCGCTGTCGGCGATGCAGGAGGCGGTGGCGCTGGTGGCGGCCGGACGGCAGAAGGCGCAGTCGCTCTATATGGATACGTACTCCTATTGGGCCGCCAACGGCCGTGCCCAGGCGGCGAAAACCGCGGTGGATACGTTGAAGGCGCATCCGTCGCATGCCGCCATCGACAGCGAGATCGCCAAGGTGGTGGCGCAGTTGGCCGACGGCAACGCGATGCTGGCCGCCGGGCAGACCACCGTGGCGACGCAGACCTTCAATGCCGTGGTGTGGCAGGCCGGCGAAACCGGGAAGCTGGCCGATGCGGCGGGAGGCTATGCCACGGCGCTGGCCGCCGCCCAGCAGCGGATGGAAGCGTGCAAGTCCGCCGTGGCCGCCCAGGCGCCGACGCCGCCGGTGGTGGGCGCGTTGCGGGCCGCCGAGGCCGAGACGCTGACGGCCGCCATCGCCAAGGCCGCCATCCATGATTTCGCCGCCGCCGCGCCGTTGCTGGCCCAGGTGGCGCCGCGCTGCGTTGCGGTGGAGGCCATGGCGGCACAGAACGCGAAGTTCGCCGCCGATCTGGTGCCGGTGGAAGCAGCGCTGGCCAAGCTGAACCAGCCGGCGGTGGCCGAGGATGTGAAGCGTATCCGCGCCGAGCGGGTGGAGCCGGCCAAGGCCGCCGCCGCGACCGGGGATTTCAAAACCGCGACCGATCTGCTGGCCAAGGCCGCCGCCGAGGCTGCGCAGGCCGGGCAGGTGGCGAGCGGAGCACAGGAGGCGCAGGCCGGGCGCGATGGGGCACAGGCCGCGATCGACGGCGGGGATGTGAGTGCCGCGGCGGCCGCGGTGCAGAAGCAGCTCGATGCATTGCTCGCCCATCCGCAGGCCGCCGCGATCAAGGACATGACGGACAAGGTGGCCGCCACGCTGACGGCGGTGAAGAAGGTTCCCGCGCCGGCCGATGCCAAGAAGCAGCTCACCGATGCCGCTGACCTGTGCGTTAAGGCCCGCAATGCGGCTGACCGCGTGGCGAACTACGGCCAGGAGGTGACGGCGGTGCAGGCGCTGGTCAATGCGCTCAACGGACCGGTGGTGGCCGCCGAGAAGGCGCGGATCCAGAAGGAACGGCTGGATGCCGCCGCCGCATTGGTGGTGCCGGCCAAGCGCGATTTCGCTGGGGCGCTGGCACTGCTCGACAAGGCGCGCACCGAATGCGCCGCCGCTCAGGCGCTGGTGACGCAGGATACGGCCTACCAGGCGGCGCTGACCGCGGCGCAGGGGGCGCTCAATGCGCTCGGTGCCATCACGCCGACGCTTGATCCGGCGGTCGGCGCCGATGCGCAGAAAATCCAGACCGGCAGTATCGACCAGGCCAAGACGCTGGCCGCCGCGCATGACTATGACGGCGCGATGAAGCTGCTCGGCACCGTGGCGCCGGCCTGCAAGTCTCTCGCACTGAAGAAGCAGATGGGGGCCGCCGCGCCAATCGCGCCGGCCGATGCCAAGGCGCGGATGGCGGAAATCATGGCGCAGCCTGGCGGGGCGAAACAGCTCGATGACATGGTGGCCAGCCTGCCCGATAGCACCAAGATCGAGGTGATGCAGGCCGCGCTTGAGGCCCGCTTCGGCATCAGCTCGTTCAAGAGCCTCACCGAGGATGGCGCTGCCACCGGGGATGGGCGGAGCGGGGCGAAATCCCTGAAGAAAATCTACGCCTTGATGGCAAAAGTGCCGCAGAAGAATGTGCAGGGCAATCCGAGCCTCAAGGGGGTCGACCTGTTCGGGGGGGATGCCGGGGACAAGGCCAACGCGGCGCGGGGCTCGTTCTACGATCCCACCAACAAGAAGATCGTGCTGAGTTGTGGCCGCGCCGAGGACACCAATCCGCAGCCTCTCGCCAACACGCCGCTGGCGCTGCCCAATGTGGAGCCGGATTGCGAGATGGTGCCGGACAGCGAGGTGCCGGTGCCGAAGTATTTCGACTGGACGACGCTGCACGAGGTTGGCCACGCGATCGACGACATGACCCATTTCATGGATCGCCGGATGGGCAACCCGACCTTCGGCAACTGGCAGGTGCATGGCGGGGACGTGGCGCCGGTGGCCCGTGCCATCGCCAAGCAGACCAAGCTGGCCGGGCCGGAGGGGGAGGCTTACCTGATGGCGTATCTCTCCGGCGCCAAGGCGCCCGCGCCGGCCGCGCCGAGCGGACGGGCGGATTGGGCGGATGCGTTGAAGGCTGGGCAGGAGTGGTGCGATGCCATTCGCGTCGGCAAGGAGTTGTGGGAGACGGGCAGCGGGTCCAGTGGCCGGGCGATCGATGGGCGGGTGTATCACGAGGCCTATGGCGGGACCTGGGTGAGCTACGATCTGGCGGCCCGGGGCAAGGGCATCACCGGGTATCAGTTCCGGGCGCCTGGCGAATGGCTGTCGGAGTTGTATGCCGCCTTCCACAGCAAGAAGCTGAAGCCGAGCCATCCCGCCGCCGCCTGGCTGGCGGATTTGTAGAGGATCACGCCCGGTGTCGATGTTCGAAACCCAGACGATCCATTGCCCGGCCTGCGGGACCGCAAAACAGGCCGACATGTTCTTCAGCGTGAACGCCGATCGGCGGCCGGACCTGCGGGCCGCGGTGATCGACGGGAGTTTCCAGCGCCAGACCTGTGCCAACTGCCAGGCGGTGTTTCGCATCGATCCGGATTTCAACTACCTCGATTTGCGGCGGGGGCAGTGGATCGCGGTGCATCCGTTCAGCCGGCTGGGCGATTGGGCGGAACTCCAGGCGGCGGACCAGGCGAGTTTCGATACCGCGTATGGAGTGGCCGCTTCAAGGGGCGCGCGGGAGATCGGGGCGGGGCTGGCGGTGCGGATGGTGTTCGGCTGGCCGGCGTTTCGCGAGAAGCTGGTGGCCGCCGAGGCGGGGTTGGATGATCGGGACCTCGAACTGCTGAAGATGGCGTTGCTGCGGGCGCGGGATGATGCGCCGATATCCGGCACGGTGGAGTTGCGGTTCGCCGAGGAGAATATCGACGGATTGTTCATGGTGTGGGTGGATGCCACCACCGACACGGTGGTGGACGGGTTCGCGGTGCCGAGGCTGGCCTATGAGCAGATCGCCACCAATGTGGAGGATTGGGGGGACCTGCGGGCCGAGATCGGCACCGGTCTGTTCGTGGATATGCAGCGGTTGATGGTGTGAGCCGCTATTTCCCCCGCGCCATGATGGCGTCGTAGCGGGCGAGGAGGCGTTCGGCGCGGCGGACGATGGGGATGTCGATCATTTTGCCATCGAGTGCCACGGCGCCACGGCCGGTGGTGCGGGCTTCGGCATCGATGGCGATGACTTTGCGGGCATAGGCGACATCGGCCTCGGACGGGGTGAAGGCGATGTTGAGGGGGCCGACCTGGGCGGGGTTGATGCAGGAGGCGCCATCGAAGCCGAGGCGCCGGGAGCGTTCGGCCATCGCCTGGAAAGCCGCCGGATCGCCGAAGCCGGCGAGGGTGCCGGTGAGGCCGAGGGGCATGATGCCGGCGGCCCGGGCGGCGTGGAGGACGAGGGATTTGGCCACCGCGAGGGCTTCCTCGGTGGGTTCGGCGCTGATGGCGGTGGCGAAATCCTCGGCGCCGAGGCTCATGGCGACGGCCCGGGGGGAGGCCCTTGCGATGGCTTCGGCGTGGGGGAGGGCCTCGGGGGTTTCGACCAGGAGGTAGAACCAGAGGTGGCCGATGGGGAGGCCGGCCTTGGCTTCACATTCCGAGACGAGTTCATCGAGGAGTTGGACATGGTCGGGGCCACGGGCCTTGGTGATGATGAGGCCGTCGACACCGGGGCAGACCGCGGCCTGGATATCGGGGACGGCGAGGGAGAGGGGCGCGTTGATGCGGACAAGCACGTCGGCGCCGGATTGGCGGACCAGCGGGGCCGCCGTGGCAATGGCTTTGCGGGCGGTGGGTTTTTCGCTGGGGGGGACGCTGTCTTCGAGATCGAGTTGGATGCAGTCGGCACCGCGGGTGTGGGCTTTTTCGACGAAGCGCTGGACGTGGGCGGGGACGTACATCAGCGAGCGCCAGACGGGGGCAGGGCGGGTCATGCGGTCGGGCCTTTCAGGGCGGCGATTTCTTCGGGGGTGAAGCCGAAGCGCTCGAGGATTTCCGTGGCGTCTTCGTTCTGGCGTGGGGTGTCGCGGAGTTCGGGGAGGCCCTCGGAGAAGCGGTTGGGGGCTTGCAGGGCTCGGACCTGGCCTTCGGAGTGGTGATCTTGCCAGGTGACGAGGCCGGTTTCGGTGAGGTGGGGGTCGGTGAAGAGGTCTTCGACGCGGTTGACCTGCATGGCGGGAACCTGGTGGGCCCGGAGCCGTTCGAGCCATTCGGCGGTGGTGCGGGTGGCCAGGGCGGATCGGCGGAGTTCGAAGTATTCGGTGACATTGGCCAGGCGGGCCGCCACCGTGGCGAAGCGGGGATCGTGTTTCAGGTCGGGCTGGTCGATGGCGGTGAAGAAGCCGTGGGCCTGGGCGTCGGTGTTGGGGGAGACGCAGATCCAGCCGTCGAGGGTTTGAGCCGGCCGGCCGTTGGGGTCGAGGATGCGGGGGTCCCCCCAGGGGCCTTCGTCGCCGTAGGTCATCTGGTTCATGTGTTCGGTGAGGACGAAGTGGGCCATGTTTTCGAACATCGGCACCTCGACGGATTGGCCGCGCCCGGTGGAGGCCCTCGCGACGAGGGCGGCACAGATGGCTTGGGCCGCGATGAAGCCGACCATGTGGTCTGTCGCGACGAAGGGCATGTAGCGGGGTTGGTCGAATGTGCGGGCCATGCAGTCGGCCATGCCGGAGACGCCCTGGATGATGGTGTCGTAGGCCGGGAGGTCGCGGTATTGGCCGGTGGAGCCGAAGCCCGAGATGGCGCAGTGGATGAGGCGGGGGTTGGCCTGGCGCAGGCTTTCCCAATCGAGGCCGAGGCGGGCGAGGGCGGCGGAGCGGATGTTGGAGACGAAGACATCTACCTCAGATGCGATGCGTTGGGCCGCGGCTCGCCCGGTGTCGGATTTCAGGTCGAGCGTGATGGAATGCTTGCCGCGGTTGAAGTGGAGGAATTTCGGCGCCATGCCGGGGTTGCGGGGTTTGCCGCCGAGGCGCCGGAGGAGGTCACCTTCGGGGGGTTCGAGCTTGATCACCTCGGCGCCTTGCTGGGCGAGGGTGAGGGTGCAGGTGGGGCCGACCACCACGGCGGTGAGATCGAGGACGCGGATGCCGGCGAGGGGGCCGGGGCCTGGGGGTGTGGTCATGCGGTGAATGGGGGCGCGGTTGCCGGGCGGGGTCAAGGGGGGCACGATGGCGGGAGAAACGACAGGCGGGGCGGGCGGATGGCGCGGATCGAGCGGGTGGAAATCCTGATGGTGGACCTCAAGCCCAAGGTGGTGCGGACGGATGCCATCCAGTCCTTCGTTTCGCAGGAAACGCCGATGGTGCGGATTACCGACAGCGATGGGGCGGTGGGGACCGGGTATACGTACACCATCGGCACCGGGGGACATTCGGTGGTGGAGTTGTTGGCCCGGAGCCTGGCGCCGCGGTTGATCGGGCGGGATGCGGGGATGGTGGAGCAGATCTGGAAGGATTTGCTGTTCTCGACCCATGCCACCGCGGTGGGGGCGATTACCTCGCTCGCGTTGTGTGCGGTGGATACGGCGTTGTGGGATTTGCGGTGTGTTCGTTCGGGGACGCCTTTGTACAAGGCGGCCGGGGGGGCGCAGGAGAGTGTGCCGATGTACACCACCGAGGGGGGGTGGTTGCATCTGGAGGTGGATGACCTGATCGCCGATGCGCATCGGGCGCGGGAAGCGGGGTTCGGGGGGTGCAAGATCAAGGTGGGGCGGGCGCCGCATGAGGATGTGGATCGGTTGATGGCGGTGCGGGATGAGCTTGGGCGGGGGTTCGAGATCATGACGGATGCCAACCAGGCTTTCACGGTGGATGAGGCGATCCGTCGGGCCAGGCTGTATGCGCCGGCGGATATCGCGTGGTTCGAGGAGCCGTTGCCGGCGGAGGATTTGGGGGGGCATGTGCGGTTGAGCGGGTCCACCACTATTCCGGTCGCGGTGGGGGAGAGCATTTATTCGATCAGCCATTTCCGGGAGTATTTGCAGCGGGGGGCGTGTTCGATCGTGCAGCCGGATGTGGCACGGATTGGCGGGATTACGCCGTGGTTGAAGGTGGCGCATATGGCGGAGGGGTTTAATGTTCCGGTTTGTCCGCATTTTCTGATGGAGTTGCATGTGGCGTTGACGGCGGCGGTGCCGAATGGCCGGTGGGTGGAATACATTCCGCAACTGGATGATCTGACCAGTGCGGGGATGAGGATGGTGAAGGGGCGGGCGGTGCCGTCCGAGGCGCCGGGGCTGGGGATTGCCTGGGATTGGGAGAAGATCGATCGGCAGCGGATCGAGGGTGCTTCGCGGGTGATTGTCTAGGATGGCGCGGGATGTGGTGCTGGTGCACAGCTCGGATGTGCATGTGGATGACGGGGATGTTGGCGGGTATCACAGCGGCAATCGGGGGTTGCGGGCGGTTTTGCTGACGGCAGTGGATGCGGGGGCCGATCTGGTGCTGCTGGCGGGGGATACGTTTGATAATCCTCGGGTTTCGACCGGGGTTTTGCGGGAATCGGCGGCTTTGCTGGCTGCTTGTCCGGTGCCGGTGGTGATGTTGCCGGGGAACCATGATCCGTTGTTGCCGGCCTGTATTTTTCGGCGGGCGGGGATTGTGGAATTGCAGAATGTTTCGATTTTCGGGATCGATGCCGACGAGGTGATGGGGTTTGCCGGGCTGGACCTGGAGATCAGCGGGAAGGCGCATGTGAGTTTCGACAGCATGCATCCGTTTCATGCGCCGCGCGGGCGGGGGGCGCGGTTTCATGTGGTGATGGCGCATGGGCATTATGTGCCGGAGGCGGAATGGCAGGAGCAGTCCCATCGGTCGTGGTTGATCAGCGATGCGACGCTGGCGGAGACCGGGGCGGATTATGTGGCGCTGGGGCACTGGGACCGGCCGACGCCAGTGGGGGCGGGGGTGGTGCCGGCGTTCTATTCGGGCTCGCCGGATATGGCGAAGACGGTGAATGTGGTGCGGCTGGGGGATGCGGTGGCGGTGGAGCGGGTGGGGTTGCGGTGGGAATAGTTGTTATATCGTAACGAAATAGGTGTGAGAAGGCGGCGGGTCAGGCGGGTTTCGCGGTGCGGAGGGGGATGAAGGGCCAGCGGGCGCGGGGACAGCGATAGGTGGCTGCGGGCGCTTGGGGCCTTGGGGTGGCCGGCGCGATGATGGCGGCCGGCGGGGGGATGGCTGGGCGCTGCGCGGGGGAAACGCCGAGCATGTGGCAGAGCGGGCGCAGGATGCGCGCCGCGGCGGGGGAGGCGGCGAGGAGGGCCGCGGTTTCGGGCTCGGCGAGGAGGGCTTCGAGGCGCAGCGCGTAGGCGACGGCTTCGTGGCGGAGTTCGGCGACGAGCCAGCCTTTGGTGGCGGGGAGGCGCGCGGGGGCGGGGCCGCTGCGGCCAGGGCGCGACGGGCGCGGGGCGCGGCCTTCGGCGAGGCGATCGGCCAGGCGGGTGAAGCGGCGGGCGGCGCGGGTGAGGCGGGCCCAGAGCAGGAGGATGAGGCCGACGCGGCGCGGATTGCGCAGGAAGGCGTGCGCGATGAGGGCGGCGAGGGGGAACAGGATGGCAGCCAGGCGCTGCGCGATTGTTGACCGACACCTGGTATTGGAAATCCGGGATTGAACTGGATTGACCGGGATTTCGTGGGATTTCTGCGGATGTGGCAGGCGGCGCGGGCCTTGGGTGGATTTTGGAAGTTGTGGCCGGCCGGGCGGATTTCGCCAGTGGATTTTGGAAGTTTGCGCGGACCGCCGCGGGCTGCTTAAGGCGGCGCTGGCTGGCTCTTAGCCGGCGCTTAGGGGATCGATTGGCGCGCCGGTGTTCTGCCTCGACGTGGGGAAACCGGCATCAGGTATCGCGCGGACATCACGGCTTGTCGTGCTTCGGCGGCGTCGAGGCATGCCCATAGTAGTTGTGGATGTTAACCCATCTTATTCACGGCGTGGCAGGGATTCGCTGGCGGGCGTCGCGTAAGGCGTTGATCACGTTTAAGGACTGGGTGTCGAAGCCAT
>CAIMWH010000228.1 GCA_903845065.1 uncultured Rhodospirillales bacterium | reverse complement strand
GGCCTTCTTTTTTGAAAAAAAGAAGCAAAAAACTTCTGTCCGCTTATCCTTCGTGAGGAATACAACGATGGCTGCGAACAAGAAGCTGCTGGTTCTGCCCGGGGACGGCATCGGCCCCGAGGTGATGCGCGAGACCATCCGCGTCATCGACTGGATGGACCGCAAGCGCCGCGCCAGTTTTGACCTCACGGACGATCTGGTCGGCGGCGCCGCGATCGATGCTGGGGGGACCCCGATCACCGCCGAAACCGTCGCCCGCGCCAAGGCGGCCGATGCGGTGCTGTTCGGCTCCGTCGGCGGCCCGAAATGGGACAAGCTCGGCTTCGACATGCGGCCCGAACTCTCCATCCTCACGCTGCGCCGCGAGCTTGGCCTGTTCGCCAACCTGCGCCCCGCCATCGTGCTCGATCCGCTGGTCAACGCCTCCACCCTGAAGCCCGAAGTGGTGCAGGGGCTGGACCTGATGATCGTGCGCGAGAGCACCGGCGGCATTTATTTCGGCGAGCCCCGCGGCATCGAGACCCTGCCCGACGGCAGCAAGCGCGGAATCAACACCGAAGTCTACACCACGATGGAAATCGAGCGCGTCGCCCGCGTCGGTTTCGATCTCGCCCGCAAGCGCTCCAAGCGCATCTGCTCGGTGGAGAAGGCCAACGTGATGGAATCGGGCCTGCTGTGGCGCCAGATCGTCACCGCGCTGGGCGCCGCCGAATACCCGGACGTGGAGCTGAGCCACATGTATGCCGACAACTGCGCCATGCAGCTCGTCCGCAACCCGCGCCAGTTCGATGTCATCGTCACCGGCAACCTGTTCGGCGATATCCTGTCCGATCTGGCCTCGATGCTCACCGGCTCGCTCGGCATGCTCCCCTCGGCTACCCTGGGCGCCCCTGACAACTCCGGCCGCCGCCACGCCCTCTACGAGCCCATCCACGGCTCCGCGCCCGATATCGCCGGCAAGGGCGTCGCCAACCCGCTGGCGCAGATGCTGAGCTTCGCCATGCTGCTGCGCTACTCGTTCGACATGGAGGAGGACGCCGCGCTGATCGAGAAGGCCTGCTCCAACGTGCTCGCCAGCGGCCTGCGCACCCCTGACGTGATGGCCCCGGGCTGCGCCAAGGTCGGCACCCAGGTAATGGGCGAGGCCGTGTTGCGCGAACTGGACAAGCTCGCCGGCTGATCGCCGGTAGGCCCAATTATGAGTGGGCGGATAGCCCTGAGTTATCCGCTCACCCATGCAACCAAGGTATTGCTAGGCGCCAAATCATCGACTACATAGCGCGCTCTCTGCTGCACCCGTAGCTCAATTGGATAGAGCACCAGACTACGAATCTGGGGGTTGGAGGTTCGAGTCCTTCCGGGTGCGCCACTCTTCTTGTTGGCGGTCTTGCCACTGATAGCCAGCATGTTTCGCCCGTCGGTTCCTCCGGCGGGCGTTTCTGTTTTGGCCGCCCGACGCAGCCGGCACCCATCCTGATCACCCGAGCCGAGGTCATCGGGCAGGGTCACTGTCGTTAAAATATTAATTCCGTATTTCCCAAATATGATGGTATCAGTCTGAACAATGTTCTGATCAGGTTAACAAATGTTGAATAATCGCGGTTTGACCACTGCTATTGTGTGCTTAACATTTATTGACATTTGAATTGAAGGTCGGCGGTATGACGATTAAATCGGTTTTAGTGCGCCATGCCCGCACTCTGTTGCGCATGATGCTGCCGATCGCCGCACTTGGCGGTTTCGCGCCTGCTCCTCTCGCGGCCGCCACTCTGCAGGATATCCGCGCCGCCGGCGTGCTGAAGGTCTGCATCTGGCCCGACTACTACGGCATCGCCTTCCGGGACCCGCGCACCGGCACCCTCGCCGGCCTTGATATCGATCTCGCCGCCGCCTTCGCCGCCGATCTTGGCGTGCGGCCCACCTACGTCGAAAGCTCCTTCGTGCGCTTCGCCGCTGACCTTGCTGACCGCAAATGCGACATCGCGATGTTCGGCGTTGGCGTCACCCCCGAGCGGGCCGCCAGGGTGCGTTTCACCAGCCCCTATTTGCGGTCGGACGTGGTGGCCGTCATCCTCAAGGAGGGCTCGCCGGTGGCGCAGTGGGCCGATATCGACCGCAAGCCCCGCGTGGTGGCCGTGCAGGCCGGCACCTTCATGGAGCCGCTGATGCGCGCCACCCTGAAGCAGGCCGAACTGCTGGTGATCGCGCCGCCCGACTCGCGGGAGGATGCGCTGTTGTCCGGCCGGGCGGACGTGTTCATCTCCGATTACCCCTACACCCGCCGCGTGCTCGATTTCCTGCCCTGGGCCGCGGTGATCCTGCCGCAGGCGCCGGTGCAGCCGGTCAACTACGCCTATGCCGTGGCCCTCGGTGACGAGGCCTGGCTCGGCCGCGCCGAAGCCTTCGTCGCCACCATCAAGCAGGACGGCCGGCTGCGCGCGGCGGCCATCCGCCACAAACTCGAACCGATTGCCCTCCTGCAATGACCGCCATGCCCGCCCCCTCCGCCGCCTCCCATCCCGCCAAATCAACCGACCGTGCTGCACTACGGGGCAGGGGCCTTGGCCTGCGCCATCCCAATGCCCGCTTCTCCGCCATGCCCATCCTGGCGCTGCTGCTCGGGCTGGCGCTCATCGGCGGCACCATCGCCTACGCCATGCTCGGCTGGCAGCGCCGCGTGGCGCTCGAAAGCGAGCGTGGTGCCTCGGTTGTGGCGCTGGCCGAAATGCGGGTGAACGAGGCGGTCGGCGGCGTCACCACCGCGCTCAACATGCTCGCCAGCCGCCGTGCCTGGACCGGCGGCTGGGCTGGCGGCATCACCCGCGCCGTGCAGGCTGGTGGCCGCGTCGGCTCGGTCTCGCTGCTCTCACCCACCGGGGAGGTCGAATTCAGCACCGCCCCGCGCAACATCGGCCTGCGCCTGGCTCCCGAGGAGTTCGGCGGCGGCTGGTCCACCGCCCGCTTCGGCGTCGGCGCCCTGTTCCAGGGGCGGGACCTAGCCGATCGCCGGGCATCGGTGCATGGCGATGCGGCTAATTTCATCCCCATCTCGGTTCCCGTGCTGGACGGCGACGGCTTCATCGTCGCTACCCTGAGCCTGCGGTCCCTCCAAGTCAGCCTGTCCGCCTTCCTCATCGAGGCAGAGGCCCACGGCATCGGCCTCTACTGGCGCGATGGCGGGCTGATCCAGAGCGTCGGGCGCGCCGAACTGCCGCCCGTGCTGCCGGCCGCCGCCATCCGCGCCATTGCCGCGACGGACCGCTACCAGCCGAACGACCCGTCGCTCAGCCTGGTCGATATCCCGTTCACTACCTGCCGGTCATCGCGGTCGAACCCGTTCATCCTGTGCGTCCAGCAGACCGTGGGCTCCCTGTCGCGCGAGTGGCAGGACTGGCGCGGCGGCGCGTTCGCGGCCCTGGTGCTGGCGGTGTCCGTGCTGGTGGCCGGCGCCACCCGCATCGCCGCCGACCACCGCCGCCAGGAGCGCGAGCGCGAGGACCTGCGCCGCGACCTCGCCCGCAGCGACCGCCGCCAGCGTGCCGCCCTCGAATCGGCCACCGGGCTGGTTTGGGAGTGCGATGCCACGCGCACCACCATCCGCTATTTCGGCAATTTCAGCCGCCTGCTTGGCAATGACGCCCCGGCCGAGGAACCCTTCGCCGCCTTCCTCGAACGCCTGCGCCCGCAGGATGGCACCTCACTGGCCGACACGCTCGCCGCCTGGGGCGAATCCGACGAGGACGACCACAACACCCTGGTGCAGCGCGCCTGGCCGGCCGCCAATTGGCTGCGTATCAGCGGCCGCCGCGCCGCCAGCGCCGACCAGGGCCTGCTCGGCACCATGGCCGACGTTACCGACCTGCTGGAGATCAGCGAGCGCTACCGCGCGATTTTTCGCGAAGTCGCCCAGCCCATCCTGCTGCTCGACGAAGCGGGCGTGGTCGAGGAGGTCAACCCGGCGGCCGAGGCGGCATTCTGCCACCCTGACGGCGCCCTGCCCGGCCGATCGCTGGGAGACCTTGTGTGCCGTGCATCGGCGGCTGGCAGGGTGCCCGCCACGCTGTCCGACATTGCCGCGGATGCCTCCGCCGGCACGCTGACCGGCCTGCGGGCGGACGGCGCCAACTTCCCCCTCGCGGTCGCCACCGGCACCTGGGTGGTCGACGGGCAGCACAAGATCATCGCCATCCTGCGGGACCTGTCGGCCGAAAGGGAGATCGAGCGCCACCTGCGCGAGGCCAAGCTGTCATCCGACATGGCGGCCCACGCCAAGAGCGATTTCCTCTCCACCATGAGCCACGAGATCCGCACGCCGCTGAACGGCGTGATCGGCACCGCCGGGCTGCTCGCCGATACCAGCCTGAACCCGGTGCAGGCCCGCTACGTCACCGTCTTGCAGGATTCCGCCGACCACCTTCTGCAACTCATCAATGACATCCTCGACCTCTCCAAGCTCGACGCCACCCGCATCGAACTCGAGGAAGCCCCGTTCGACGTGGCGGACCTGGTGACCGGCGCGCTGGACCTGATGTCATCGCGCGCCTCCGCCAAGGGTCTGCGGGTGACCTCGCGGATCGACCCTGACGTGCCCCACCGGTTGACGGGCGATGTCGGCCGGGTGCGGCAGGTTCTGCTGAACCTCATCGGCAACGCCATCAAGTTCACCGCCGCCGGCACGGTGTCCCTCGAAGTGAGCGGCCACAACCCGGTGAGCTTCGCCATCCGCGATACCGGCATCGGCATCCCGGCCGACCAGCTTTCGCGGCTGTTCGGCAATTTCGTCCAACTCGACGGCTCCTTCGCGCGCCGCTTCGGCGGCACCGGCCTCGGGCTGGCGATCTCTCAGCGCCTCGCCGTGCGCATGGGCGGCGCCATCGCCGTCACCAGCACGGCAGGGCAGGGCAGCGCGTTCGTGCTCTCGCTGCCGCTGGCGGCGGCCGGGGCGGATTTCAGCGAGCCGGTGCAAACCGCCGCCACCGTGCCCACCGGGCTCCACATCCTGGTGGCCGAGGACAACCTCACCAACCAGCTCGTCACCCGCAACATGCTCGAAGCCATGGGCCACCGGGTGCAGGTGGTGGCTGACGGCGAGGAAGCGGTGGACGCGGTGATGGCCCGCCATCTCGATGTGGTGCTGATGGATGTGATGATGCCGCGCATGGACGGCCTGGCGGCGACGCGGGCGATCCGCGCGATGGACCATTTCGCCACCCTGCCGGTGGTCGCGGTCACCGCCGGCGCCTTCGCGCACGACTATGAGGCGTGCATGGCGGCGGGGATGAGCGGGTTGCTCGCCAAGCCGTTCAGCCGGCGGGCGTTGCAGTCCGCTTTGGCGGAGGCACTGTCCTGGCACACGGCGAAAGGCGGGGAGCACGTCAGCGAGTCCCCGCGCGGCGAGAATCAGGCGGCCGCGACTCGGGTTCAGGCTTGAGGGATCGGCGGCGCTGGCGGAGGCCAGCGCCGGCTCGGATCAGCGGTGCGGCGGCCTACTTGCGGCGGGCGGCGCGGGCGGCGTAGCGGGCGTCACGGATCGCCTTCTGCTCGGCGGCGAGAGCCTGGGCGCGGGCCTTCTTGTCAGCATCGGCGGCAAGGGCGCGCACGGCGGCTTCGGCATCGGCCAGCGCCTTGGCGATCGCCTGGGCCTTGGCTTCCGCTTCGGCGGCGGCCTTCTCCTCGGCGACGCGCTTGGCCTCGGCCTCACGGGCGAGGCGGCGCTCCTCGATACGGGCGCTGCGGGCGGCCGCGATGGCCATCAGTTCTTCGCGCCGGGCGATCACCGCGGGATCGTCGGGGCCGGGCCGTGCACGGAATTTTTCCAGGGCCGCCTGGCGAGCCTTGGCGGAGTTGTCACGGCGGTCGTTGAAGTTATCCATCTTGAATGCATTCATGCGCGCCTTTTACCGCCACGGCGCCGCCGGGCATAGCCCTCCGGCCGCCGTGCATTGGCGCCCCTGATCTGCGCCAGCCGCCCGGCAAGGGGCCGGCGCCGGCGGCGTTTGCCAGTTCGGCCGCCCGATGCTTGCATTGTGCCCACCGATGCTCGCATGGGGACCGATGGCGCGCGACGTGCGATACAGGTGGGCCCCGCACAGGTGGGCGATGGACCGGTGGGCGGTGGCGGCCTCGCTGGCCCTCCATGTCGCGGTGATCGCCACCGGCCTGCCCGCCCGACCGCCGCTCACGCCTGCGGCCCCGGAACCGGGCGTCGAACTGGTGCTGGTTGCCGCCGAGCCTCCCGCACCTCCCGCCGCCGAACCGCCACCCGCGCCGAGCCCGCCGCCTGATCCGGCGCCCGCCACGCCCCCCGCCGCCGAGGTGGCCGCCGCCGAACCGCCCCCTGCCGCCCCGGCGCCGATCGAAGCGCCAAAGCCG
>CAIMWH010000227.1 GCA_903845065.1 uncultured Rhodospirillales bacterium | reverse complement strand
ACCATGGTGTCCAGCGCCGGACCATTGCGCAGTTCGATCTCGAGGCGCCGTTCCGGCTGATCTTCCTCTGGCCGGTACATGATCATGCCGGAGGTGTAGAAGCTGCGGAGCGCACTGGCGCCCGACAGCGCCATGAAGGGGTCTTCGCCCAGCGCCTTCTTCGCGACCTTCTTGGTGTGGTGGCAGAGGATCAGCCCGGCGTCGGGCGCCACGGCCTCGCGCACGCCCTCGACCCGGCTTTGCAGGAAGAACAGCATGGCGGTGTTGTCGTTCTCGCCATCGCCGTCTGGCCCGCCATCGAACAAGTTGCGAATGGGGTCGAGGCAGATGATGTCGGGCGGATCGGTCGGGAAGTGTGCCTGGATGGCGGCGATGGTGAGGGCCACACCGTGCTCGTCGAGCAGCATGCGCAGCTTCGGCGTGGCGACCAGATTGTCGCGCGCTAGGTGCAACGTGGCGGGATCTAGCCGTAGGGTTTGCAGGCGCTCGCGGAGGTAGTCGTACTGGATCTCGGCCTGGAGATAGAACACGCGCAGCGGCCGCGGTGGCGTGAAGCGCAGGAACGGCACGCCGGCGGCAGCGTGGACCAGCAGGTTGATGAGGAAGTCGGACTTGCCGACCTTGGGCGCGCCGCCGAGCACCAGCATGCCGCCTGGGGTGAGCAGGCGCGGGGCGATGATATCGTCTGGCATCGGGCTGGTGTCGTCGAGCAGCGCACCGAGGCTGAAGGCCGGCATGGTGGTCATCGGCACGGCGGTGGCGACGCGTTCGAGCGGCGGGCCATTGCGCTCGATATGCAGCGCCCAGATGGCGTCGGCCTCGGTCTTGAGCCGGTCGAGCGGCCAGGGCGGCTGGAGACAGGCGGCATTGTAGCCGCGGATCGCCTCCCAGCCCTCGTCGGCGGTCAGGCGCCCCTCATGGACCTGGCGGACGTAATATCCGATGGCGGTGCTGGCACCTTCGAAGCGGGTCCAGCCATCCATGGCGCCGGCCCGGACCGGCGTGGTCAGCATGGCGTCGAGACTGGCGGCCTTCGCCTGCCTGGGCGATGTTGCGGCTTCCTGGCCAGGCATGGCGGGCATCACGCCAACCGCCTCGGCGAGGGCGGAGAGATCGACCTCGCGTCGCGGCTGGTGGCTGCGAATGGTGACGACGCGTTCCACGCCGCCCTTGCGATAGATGGTGCCGGGCACGCGGATCGGCTGGTGTGCCGACCGGAAATGAGGATCGCCGCCGACCTTGGCCGCGATGTCGCCGCGCAGGTGGCAGAGCAAGTTCAGGTCCGCCCCGGTTGCCGGCTCGCTGAGGCGCCACCAGGCATGCAGCTTGGCCTGCCCTTCGGCGGTGCGGCCGCCGCTTTCCACCACCAGGGTGGGTTCGCCGAGATGGGACGAGAGGTGGGCCAGCTTGGCCTCGACGTCGCCGCTGTCGAGATCGACCAACGCGGTCTGCATCTGCTGCACATGCTCGGCGCGGGCATGGCCGTGCTCGGCGACCGTGCCGGGGATGACGTAGACGGCGCTGCCCACCTTCGCCGCCCAAGCGGCGTAGGTGGAAAGCAGATCGGCGGCGCTGGCGTCGGCGGGGATCCAGATATTGTGCGGGCGGGTAGTGTGGCCCTGGCCGACATCGACGAAGCCGCGGACGGAGATGAGGCCGTCGCAGTAGCCGAACACCACGTCGAGGAAGGTGGCGATTTGTCCGGTGTCCAGCGTGACCGGCACCCCAGCCGGACGCATCGACTGCCCAGCACTGGGAAGTCGATCGAGGGGCACAGGCGTGCCGGTGGGACCATCGCTGACGCCATCGTCCTGCAGCGGCGCAGCATCGTTGAAGTCCCGCCAGGCGTTCATCCCGGTAGGCTCCAGCAGCGCTGCGCCCAGGGGCACATCCGACACTCGAAATGGTCGGCCTGCTGGGCGATGCGCGGGAGCAGATCGCCGGCGTCGGTGGCCTGGAGGATGCGGACGGCCCGGTCCGACATGCGTTGCGCCAGGGCGGCGTCGAACGGCACGAGCTCGTGGTGGAGTTCGGCGGTGTCTTTGTTGATGGCGGTGAACAGCGCCGGATGGTCGGCGATGCCGGGAACTGACCCGTCCATGTAGGCCTGGTAGACCGCAATCTGCGCCGCATAGACCGGCTTGGACGCGGTGACGCCCTTGCTGGCGGTCTCCCGCCAGGACTTCGCGTTCATGGTTTTGCATTCCCACAGCGCCGGGAAGCCCAGGCCGGGAACCGGTGGCCCGCCGGCGATGATGCCGTCGATATGGCCACGGATGCGCCCGCCGGCGACGGCAAAGCCGAACTGCTCGCCGTCGGGGCGGCCGCCCTTGCGGGTGTAGAGGTCGAAGCCGGCGGCGCGGAGCCATGCCACCGCAAGGTCTTCCAGGGCGTGGCCGATCCCGAAAATGCGCAGCAGCCGGCCGGAGAAGTCGGCACCCTCGTCCTTCGGGGCGTGGGTGAACTCGAACTGCAACGCCCGCTCGCAGGCATGGCCTAGGCGGGAGCCGCCGAGATAGTCCCGCGGCGGCGTTGCCATGTTGGCCGCCTGCAGGGCGGTGTCGATCGCCGTGTTGACGGCCTCGGCGGCACGGGAGGTGCTGTTGTAATCCAGCATCAGAACGGGATCTCCGACTCTTGGATCTGGGCGGTGGCGTGCATGGCGTCCTGGAAGCCGGTCATCGCGACCTCGATCAGGGTGAGGACCTGGTGCTCGGTCAGGTCGATCAGCCGCGTGTTCCAGCCGATCTCCTCCATGATCTCGGCGACCGGTTTCATCGCCGCGGCGATGGCGGCGCGTTCCTGCGGGGTGAGGTCAACCATGCCGGCCGACCTGCGCGCCAAGCGCGACCAGAAGCCCTGGCAGGACATGGAGCAGAACCAGCGCGGCGATGATCGCGGCCTCGACGGCAGCGGGGGTGACCAGCCAAAGCCATGGGCCGGCCGCCGGCAGACCGCGCAGAGGACCCAGCGCGGGTGCCACAGGCGCTGCCGGTCGGCGGCAGTGATGGGGTTCGACATCGAGCTGCGCCGTCATGCCGCCCGCCTCCCCGCATCAGCATGGGCGTCCTGGACCAGCGTCCGGATCGCCTGCTTGTTGAATTGGAAGGTGATCAGAGCGGAGGCCTGATACCGGGTCAGGCTGTAGTCGCCACGGCGGTCGGGCGGCAGGTAGACCAGTTGCTTGTCGGTCGGTGCCTGGTGCAGCCAGGACTTGCTCTTGTGTGCGCTCTCATCCGTCTCATGCTGGTTCAGCCAGTCGTCGGCAGCGGCCAGGCAGACGGTGCGCTCGCCGATCGCCAGCAGATGGGCCCGCTCGCGCTGTTTGCCGCCCACCGCGTGCCACCGCCCGGCCAGGAAGAAGATGCCGCCCCAGGCGTTGAACCCGTTCGCCATCAGTGCCGCGTCGTCGCCGAACAGGTCGCACCACTGGAAGCTCGACCGCTTCAGCAGGTCGATCTCGCTCATGATGAAATCCGACAGCGGCTCCGACGCAGCGCCGCCGCCCAAGTCGAAGCTGTGGCCGCACAGCGGGCATTCCGTCACCGCCAGGGGGACCGTGGCCTCGCATTCCGGGCAGGTCTTGGTCGGCGCCTCGCCGTCGGCCTCGTGGCCGAGCAGGTCGACGTCCTGTTCGAGGCAGCCGTGCAGCAGTGACGAGGTGCCGAAGTCGAGCACGATGCAGTCGGTCTTGATGACGCCGGGGTGTTCCTCCGGGTTCACCGTCCGCAGACCGCGGCCGACCATCTGGATCATGGTCGACTTGTAGGAACTGGGGCGGAGCAGCACGACGCAACTGGTCGGCGGGTGATCCCAGCCCTCGGTGAGCACGGCGACGTTCACCACCACTTGGGAGCGGCGGGCGGCGTAGCGGGCGAGAGCGTCGCGCCGCTCGCCATCCGCCATGTCGCCGGTGACCAGTTCCGCCTTCACCCCCGCAGCGTTGAGGGCGGCGGTGACGGTGGTGGCGTGCTCGACGGTGGAGCAGAACATCACGGTCTGCCGGGTTCCAGCCTTCTCGCGCCAGTGGCGAATGACCGCCTCGGTGACCGGCGTCTGGTTCATGATCTGCCCGACGGCGGCCATATCGAAGTCGTCACCGACGCGGCGGACCTTCGCCAGTTCGTCCTGCACGCCGACATCGATCACGAAGGTCCGCGGCGGCACGAGATGGCCGGTGCGGATCAATTCGCCGATCCGGATCTGATCGGCGACGTTCGAGAAGATCGGGCGCAGGCCCTTGCGGTCTCCCCGGTTCGGGGTCGCCGTCACCCCGTAGATGCGGCACATCGGATTGAGGTGTAGCGCCCGGTCGATGATGCGGCGGTAGCTGTCGGCAACCGCGTGATGTGCCTCGTCGATGACCAGCAGATCGAGCGCCGGCATGGCGTCGAGGTTGGCGCCACGGGTCAGTGTCGGCACCATGGCGAACGTGGCCTGGCCGGCCCAGGACTTCTCCGAGGCGTCCACCACCGAGGTGGAGATGCCGGGCGCGACGCGGTGGAACTTGCTCCTGTTCTGGTCGGTCAGTTCGTCCCGGTGCGCCAGCACGACGGCCTTGGCCGCGCTGCCACGGAGCTTCTCGCCGACGACAGCTGACAACATGATCGTCTTGCCGGCCCCTGTCGGGGCGACGGCGAGGGTGTTCTGATGTTCGTCGAGCGCGGAAACACTGCGCTCGACGAACAGTTTCTGGCGGGGGCGGAGCAACATGCCGGGCCTCCCTCAGCGCGCCCAAGACGGGCGCGTGTTCGGCGGGGCCGCGGCTGCACCTGCCTGCGGCGCAGCGACCGGCGCTGGGGCGGCGGGCGCATAGGCCGCGGCAGCAGCCGGCGATGCGGCGGGACGGTATGCCGGAGCGGCGGCCATCCCCATCACCTCGGCGTAGCCCTTGTGATCCCGCGTCACGGCGCCGCGGACCTCGTTTTTCTCGTCGCCGTTGGTGTCGGACCCGACGTCGATGCGGGCGACGAACTCGAGCCCGTCGAGATCAGCGAAGCCGTTGATCCGGCGCGCCGCCTGCGCCTGGGGCGACACGTCCTTGTCGGACAGACCGCGGGCCGAGTTCAGCATGCCGCGGACCAGGCTGCGACCCATGTTGCCCCAATCCGGACCCTTCGGGCTGTACAGGCCGATCAGCGTCCAGATTTTCCGCTTGGCATACTGCCCCTCCAGGACAGTGAACTCGCCGTTGAGATAGACGGCACCGGTGCTGCCCCGGGTCGCGTAGCCGCCGGTCCAGCCCTGGCTGGGATCATCGAATCCGCCGGGGCGGATGGTGAGGCGAACCTTGGCCAGCGTGCCCTTCGGCATCAGGTTGGGGTTCTGTTTGGCGTCGTTGTAGTCGTTCCACATAGCCATTGTTCAGTGCTCCTGCGTCAGGACTGGGCGTCGGGGGAAGGAAGGGCGGCGTCGACCGGGCGGTCGAACACCAGGCGCCCGATGGGGGCGCGGGCAGAGGACCGGATCTTCTCGAACAGCCGGCCGAGATGCGGCTCCTCGATGAGATCGAGCCGGCCGGAGCGGTCTTTCGCGGGGTAGCCCCAGGGGTTCAGGGTCTGGCAGACGAAGCCCCGGAAGGGACGGCCGGCCTCGTCCTTGATCTCGGCCAGGGTCAACACCTCGTCGACGATGCCGGGCAGCTCGAGGCCGGTCTTGGCGCCGTCGATCTGCGGCGAGAACACGCGGCGATTGAAATCGTCGAGCTTCTCGTCCAGCACGCCCACGAAAATGACGTTCTTGCGGCGCGTATGCTGCAGGTGGGTCAGCCAGCCGATCATTTCACGGCCATGCAAACCGTAGGCGCCACGAAGGTCGGGACGGCCGGTCTTGTCGGAGAACCCCTCGGGCTGGCCGCGGCACCACTGCAGGCAGAGGCGACCGGCGACGGTGATGGAGTCCACGAAGATCGTGTCGTAGCGGTCGAGTTGGCTCGCATCGCCGAACTTCGCGCGGACCTTCTCATACGAGGCGGCCGAGTAGGGCTGGTCGTCGCGGAGCGCGGGGTTGGGGCCGCCGATGAAGCAGGCAAGCTCCTGGCAATCTTCCCATGTCCTGGGACGCATGCTGTCGCCCTGCCAGTCTTCGACGGCGAGATCGCCAGCCTCGAGGTCGACAAACAATGTCGTGCTGCTCAGCAACGTCATCAGCAGCGTGGTCTTGCCGATGCCCGCCTTGCCGAAGATCGCGGCCTTGATGCCGCGGGGCTCGGCCATACGCTGGTCGGCAGTGACGATCTGAAGGCGCCGCGGCGGCGCGTCCTGGGTGAGGTCGCTCACTGCGCGCGCCCATCCGCTTTGATCACCGCGGTCACCGCATTGGCCGTCCCCACGGCGCCGGCCTGGCGCGCGAGGTCGTGGATGCGCTTCAGGTCGCTCGCAATCCGGGAAATTGCGAACGCCTCGTTCTGCAGCGCCGCGGTGGCAAACGCGATGTCATCGACCGACGCATCGATCAGATGCTTGGTGACAACGAGCGAGCCATCGGCGCCGGTCGGGATGGCGATTTTCTCGGGCAGGTCATCGAGCCAATATTTCTTGCGCACGGCGTCCAGCGTGCTCTTGCTCTGAGACGTCGCCGGCGCCGCCGACACGGCGGTGGCGGTGGGCGTGGCCGCGGTGGGCGGCGCGGCGGAGCCGGTCATCGCGATCAGTGCGGGCGAGAAGCCCAATGTGGCGAGGAGGTAGCGGCGGAAGGTGGTCATCGGGGGAGGAAGCTCCGTCTTGTCGTGGAGCGCCGCCTTCGTCATGGAGTGAACTGCCGGGCCCCGACGCGGTGCGGAGCAGACCGTCCTGGTATTTCCGCCGGGAGGCGGTGTTGCATTCCCAGGAAGACCCGGCAGCAAGCCGGGGGTCAGGACTCGTTCGTCTCCGTTCGCTGTGCGGCCTCGAAGGCCTCGATGTCCTCGGTGCGGTATGCGATGCGGCGGCCGAGTTTCAGAAATGGCGGCCCCTGGAGCATGGCGCGCCAACGCTCCAATGTGCGGATCGACATCCGCCAGCGAACAGCCAGATCATGCTGGCTGAGGAGGTGACCGCCACGTCCGTCGTGTCGTTTGGTGGAGGAGAGGTGAGTGCTCATGCCGGGCACCTACCGGCGCGGTCGCCGACCTGTCGGGGTGCAGCTACATATTCTTTGAGCCCCGCCGCCTCGGCCAGTTTCCGCAGGCGCTGAACGTTCTCGTAGAAGGACGAACGGTGAAGACCGGCATTCGCGGACGCCTCGCGAATATTGGGGGCGGTCAAGATGGCACAGCAGCGCCGCATCGCCGGACTGAGGCCGGCGACGAAACGCTTCACGTCCAGCGTGAGACCATGATCCTGGTCGCTGACGGCCGCGGGATCGGGCAGCGTGTCAGCCAATGTGTGCTGTTCGTCGTCGATTGGCTGATCGAGCCAGACCAGCTGCCGCTCTGCCTTCAAACGGATGGTGGGGCAGGCCAAGGTCGCGACGCGATTGCTGATGACCCGGTCGGCAAAGGTGCGGAAGCTCGCCTTGGTCGGATCGAACGCATGGCGCCGATGCCAGAGATCGAGGAAGAGGTCCTGCTCGATGTCCTGAGCGTCCATTCCTGGGACGCCGCCGCATTTTGCGAGCCGGTTGGCGGTGGTGTGAATGTGGTTCCGAATGCGCGCGTCGAGCGCCGCGTTGTCGGTCGTCTGCTCCATTTGATTTCGTCGTCCATCGAGGACGGGCGCGTGGCCCGATCGATGGTGACCGGCGAAATTTCACTGGAATGAATGGAAATCGGCCCGGCTGATCTGCCTTGCCTATGGCGGAACCAGGCGGGTCCTGGCGCTTAGATCGCGAAAAAAAGTGCGCGTGGCGGGGGCGCGCTCCGGTGAATATTCACCGACGCCTGCCTCCCTCTCGGACAGCCTTGGGTCGCTCATCCCTGAGCACGAACACCGTTTTGTACTCTCGGCCCTTGGCGTACCACCGGATCGGATCGGCGGTAATGCCAAAGGATTGAATCAGCTGCTTGGCCAGTATCTGTTTCTGCTTCTTGTGGTCGTCCACGGTTTCGTGGCCTAACGACCCGAGTGTGCCGCCCATGCGGGCCAGCACCTGTAGGAATGCCCACGCCTTGGTTGCGTCCCCCGATCGGCGATCCTTCATCCCCAACTGGTCAGGTGCGAAGCGCCAGTTTTGTGCACGGAAACTGACATTAACCCGTCCTATTCATGGGGCTGACGTTCGTTTCGCGATTTGAGCGGCGGGCATGGATTTCCTGTCGCCTGTTTCATCGCGGTAGCCGGTGGTTTTTGATGGGCGTTGGGGTTTCGGGCTGCGGTTGGT
>CAIMWH010000226.1 GCA_903845065.1 uncultured Rhodospirillales bacterium | reverse complement strand
TCGGCACCACCACCACCGGCAAGGCGCTGGCATGGCGCACCAGGCGAAGCGGGGCGAGGCACCGGCCGCGATCGGCACCAGCTCGACCGGCGAGGCGCTGGCACTGGACCACCCTAAGCCCAACCAAGGCACCGGCGTGGCGGAGCATCGCTCGCGCGATGCCCCGCCTTGTCAGCCGGCGCGGAGTTCATCGAGGTGTGCCGCAACCAGGCGGGCGAGCTGCGCGGCCAGGTCGGGGGGTGGGTCTGGCATCATGGCGGCCAGTGGTTCCGCCGCAGCCTTGGCCCACGCTGTCCATTCCGATACGCGCAAGGCGATCTCCCGCGCTCGGATTGTCTCGGCTTCAAATTCGCCGGTCTTCGATGCGGCGAGGGCGGCCAGCTCGCCGTAGCTCTCTTCGGCCCGACTTACATGCGCATCCGCATCGGCCGGAACCGCAACAAGGCTCAGCTCGAACGGGCGCCACTTCCACACGCGAAAGCGGCGGTTTGTCAGGTCCACCACGTCCCGCGCGTTGAAGCGGTAGCCGCACGAAACATTGCGCAGGATACCGGCCGCCACACCGTTCCATGCTTCCACAGCGGCGGCAGACGTGCCGAACCTGGCCACGGCCACCACCGCCCCATCTTGCACCCATGCCGCTTCGATCACGCCCAGCACGGCCCCAATCTCGCGGCGATGGTCTGCCAGCAGTGGCGCGCGTCCACTGCGAAGGAAGGCCAGATCGGCGCCATCCGGAGCGAGGGAGAAATATTCCCCCTCGCCCGACGTGATGGCGCGCCCGGAAGAAAAGACGAACAAGACCCGGCGTTGCGTGCTGTTGTCGACCGTCACCCCGCCAGGGATTGCGCCTTCCCGGACCGGCGCCGTCACGCTTCGCCACCGCCGCCGAAATAGCGCGAGGGCTTGAACAGGTTCACGTAATAATCGCGACCCTTCACTTCATTTTCCCGGCGATCCTCCAGCGCCGCGAGTTGCCAAGGACCTGGCAACGGCCAATGGAGCGGGTTTTGCCCCGTGACGCCGGGAAGGCGCACTTCCTCGCCGAGGAGGCTTGTTCCGGGACCGCCCGCCGGAATCAGCTTCCGGCGCGGATAGGCGATGTACGGGAAGTCCGTCATGTCGACACCCGCCAGGCTGGCGCCGGCGGCCTCCATTCGGTTTCGCAAGGCCAACCACCGCCGTTCAAAGTCGGCCTCCTGGGTGAGGATGGCACGGATCAACGAAGCGGCCGGCTCATAGTGCTCCACCATCGCCGTGGACAGCGCCTCCGACTCTTCGGCCATTGCTACGGCCTCGGCGCGCAAACTCGCCGTGCGCTCGGCCTTTTCCGCCGCCGCCATCCGAGCGGCCAACGTCGTGGCAACATCGGAGACGGCGGCGAGGAGTTCCGTCGTCTCGCGCAGATCGGCCAAGAATTCCTCCGCCTCGACCGGACCGGCATCCGTCAGCACTTCGCCGCGCCTGGCCGTCATGGCGGCGACCTTCTCACCGAGGGCGGTACGCCGCGCCTCGACTTCCGTCAGCCGTTCGCGGATATCGCTGGCGGCGTTTGATTTCGGCCGCAGCCGACTCAAAAACTCAAACATGGACAGTCCTTTGACCGCGTTACAGCGTGATCCGGGCGGCGGTCCGCACCCGGCGCCGATCTTTCACACCCTGCGCAGCACCCAAAACCGCGCGCTGTCGGCGCCGCCCTTGCCAGGCGAGGCGTCGATGCCGTGAACCACCCGCAGAGGTGGCGCCAGGCGTCGCAGCCGCGTGCCCATCCCGCTTGCCGAACGGGGCCATTGCGGGCTGCGCTTGGTCGAATCGCTGGCATGATCGGCACAAAGCTTGCGGTAGAGGTCGACGGGCGAACCCCGCCACTCCGCCCGGCCGGTCAGGTTGTGTTCGGCCTCGATCAAAGCCACGACGGCCAAGGCGAGGTCATCCGACTCCACCAGGGCGCGATCGGCAGCGGTTCGATTTGCCACCCATGCGGCCGTGATCCTGCCTGGCGGAATTCCCAAGCCAACCGCCGCCGCCTCGGCCCATGTCGCGGCATCGATCATGCGCACGTCATCTGCCAACGTCGTGCCGGCGAGGTTGCGCAGCGCCGAGGAAAGGCCATCGCAGGCCAGCCCCAACAAGCCCGGCAAGGCCCGTTCGTAGTCGGCAATCAGATCCTTTTCAGCGCGTCGCACCGGCAACCTGGCCAGTTCAAGCGAGAGGGCGCGGGATGCCAAGTCGGGCCGCGAGATGATGCTTGACGGGATGCCGTTCAACAGCAGCGGTTTAAGGGCGGAAAGGATGCTTTCGTCCGCATCAGTGTGGAGGGCACGGGCCGAGAAACTGCCACCCGTTGCGATCCGGCAGAATGAATCGGCGAAACCTTCCGAAATGCTCGATATGTTGTCACATGCGATCAAGTGCCGGTTACCGGCTGACACGAACAAGTCGCGTTCCTCGCGGGGTTGCGCCCGGCCTGACATTGAGCTGGGGTCAATCATCCCTTGCAGGAATCTTGTCGCCAGTGATTTTCCTGTGCCCTGCTCGCCATGTATGGCGGCGATCGGATAAGCCCCGCCAGCGGCGAAGGGGCGCAGGGCGCAGACGATGAAGGCCCACGCAAGGGACAGGTCATCGTCGCCGAGCACGTTGACGAACCCGCGCAAGGTTTCGGTATTAGCCGCGTCTGCCTCAGGCTCAGGCAGCGGCAGTGCATCGGGCGCCCGTAGAAACGCAACGGGGACATCGTCCGGCTCCGCGATGGTCCAACCCAATGCGGTAATCATCACCGCCCGCCGTTCGCCGGAAGGGTCACCACCGCCGAGGTCCAGATAGATGGTGGCGCCGTCATCGCCGAGCGCGACCCGGCGCCACGGCCGCTGCACGACACCGCATGCCAACGCCCGCGCTTCGGCCAGCGCCACCGTCTCGGCAAGCGCCTGGCCGGACAAGCCGCGATCCTCGGCGCGAAAATATGCCAGCGTCACCCACTGGCGGAACCCTTGGGCCGCGACGCGCACATGCTCATCGCCGGCGCGGCCTTCAACCGGGACGCTGGCATGGGCGATGCCGTCCGGGCTGCGCCAAAGAGTGACACCGGACAGCAACCGGGCCAGGGTATCGCGCCGGCGTGGCTTGCGACCCTTGCTTGCCGGTTCGTCGTCGTCGGGATCACCGACGGTAAATCCACCGTCACCCATGGCGGGCGCGCTCTTGCAACAGGTCGTTGAAGTCAGCGCCAGGCCGGTCCGGCGTGGCGATCTGCACCTTGCGACGTTCGGCCCGCCACCGTGCAGCCGCTTTGCGCGCTGCCTCGCGGCCAGGTGCATCATTGTCGGCTGCGATCACCACATCCCGCACCAGCTCGGGGAGGGCGAGCGTGTCGGCCATATTGCCGGCCGACACCGCAGCCCATGCCGGCAGCTTCAACAGCAGCGCGGCAGCAAGTGCCGTCTCAATCCCCTCGGCAATCACCAGGCGGGGCGCGGCCGGGTAGAGACGCACCGCGGCGCCTCGCACATGGCCGAGGGTCATCCGTTGCGGCTCTACGTTGGCCTTGCCGGTTCCGCCAGGGGCAAGGAAGGTGCGATGAACGGCGGCGGGCCGGCCGGTCATATCCACCAACAGCGCAACCATGCATGGCAACCGCGACCCGGATGGATGCTTGGCACCGGACAGGTATCGCAACACCGGCTCAGGCGGGGCAGTCAGGCCGCGTCCCTGAAGGTAGGGGATCACCAACCCATTCGGCACCGCCATGTCCCAAAGCGCCAGGGCGGCGGCGCGCCGATCGGGCCCGGGATCACTCGAACGGGCCACGGCATCAGCGCGCGGGGCTGGCGCATCGCCGAGTATCGCGGCCGAGACGGCGGCCTGGTCACGGCAGCTCGCACACCACCACAGCGGGCGGCCCGACTTTTCGCTCAGGGTCAACCCGTTGGCGTAACCGCAGGCCGGGCAGGTGCCGCGCCATTCTCGGCCGACCCGCTTGAGGTCAAACTTGGCGGCAATCTCGCGCGCCGTGGTCATGCCGCACCGGGCATGAACGGAACATCAGCACGGCGGGTCAACGCACGCAGCAGAACGGCAATAAATACTCGCTCTGCCTCGATCCTCCGGAGCGGTGACGGATCATCAGCCAACACGTCCAGGAATTGCTCGGCAGCAGGAACCAGCGGCTCATTGTCGCCACCAGCGTGCCAATACACCACCCACATAGCGAGATTGCAGAGGCTATGGCGGAATGCGACTGCGGCGTTATCCGCCGGCAGCAGCGAGGCATGTCTAATCGCACGGGCCATCGGGCCAGGTCTTCTAAGCGGCGCGGGCGGCGAGCTTCTCGGCCCGGCGCGCGGTCATTGCCTCGCGCGGCGTTGCGCGGGTTGCCTCAAGCGCCGCGTGCAGCTCGGAGAGATACCAGCGCGGGGCACGCGGCGCAGGATATACCGGGCGAGGCAATCGGCCCGCCGCCACACCACGCCAGAATGCGGCAATAGAAAGCCCGACGGCGCGGGCGGCAGATTGAGCATCAATCGGAGCGTCTGGTTGCGTAGCCGACATGTGAGAGCTTCCTATAGGCATTGAGGAAGCCCCGAATTGTTCACACAGCGCTCAAAGTATCACCGGAAAAGGAACGGCGAATTTTTCCACCGTCACGACGCGTCAGGCTCACCCACCGGCGCAAACAGATTGCCGATGCGGGAATCGATAAGGGTAGCCATACCGATCAAGTCATCCAATCCAAGCATTTGAAGTGCAATATCACTTGGGAGATAGAACGTTCCGAAAATTCCTCCTCTGAGTGCATCACGCACCAGTTCGTGTGATTTGCGTACCGCATCGCCATCGGGATTTGAAACCAACGCGGTGCCGCACAAGACCAAAGACGCGGCGCGCGTGTACTTTTCGCCGTCCAATAGCTCCGGCGTGAACCCGAGTAGCTCCCTGGCAACGCATCGCCGGGCCTTGTTCCTGGCCATACCAGACCGTTCTAAATGCAACTGCATTGAAAGCGCGTCGTTTACGTCGCCCCGCCCCGCCTTCTCAGCTTCTCTAAGAGTCTATCCGAAATCAAACAATGTCCTGACAAAGCCTTCTGAGCATCATCCTGACCGACGCCCAACGCAGGAAGGCCAGCGCCGAGCGGTTGAGGCACTCCCAATCCTTGGCTAG
>CAIMWH010000225.1 GCA_903845065.1 uncultured Rhodospirillales bacterium | reverse complement strand
TCGAAGTGCTCGACCCCGAGCAGAACAGCACCTTCGCGGACCACTACCTCGAAGTCGACTACGACCTGTCGGACGTGCTGTTCGTCACAACCGCCAACAGCCTGCGCATGCCGCAGCCGCTGATGGACCGCATGGAGATCATCCGCATCCCCGGCTACACCGAGGACGAGAAGGTCGAGATCGCCAAACGCCACCTCATCGCCAAGGTGAGCGAGGCCCACAGCCTGAAGGCGGCCGAGTGGTCGGTGAGCGAGGAGGCCCTGCGGGACCTCATCCGCTACTACACCCGCGAAGCCGGCGTGCGTAACCTTGAGCGCGAAATCGCCAACCTGGCGCGCAAGGTGGTCAAGGAGATCGTCACCTCCAAGACCAAGCGCATCGCCATCACGGCGAAAAACGTCGAGAAATTCGCCGGCGTGCGCAAGTACCGCTATGGCGAAGCCGAGTCGGAAGACATGGTCGGCGTCGTCACCGGCCTCGCCTGGACCGAGGTTGGCGGCGAAATTCTGACCATCGAAAGCGTGCTGCTGCCCGGCAAAGGCAACGTCAAGCACACTGGCAAGCTCGGCGATGTGATGCAGGAGAGCGTTTCGGCGGCGATTTCCTACGTCCGCAGCCGCTCGATCAGCTTCGGCATCAAGCCGACCCTGTTCGAAAAGCGGGACATCCATGTCCACGTGCCGGAAGGCGCCACCCCGAAGGATGGCCCCTCCGCCGGCATCGCCATGGCAACCTCGATCGTCAGCGTGCTCACCGGGATCCCGATTCGCCGGGACGTGGCGATGACCGGCGAAATCACCCTGCGCGGCCGCGTGCTGCCCATCGGTGGCCTGAAAGAGAAGCTCCTCGCCGCCCTGCGCGCCGGCATCACCACGGTGTTTCTCCCGAAGGATAACGAGAAAGACCTCGCCGAAGTGCCTGATAACGTGAAGAAGCACCTCAAGCTGATCCCCGTCGCCCATGTGGACGAGGTCATCAGCCAGGCGCTGGTGCGCAAGCCCGAGGCGATCGAGTGGACCGAACCGCCGGAGCCGGCGGCAGCAAAGCCGGAAGCAACAACTCCCGCCCTGCCGCATTGAATTTGGCAAGGCCTGCGGCCGCATGGCCGCAGGCCTCTACTCACGGTTGTAATATTAGCGGCGATTGGCGATAACGCTGAGACTAGATCGCCAGATGGACCACACGAGGGGGCTATACACGTGAACAAGATGGATTTGATCGCTGCTGTTGCGGCGCAGGCTGACATGCCCAAGGCCAAGGCCGCCGAGGCGGTTGAGGCAGTTCTGGGTGCTATCGGGAAGGCGTTGACCGGGGGCGAAGAAGTGCGCCTCGTCGGTTTCGGCACCTTCGCGATTACCCAGCGCAAGGCTTCCAAGGGCCGTGACCCGCGGACCGGTGCGGAGATTGATATCGCCGCCACCACCTCCGTGCGCTTCAAGGCCGGCAAAAGCCTGAAGGATTCGCTCGGCCACGACTGACGACCAGACGGGCGGGCGGTTAGCTCAGCGGTAGAGCGTCTCGTTTACACCGAGAGGGTCGGCGGTTCGAAACCGTCACCGCCCATTCGCCGCAATTCCGTCCGTTCCGCGCGGAATGAAGCGCTGAGGACGCTGTTGCGGCGCGCGTGAGACGGCTATGGTGGGTGTCATAATGGGAGACCAGCCATGACATTCCGCCGCAGCCTGCTTGCCGCCGTATTCGCCACCACACTTGCGCCGGCCGCTCTCACCACCCCGGTGATGGCAGCCCCGAAGACCGACCTTATCGTCGGCATGGCCGCGCAGGACGTCGGCAAGCTCGATCCGCATCTCGCGGTCTCCACCATCGATCGCACCGTTGTGGCATGGCTGTTCAACGGTCTCGTCCGCTTCAAGCCGGGCAGCATGAGCCCCGCCGATATCGAACCCGATCTCGCCACCAGCTGGGACTCCACGCCGGACAAGAAGGTCTGGACCTTCCATCTCCGCCACGGCGTCCAGTTCCACGGCACCTACGGCGAAATGACCGCCGATGACGTGGTATTCAGCCTGCAAAAGGCCGCCGACGCCAAGCGATCGGCCTCCTCGGGTGATTTCGCCTCCTTCGAAAAAGTCGAGGCCGTCGATCCCTACACCGTCCGCATCACCCTCAAGACCACCGTCCCGAGCCTGCTCGGCATCGTGACCAACTACGGCGGCGGCTTCATCGTCTCCAAGAAGGCCGTCGAGGCCCTCGGCGACAAGTTCGCCGCCGCCCCCATCGGCACCGGCCCCTTCGCCTTCGCCGCCAACACGCCCAACCAGTCCCTCGAACTCGTCGCCCACAAGGCCTATTTCCGCGGCGCCCCGAAGATCGAGAAGATCAGCTACCGCTTCCTCCCCTCCAATGCCTCGCGCGATCTGGCCTTCCAGAACGGCGAACTGGACCTTGAATTCGGCAACCAGGACCAAACCTGGGTTGACCGCATGAAGAAGCTCCCCGGCTCGGTGGTTGACGTGTTCGAGCCCGGCGAAGAAGCCATCCTGCATCTCAACCAGGCGCAAAAACCGCTCGACGATCTCCGCGTCCGCCAGGCCATCGCCTATGCCATCAATCGTCCGGAACTCCTGAAGTTCCAAGGCGCTGACGTCTCGCGCACCCCCGGCTCCGTCATCCCCATCGGCAACCTCGGCTACATCGATGCCGGCCTGCCCGGCAATGATATCGCCAAGGCCAAGGCCCTCCTCGCCGAGGCCGGCTTCAAGGACGGCCTCACCCTGAAAGTCGTCCACACCCAGCTTCCCAACATGCTGGCCCAGATGCAGGTGGTGCAGGCCCAGCTCAAGCGCGCCGGCATCAATCTGGATCTCCAGGTGGTCGAGCACGCCACTTACCACCAGATGATCCGCCAGGACCTCAGCGCCATCGTCTTCTATTCCGCGGCCCGCTTCCCGGTGGCCGACGTCTACCTGAGCCAGTTCTACCACTCGCGCAGCACCGTCAAAACGCCCACCGCGGTGGCCAACTTCTCCCATTGCACCGCCGCCGACGCCGAGATCGATGCCGCCCGTACCGAGCCTGACGCCGCCAAGCAGATCGCCCTGTGGGAAACCGCCCAGAAGAAAATCGTCGCCCAGATGTGCTCGGTCCCTCTCATCGAAACCCTGCAAGCCTGGGTCCACAAGGACAGCCTCGACTACGGCTACACCCTGAAAGGCTCCCTTTCCCTCGGCCCCTTGATCACCGAGACGACCCACTTCAAGTGAGCCAGACCAGCAAGCAAGCGTCACAACGAGACAGCGAGACGGCGAGAAGTTGGATCGCCACCGGGGTTAACAGCCTCTTCTCGCTGTCTCGCTGTCTCGTTGTTCATCTTACGACCACGGCGCGCCGGCGATGATTATCTACATCGCCCGCCGCCTCCTCGCCGCCATCCCCACCCTATGGGCGGTCCTCACGCTCGTCTTCGTCCTCGTCCGCATCGTCCCCGGTGACCCCGCGATCGCCATCCTCGGGGACCGCGCCACCCCCGCCGCCGTCGCCGCCCTGCAACAGAAACTCGGCCTCGACCGCCCGATCTGGACCCAGTACGTCGATTTCCTCGCCCAATCCGCCCGCGGCGATTTCGGCACCTCCATGGTCACCAACCGCCCCATCCTGGCCGACGTCGGCGCGGTGATCCCCCACACCATCGATCTCACCATCGCCGCCATGCTGATCGGCGTCTTCGTCGGCATCCCCGCCGGCGTCTACGCCGCACTCCACCGCAACCGCTGGATCGATGTCCTCGCCCGCATGCTGAGCCTGATCGGCCTCTCCTTCCCGGTTTTCGTCTCCGGCATTTTCCTTCTGCTCGCCTTCGCCCTGCACTGGCGCATCTTCCCCGTCATCGGCAACGCGAACCTGGCCGACCCCGCCGATCGCCTGCTGAAACTCGTCCTTCCCGCCGCCACCCTCGGCCTGGTCATGGCCGCCTACATCACCCGCGTCACCCGCAGCGCCATGCTCGGCGTCCTCGGCGAGGATTACATGCGCACCGCCCGCGCCAAGGGCGTGCCCTGGAAGCGCGTCGTCTGGCGCCACGGCCTGCGCAACGCCGGCCTCCCCGTGGTCACCGTGGTCGGCCTCTACGTCGGCATCCTGATCGGCAACTCCGTCCTCACCGAGATCGTCTTCAACCGCCCAGGCCTCGGCAAAATCATCGTCGGCGCCCTCAACCAGCGCGACTACACGATGTTGCAGGGCCTCATGGTGATCTACTGCTTCCTTATCGTGGTGGTGAACCTCATCACCGATCTCACCTACGGCTTCATTGATCCGCGAGTTAAACAGGCCTGATGCGCGCCCTCCTGCGCAACCCCACCACCGCCATCGGCGTCGTCCTGTGCGCCCTCATCGTGATGGGCGCCCTCTTTGCCCCCTGGCTCGCCCCGCATGACCCGATCGAGCAGAACATCCTCGATCGCATGCAGCCTCCCGGCGGCGATTTCCTCCTCGGCTCCGATGTTTTCGGCCGCGATGTGCTGTCCCGCATCCTGTGGGGCGCCCGCATCTCCCTCGTCGTCGCCGTCGCCTCCATCGCCTCGGCCATCGTCATCGGCGGCGCCATCGGCATGGTGAGCGGCTATGTCGGCGGCCGCGTCGATATGTTCATCATGCAAGTGATGGACGTTCTGCTGTCCTTCCCCTCCCTCATCCTCGGCCTCATCGTCGTCGCCCTCCTCGGCGCCGAAATGATCAACCTCATCATCGCCATCTCCCTCACCGCCATCGCCCCCTTCGCCCGCATCGCCCGCGCCCCGGTGCTCAGCCTGAAGGAGCGCGCCTTCGTCGAAGCCGGCCGCGCCCTCGGCTTCTCCCACCTGCGCGTTCTCGCGGTCCACATCCTGCCCAACATCCTCAGCGAGGTCCTGGTGATGGGCAGCCTGTGGATGGCCACCGCCGTGCGCACCGAAGCCTCACTCTCCTTCATCGGCCTCGGCGTCAAACCCCCCACCGCCACCTGGGGCGGCATGATGCGCGAAGGCTTCGAGGCCATCCTCGACGCCCCCTGGCTCTCCGTCTTCCCCGGCATCGCCATCCTGATGCTGGTCCTCGGCCTCAACATGGTCGGCGACGGCCTGCGCGACGCGACCGACCCGAAGTTGACCGGCTCATGACCACCCCCCTCCTCTCGGTCTCCGGCCTGAAAAAGCACTTCACCAGCGTGAAGGGCTTCCCCCGGCCCAAAAAAACCACCGTCCGCGCCGTCGATGGCGTCGATTTCTCCGTCGCCGCCGGCGAGGCCTTCGGCCTGGTCGGCGAATCCGGCTGCGGCAAATCCACCGCCGCCCGCGCCCTCCTCCGCCTCATCGAGCCCGACGCCGGCGAAATCCGTTTCGCCGGCCAGGATGTCCGCGAAGCCCGCGGCGCCGCCCTGGTCCGCCTGCGCCAGCGCATGCAGATCGTCTTCCAGGACCCCTACTCCTCCCTCAACCCCCGCCGCACCATCGGCCGCACCCTCACCGAACCCTTGCACGTCCACGGCATCGCCACCGGCAATGAGGCCCGCGCCCGCGCCATCGGCCTGCTCGAGGAAGTCGGCCTGCCCAGCGCCGCCATGGGCCGCTACCCGCACGAGTTCTCCGGCGGCCAGCGCCAGCGCATCGGCATCGCCCGCGCCCTCACCCTCGAACCCGAACTCATCGTGGCCGACGAACCCGTCTCCGCCCTCGATGTCTCGGTCCAGGCCCAGGTGCTGCTGCTGCTGAAATCGCTGCAGGCCCGTCGCGGCCTCGCCTTCGTCTTCGTCAGCCACGATCTCAGCGTCATCCGCTGGTTCTGCACCCGAGTCGCGGTGATGTATCTCGGCCGCATCGTCGAACAAGGCCCGGTCACCCGCGTCTTCTCCGCCCCCCGCCACCCCTACACCCGCATGCTGCGGGACGCCTCCCCCATCCCCGACCCCTCCCGCCGCGGCATCCTCCCCCGCGTCATCGGCGAAATCCCCTCCGCCGCCGCCCCCCCGCCAGGCTGCCACTTCCATCCCCGCTGCCCCCGCGCCACCGATATCTGCCGCACCCAATACCCCGAATGGGACGACGCCGACGGCCACGGCACCGCCTGCCATCACCCCGAGGAAGACTGACCGGATTCACCTTCCATCAACCCGCCGCGCCTACCCTCCCGCCCATGCCCGCGCCCTCCCCCATCCGTCATGACGCCGACCACGCCCGCGTGCTGCGCCTCATGGTGACCGACACCTACCGCTGGCAGCATGACTGGGCCGCCTGGCGCCTGCGCTTCCACCATGATGACCTCGCCGCAGGCATCACCGCCGCCGAAGTGGGCGCCTTCATCCACTCCGAAGTCCTGAAACTCTGCATCCAGCGCGCCGAAGCCCACGCCGGCATCCTCTACCTCCGCGAGGAGGAAGACCTGATCTCGGTATTTGATCGATTCGGCGCCATCGAACACGGCCCCGGCCACATCTCCGCCCTGCAAAGCCGTGACGCCGTATCCCTACGCCGAGGACCGCCTTGCCTGGATGATGCGGGGCCGCTCATCTGGTGTGGATGAAGATAATCACGGATGAAGCTGCCACTGTGGCAGCCACAGGTGTCGAGGCGTTTGCTCGGATCGAGATTGTCGGCGAT
>CAIMWH010000224.1 GCA_903845065.1 uncultured Rhodospirillales bacterium | reverse complement strand
GAGGTCCAGGGGCTCGGCCCCTGGCAGGGGTCGAGGGGGCAGCGCCCCCCGCCTTCCTTTCCCCCGACTGTGCCTTAGGCAGCGCCGAGGAAGTCGCGCTTGCCGATTTCCACGCCGTTGTGGCGCAGCAGGTTGTACGCGGTGGCGCAATGGAAGGTCAGGTTGGGGATGACAAACCCGATCAGGTAGTTCTGGCCGGTGAACTTCACTTCGCCAGCGCGCATCTTCAGGGTGATTTCCTTGTCCTCGGTGCCGTCGATCTGGGAGGGCGTCAGGCTATCGAGGAAGGCGATGGTTTTGGTGATGCGGCCCTTGAGGGCTTCGATGGTGGCTTCGTCATCGGCGTAGGCCGGGATTTCGACGCCGGCGAGGCGGGCGGCGCCGCCCTTGGCCATGTCGGTGGCAATCTGGACCTGGCGGGCGAGGGCGAACATGTCCGGCGCGAGGCGGGCGTTCACCAGGACGCTTTCGTCAAAGCCCTTGGCCTTGGCGTGATCGGCGCCCTTCTGGAGCACGTTGGACAGTGCGCCGAGCAGCGTTTTGGCCATCGGCATGAGTGTGGCATACATGGAAATCGACATTACAGGCTTCCCCCTTTGCGCCCGCCCGCCGCGCCCAAGCGCAGTCGGAGGGCATTGAGCGTGATGAACCCTTGCGCATCGAACTGGTCGTATGCGCCCTGGTCCTCTTCGAACGTCACAACCTTCATCGAGTAGAGGCTGTTGGGGCTCTCGCGCCCGATGCAGGTGACGTTACCCTTGTACAGCTTCAGGCGGACACGGCCAGAGACAGATTTCTGACTCTCGTCGATCAGGGCCTGGAGCATGCGGCGTTCCGGGCTGAACCAGAAGCCGTTGTAGATCAGCTCCGCATAGCGCGGCATGATGCTGTCCTTGAGGTGGGCGGCCTCGCGGTCCAGCGTGATGCTCTCGATGCTGCGGTGGGCGATGTAGAGAATGGTGCCGCCGGGGGTCTCGTAGACGCCGCGGGACTTCATGCCGACGAAGCGATTCTCGACGAGATCAAGCCGGCCGATGCCGTTGGCCTTGCCCAACTCGTTGAGGCGGGTGAGCAGCATCGCCGGCGACAGGCGGATGCCGTCGATCGCGATCGGATCGCCATGCTCGAAATCGACCGAGATGACGGTGGCCTTGTCCGGCGCGTCCTCGGGGCTGATGGTGCGCTGGTAGACCATCTCGTCCGCCTCGATGGCGGGGTCTTCGAGGATTTTGCCCTCCGACGACGAGTGCAGCAGGTTGGCGTCCACCGAGAACGGGGCCTCGCCGCGCTTGTCCTTGGCGATGGGGATCTGGTTCTGCTCGGCGAACTCCAGCAGCCGGGTGCGGCTCGTGAGGTCCCACTCGCGCCAGGGGGCGATGATCTTGATGTCGGGCTTGAGCGCGGCGTAGCTCAGCTCGAAGCGCACCTGGTCGTTGCCCTTGCCGGTGGCGCCGTGAGCCACGGCATCGGCGCCAACTGCCTCGGCGATCTCGATCTGGCGCTTGGCGATGAGCGGGCGGGCGATGGAGGTGCCGAGCAGATACTGGCCCTCATACAGCGCGTTGGCGCGGAACATCGGGTAGACGTAGTCCTTCACGAAAGTCTCGCGCAGGTCGTCGATGAAGATCTCCGTCACGCCGGCCATCTCGGCCTTCTTGCGCGCCGGCTCCAACTCCTCGCCCTGGCCGAGGTCAGCCGTGAAAGTCACCACCTCGCACTTATAGACGGTCTGCAGCCAGCGCAGGATGACGCTGGTGTCCAGCCCGCCCGAATAGGCCAGCACAACCTTCTTCACATCCTTCACGCGCATCGCAACCGCACTCCTCTGTCGCATCAAATCGAGGCCAAGTAGCCCCGCCCCCCACAATCGCGCAAGATGGGGCGGCGCATGCCCGGTTCCGCGGAGCGGAGGCCGGGAGGAAGCAAGGCCAGGGCTCTGCCCTGGACCCGCTGGGGGCGAGCGCCCCCAGACCCGCATCCGTTTAAGTAAGAGGCTCTTCCTGACTGAACCGCTCCGGGTTTGTCGGAGGCTCCAACTCCTGAGAAGGTGGAG
>CAIMWH010000223.1 GCA_903845065.1 uncultured Rhodospirillales bacterium | reverse complement strand
TGGTTGCAACCACTGAGTAGCCCCCTCTCTCAGTCTCGGCGCCTCTTATCTCAAACGGATGGGGTCTGGGGGATCATCCCCCAGCGGGTCCAGGGCAGAGCCCTGGCCTTCCTTACTTCCCCTCGCCCCTCACCCGATGCCGACCCGCCGCACTTTGCGCGGCGCCGCCATGTAGATGGCGGCGGCGGAGATAAGGCTGGCGGCTCCGGCGATGAGGAACCCTGTGGTGTCGGAGTTGGTTTGGTCGTGGAGGATGCCGACGAGCAGGGGTCCGGCGGCGCCGCCGGAGATGGCGCCGAGCATGACGGTGCCGAAGATGGCGCCGAAGTGTTTGCCCTCGAATATTTCGGCGGTGACGGCGGAGAGAACCGAGGTGATGCCGTAGCCGAGGGTGCCTTGGGCGAGGACCATGAGCCAGAGGAGGGTTGTGCTGGGCCAATATCCGAGGGCGATGAGCAGGGCGTAGGTGATGGTGAAGCCGAAGCATCCGGCGGCCCAGACGGGTTCGCGGCCGATGCGATCGGAGATGGCGCCCATGCCGATTTGTCCGGGGATTCCGGCCAGGCTCACCACGCCAAGCGCCCAGGCGGCGGTATCGGCGGAGAAGCCGATTTCGATGAGGTATTTGGTCTGATGCACCTGCACGGCGTACCAGGCGAACAGGGCGCCGAAGCTGGCCAGCGCGATCCACCAGAAGCGGGTGGTGCGTAGGGCGCGGGCGAGGGTCCAGTCGATGGCGGCCCAGGCGGGATCGACGATGGTGACGTTGCGCCGCGAGAGCGCGACGGCGGCGGTGTCGCCATCGGGGGTGAGGCCGAGGTCCTGCGGGCGCCGGCGCAGCAGCAGATTGAGCGGCACCAGCAGCACGAGGGCGATGCCCGCGATGGCAAGGCAGGCGCTGCGCCAACCGGTGGCGGCGATGAGGTGTTGCACGTAGGGCAGCAGCAGGATGGAGCCGCCGCCGGCCCCGGCATAGGCGATGGAGATGGCCAGGCCGCGGTTGCGCACGAACCAGTTGGGCAGATAGAGCGCCTGCCCGGTGTATCCGGTGGCCACACTGGCGCCGCCCACCAGCACGCCGAGGGTGGCGTAGAGGTGCCATGGCTGGGTGGTGAAGGTGGCGAGCACCATGCCGGCGGCGAGCATGACGGTGCCGATCTCCATCACCCACACCGGCCCCTTGCGGTCCATCAGGCGGCCGAGGGCGGGGCTAAGAATGGCGGAGACCAGGAAACCGAAGGAGAACGCCCCGGCGGTGGCGCCGCGGTTCCAGTGGAACTCATCGAGGATGGGCGGGAACAGCAGCGAGAACGCCGTCCGCGCATTCACCCCCACTGCCATGGTGACAAACACCACGGCCACGACGACCCAGCCATAGAAAAACGGCAACCGGCGGGCGAAGGCTGCGATCATGGGATGCGGGGCTTCCTGGACATCGCGCCAGCCTTCCCGCGCCAGCCCACCTTGGCAACCCCCCAGAAACGCAAACGCCGGAGCATCCCAGCCCCGGCGTTGCAATGCTCATCCGCCGTCACGCGGCAGGAGCGCGATCCGTAGCCGCGGGCCGTCAGGCGATGGCGTCGGCCAACTCCTGATCGGTGGGAAACCGGCCTGCCTGCTTCTTGGAGAAGCGCAGCCTTCCGTCCACCGTCACCTCGAACACACCCCCTTTGGAGCGGCGGAGCGTAATATCCGCCGCGGGGATGCGCGCAAGAATAAGGTCCCGCGCCACCAGGGCGCGCGGTTCGTAGTTTCAGGCGCCGCAGTATTCGATTTCGATATTCATGGAGCCTCCATGCGGTTGCACCTGCCGGACATGGGGTGCCGCGCCACCGCCATCAAGCGCCCGGCTTCGCTGGACAGGGCGATGCCCGCCTCTCTATAGGATCAGGCTCACGCGTCGCGGGAAACCTCCATGAGTGCAGTCCAATCCACCATCGTTCCTGTCATCCTGTCCGGCGGTTCCGGCACCAGGCTGTGGCCGGTCTCCCGCGAGAGCTTCCCCAAGCAGTTCTGGCCGCTGATTTCCGAGCGCACCATGATCCAGGACACCGCCGTGCGCGCCATCGGTGAGGGTTTCGCCGCCCCCGTGGTGGTGTGCAACCAGGAGCACCGCTTCCTCGTCGCCGAACAAATGCGCGCCCTCGGCATCCAGGGCACCCGCATCGTGCTCGAACCGGTCGGCCGTAATTCCGCCCCTGCCATTCTCGCCGCCGCCCTGCTGGTCGCCGAAACCGACCCCGACGCAGTGCTGTGGATGATGGCCGCCGACCACGCCATCGCCGACCTGCCCGCGTTACACCGCGCCCTCGAAGCCGCCTGTGCCGCCGCCCGCGCCGGCCGCATCGTCACCTTCGGCATGAAGCCCACCGCCCCCGAAACCGGCTACGGCTACATCGAGGCCGGCGCCGCCATCCCCGGCCTCGGAGCCGCCCAGGAAGTCACCCGCTTCGTCGAAAAGCCCGACGCCGCCACCGCCGCCCATCTGGTCGCCTCCGGCACCCATTTGTGGAACTCGGGCATGTTCGTCTTCACCGCCCGCACCCTGATCGCCGAGATGGACGCCCTCACCCCCGAAGTCGGCGGCCCCGTCCGCGCCGCCCTCGCCGCCCGCAAGCAGGACCTCGACTTCATCCGCCTCGATCCCGAAGCCTTCGCCGCCTGCCCCTCCATCAGCCTCGACTATGCGGTCGCCGAGAAAACCACCCGCGCCGCCGTCGTCCCCACCGATATCGGCTGGACCGACGTCGGCAGTTGGGGCGCACTGTGGGACCTCGGCGCCAAGGACAGCGCCGGCAACGTCGCCCTCGGCGATGTCCTGCTCGAAGGCGCCACCGACTGCTACGTCCGCTCCGACGGCATCGTCACCGCCGTCGTCGGCCTGTCCGATGCCGTCGTCGTTGTCACCGAGGATGCCGTGCTCGCCATGCACCGCGATCGCGCCCAGGACGTCAAGAAAGTCGTCGATCGCCTCAAAGCCGCCAAGCGCCACCAGGCCGTCACCCACAACCGCGTCTATCGCCCGTGGGGCTTCTACGAAAGCCTGATCCAGGGCGACCGCTTCCAGGTCAAGCGCATCGTCGTCACCCCCGGCCAGAAACTCTCCCTGCAAAAGCACTTCCACCGCGCCGAACACTGGGTGGTGGTCAACGGCAGCGCCCTCGTCACCCGGGATGCCGAAACCCTCCTGGTGCGCGAGAACGAGAGCCTCTATCTGCCCCTCGGCTGCGTCCACCGCCTCGAAAACCCCGGCCGCATCCCCCTCACCCTAATCGAGGTCCAGTCCGGGGCCTATCTCGGCGAGGACGACATCGTCCGCCTGGAAGACACCTACGGCCGCAGCTGAACCACCCCGCCCTTGCCCCCTACCGCAGGCGTGCCACATTGAGCCCGCAGCGGTGGAGGCCATGATGCGACTTTCGGTTCTGGATCAATCAACCGTCATCACCGGGCGCAGCGCGGATCAGTCCATCCGCGAAAGCCTGGCCCTGGCGAAACATTGCGAAGCCCTCGGCTACCATCGCTACTGGGTGGCCGAACACCACAACTCCGCCTCCATCGCCGGCTCCGCGCCCGAAATCCTCATCAGCGCCATCGCCGCCACCACATCGCGCATCCGCGTCGGCTCCGCCGGCGTCATGCTGCCGCACTACTCCTCCCTCAAGGTGGCCGAGCAATTCCGCGTCCTCGAAGCCATCGCCCCCGGCCGCATCGATCTCGGCCTCGGCCGCGCCCCCGGCTCCGACGGCCTCACCGCCCACGCCCTCAACCCCAACGCCGCCGTCGCCTCCGACCACTTCCCCGCCGCCACGCGTGACCTCATCGCCTGGGTCAAAGGCGAGAAACTGGTCGAAAAACACCCGTTCAGGGACGTCATCGCCATGCCGTCCGGCCCCACCAACCCGCAAATCTGGATCCTCGGCAGCTCCGATTTCGGCGCCCAGGTCGCCGCCCATTTCGGCCTGCCCTACTGCTTCGCCCACTTCATCACCGACGGCGCCGGCTGCGCCGAAGCCATCGAAACCTACCGCACCCTCTTCAAACCCAGCCCCGACCTGGCCGAGCCCCACGCCGCCATCTGCGCCTGGGCCCTCGCCGCCGACACCCAGGCCGAAGCCGAACACCTCTTCTCCAGCCGAGCCCTCGCCCGCCTCTGGCGCGACAAAGGTATCTTCTCCCCCCTCCCCTCCACCGACGAAGCCCAGGCCTACCCCTACACGCCCGCCGACCTCACCCGCCTGGACCGCATCCGCGAACGCGCCATCTACGGAACCCCCGCCACCGTGGCCGAACGCCTCCAACACCTCGCCCAATCCCTCAACCTGGACGAAATCGCTCTCCTCTCCACCTGCCACAACCCCCAAGCCCGCCGCCATTCATACACCCTGATGGCCCGCGAATTCGCACTGGACGGGATCGCGCGGGCGGCGTGAAAGGCAAGGCGGGGGCTTTGCCCCTCGACCCCACCAGGGGCCGAGCCCCTGGACCTCACCCACTTAGGCAAGGGCATCTCTGAGACTGAGAGGGGGCGTCTACACGGTGGTTGCAACCACCGTGTAGACGCCCCCTCTCAGTCTCAGAGATGC
>CAIMWH010000222.1 GCA_903845065.1 uncultured Rhodospirillales bacterium | reverse complement strand
TGTCTCGCTGTCTCTTTGTGACCCCTGGCTTCGCGCTCAGGCCCGGGCGGCATCCGTGATGATGAAGCTGGCCGAGGTGCTGCCGTTCCATTCTTCGGCGCGCAGGTTGCCGGCGAGGTGGAGGGGGGTGCTGTCGCGGGCCAGGAGGGCTTCGGCGACGGCGCCTTCGCGGGCGCGGAACATCACCGCTTTGAGGCGCCCGCCACCTTCGCCCTCGATGAAGGCGCGGATGGTGTTGCCCTCCTTGCCCACGCGGTCCGCCCGGACCACCCGGCAGCGCGGCAGGATCAGCAGCGGTTCCTCATTGGCGTTGCCGAAGGGGGCGAGTTTGCCGAACTGCTGGGCGAGCTCGATGGTGCAGCCCTGCACGCCGACGCTGGCTTCCACCAGCAGGTCGGCGGCCGAGGGCAGCAGCAGGGCGCTGGCCAGGCGGTCATCGAGGAAGGCGTGGAAATCGGCGATGCGGCCTTCGGGCAGGGAGAAGCCGGCCGCCATGGCGTGGCCGCCGCCGGTGGCGAGGATGCCGTGCTGGCGCGCCGCGATGATGGCCGCGCCGAGATCGAGCCCGACCACCGAGCGGCCGGAGCCCTTGGCGATGCCGTCGGCGATGCCGGCAACGCAGGCCGGGCGGTTGAAGCGCTCCTTGATGCGGCCGGCCACGATGCCCACCACACCCGGGTGCCACTGCGCGCCGCTCACCACCACGGCGGCGTGGCCGGCGGCGATCTGGCGTTCGGCGGCGGCGAGCGCATCCTCCAGCATCCCGGCCTCGACGGCTTGGCGCTGGCGGTTCACGCCGTCCAGCGTTTCGGCCAAAGCGCGGGCCTCGATGGGGTCCTGGCAGAGGAGCAGGCGCAGGCCGAGGTCGGCCTCGCTGATGCGGCCGGCGGCGTTGATGCGGGGGCCGAGGGCGAAACCGAGGGTCATCGCGCTCGGGCGGATGGTGACCTGGGCGGCGTCGAGCAGGGCCGCGATGCCCGGCCGTTCGCGCCGGGCCATCACCTTCAGGCCCTGGGTGACGAAGGCGCGGTTGAGGCCGGTGAGCGGCATCACGTCGCACACGGTGGCGAGTGCGACGAGATCGAGCAGCGCCATCATGTCCGGCTCGCGCCCGGCGCCGAAATGGCCGCGCTTGCGCAGGGTGCGGGTGGTGGCGACCGCGGTGATGAAGGCGATGGCGGCGGCGCACAGCATGCCGAGGCCGGAGCGGCAGTCGAGCCGGTTGGGGTTGACGGTGGCGACCACGGCGGGTGGCGGGCCCTCGGCCTTGTGATGGTCAAGCACCACCACGTCGGCACGGCCCTTCACGGCAGCGAGCGCATCGCCGGCGGCGGTGCCGCAGTCGACACACACGATCAGGGTGGCGCCGCGTTCGGCGAGGCCGCGCAGGGCGTTGGCGTTGGGGCCGTAGCCCTCGGCGAGACGGTCCGGCACGTAGGAGATCACGGTGCAGCCGAGATCGCGCAGGTAGCCGGCCATCAGCGCGCCGCTGCTGGCGCCGTCCACGTCGTAGTCGCCGAATACGGCCACGGTTTCGCCGGCCTGTACGGCATCGGCGAGGCGGCCGGCGGCGGCGGGCATGTCGGCCAGCACGTCGGGGTCCGGCATGAGGGCGCGCAGGGTGGGGTCGAGGAAGTCAGCCGCAGTGTCGATGCCGATGCCGCGCACCGCGAGGAGGCGGCCGAGCATGTCGGGCACCCCCAGGCGTTGCGCGATGCCGAGGCCGGCGCGGTCGATGCTGTCCCGGCCGATGGTGGCAAGCATCGATTCGCGCCAGATCCAGCGGCGCCCGCTCAGGCTGCTGGCGACACCGAGTGCCAGGGCTTCGGCGGGCGCGCCATCCACTCTAGCGATCGACCCAGGTTTTCGTGGTGAAGTTGTGATGCGCCTCGATGAAGCGCACCGTGCCGGACTTGCTGCGCATCACCACGGAATGGGTGATGGCGCCATGGCCGAAGCGGCGGACGCCGCGCAGCATGGCCCCGGTGGTGACGCCGGAGGCGGCGAACATCACGTCCCCCTTGGCCATCTCCTCGCAGGTGAAGGCCTGGTGCGGATCGATCAGGCCCATTTCGCGGGCGCGGGCGATCTGGCTGTCGTCCTCGAACATCAGGCGGCCCTGCATCTGGCCGCCGATGCAGCGCAATGCGGCCGCCGCCAGCACGCCCTCGGGGGCACCGCCGGAGCCCATGTAGATGTCGATGCCGCTATCGGGCTGCGAGGTCGCCATCACGCCGGCCACGTCACCATCCGAAAGCAGCACGATGCGTGCGCCGGCCTCGCGGGTTTTGGCGATGAGTTCCTTGTGGCGGTCACGATCGAGCATGCAGGCGACGAGATCGGAGATTTCGCACTTCTTGGCCTTGGCCAGGTTGCGCAGATTGGCTTCCACGGTGGCGTCGATATCCACCACGCCATCGGGCAGGCCGCCGCCGACGGCAATTTTGTCCATGTAGATATCGGGCGCATGGAGGAAGTTGCCGTGCTCGGCCAGCGCCACCACGGCCATCGCGTTGGGGCCGCCCTTGGCGGTGAGGGTGGTGCCTTCGAGCGGATCGACCGCGATATCCATCGCCGGGCCGCCGGCGCCGACGCGCTCGCCGATGTAGAGCATCGGGGCCTCGTCCATCTCGCCCTCACCGATCACCACGGTGCCGGAGATGGCGACCGTGTCGAACGCCTTGCGCATCGCGGTGACGGCGGCGCCGTCGGCCTCGTTCTTCTTGCCCAGGCCCATCCAGTGGCTGGCGGCGAGCGCCGCGGCCTCGGTGACGCGCACCAGTTCGAGTGCGAGGTTGCGGTCGGTAATCATTTCCAGGCGCGCGGCTTGGATTTTAGCGGACATCGGTGCCTCCCTCAGGCCAAATCGATCAGGCTGGTTCGATACGTATCAGTGCGGGCTCTTCAAGCACCGCGTTCAATGCGGCGATGCGGACGAGGGCCGCGCGCATGGCGGCCTCGCCGGTTTCGTGGGTGATCAATACCACCGGCACCGCCTCGCCGGGGCTGCGGCCGCGCTGGAGCATCGATTCGAGCGATACCCCTTCGTCCCGCAGCACGGCGGTCACGTCGGCGATCACGCCGGGCCGGTCGACCACCATCAGGCGCAGGTAATAGGCGCCGACATGGGCGGACATCGGCACCGAGGGGGCGTGCGACAACTGGTCGGCGCCGACGCCCCAGACCGGGGTGTGGCGGCCGCGCGCGATATCGATCAGGTCGGCCACCACGGCACTCGCGGTGGGGCCGGCGCCGGCGCCGCGGCCTTCGAGCATGACGCGGCCGACGAAATCGCCCTCGGCGACCACGGCGTTGAACACGCCATCGACGCGGGCTATGGGGGCGGATTGCGGCACCATGCAGGGGTGGACGCGGGCCTCGATGCCGGCATCCGTGCGCCGGGCGATGCCGAGCAGCTTGATGCGGTAGCCGAGTTCGGTGGCGAAGGCGATATCGAGCGCCGAGACGCGGCGGATGCCCTCGACGTGGAGGTCCTCGAAGGCGACCGGGCGGCCGAAGGCCATGGCGGCGAGGATGGAGAGCTTGTGCGCGGCGTCAATGCCGTCAACGTCGAACGACGGATCGGCTTCGGCGTAACCCAGCTTCTGCGCATCGGCCAGCACATCGGCGAATTCGCGGCCGCGTTCGCGCATCACGGTGAGGATGTAATTGCAGGTGCCGTTGAGGATGCCGGCGACGCGGGAGATGCGGTTGGCGGCGAGGCCCTCGCGGATGGCCTTGATGGCGGGGATGCCGCCGGCGACGGCGGCTTCGAAGGCGAGCGGCACGTTGGCGGCTTCGGCCGTGGCGGCGAGGGCGGCGCCGTGGATGGCGAGGAGGGCCTTGTTGGCGGTGACCACCGGCTTGCCGGCGGCGAGGGCCGCTTCGACCAGCGCGCGGGCCGGGCCCTCGGAGCCGCCGATGACTTCGACGACGACATCGACATTGGGGTCGGTCGCCAGGGCCACCGGATCGTCGTACCAGCGCAGGCCGCCGAGCGCGATGCCACGATCGCGGCCGCGGTCCCGGGCGGAAACGGCGGTGACGGCGATGGGGCGGCCGGCGCGGGCGGCGATGATGTCGGCGTTCTGGCGCAGCAATGTCACCACGCCGGCACCCACGGTGCCGAGGCCGGCGACGGCGATGGAGAGCGGACGGGTCATGCGAGATCTCCCTGCAGGGTGGGCTCGGCGGGCGAACCATTGTCCACCTGCAGGAAGCCACGGATGTTGCGCAGCGCCTGGCGCAGGCGCTGGGTGTTTTCGACGAAGGCGATGCGGACGTGTCCGTCGCCATGTTCGCCGAAGCCGATGCCGGGCGCTACCGCAACCTTCGCGCGGGCGAGCAGCAGCTTGGAGAATTCGACGCTGCCGAGATGGGCGTAGCGCGGCGGGATGGGGGCCCAGGCGAACATCGAGCCTTCCGGGGTGGGAACCTCCCAGCCGGCCGATTGCAGGCCCTTGATGATGACGTCCCGGCGCTCGCGGTAGAGGTCCCGCATTTCCTGCACGCAGTCCTGCGGGCCGTTGAGGGCGGCGGTGGCGGCGACCTGGATGGGGGTGAAGGCGCCGTAGTCGAGGTAGGACTTCATCCGGGTGAGCGCGGTGATGAGGCGGGGATTGCCGGCGGCGAACCCCATGCGCCAACCAGGCATGGAATAGGTTTTCGACATCGAGGTGAATTCGACCGCGATGTCCTTCGCGCCTTCGACCTGGAGGATGGAGGGGGGGACGAGGTCGCCGAAGTAGATCTCGGCGTAGGCGAGGTCGGACAGGATCCAGATATCGTGGCGGCGGCAGAAGGCGACGATCTCCTTGTAGAAATCGAGCGTGGCCAGATAGGCGGTGGGGTTGGAGGGGAAGTTGACGATCAGCGCGGTGGGCTTGGGCACGGAGTGGCGGACGGCGCGGTCGAGCGCGCGGAGCATCTCGTCATCGGGCGTGGCCGGCACCGAGCGCACCGAGGCGCCGGCGATGATGAAGCCGAACTGGTGGATGGGGTAGGACGGGTTGGGCACCAGGATGGTGTCGCCGGGGCTGGTGATGGCGGCGGCGAGGTTGGCGAGACCCTCCTTGGAGCCGAGGGTGGCGATCACCTCGGTCTCGGGATCGAGCTTCACGTCGAAGCGGCGTTCGTAGTAGCCGGCGAGGGCGCGGCGGAGGCCGGGGATGCCCTTGGAGGACGAGTAGCGATGGGTTCGCGGGTCCTGCACGGCTTCGACGAGTTTGGCCACGATGTGCGGCGGGGTGGGGCTGTCCGGGTTGCCCATGCCGAGGTCGATGATGTCCTCCGCCGCGGCGCGGGCTTTCGCCTTGGCCGCGTTCACTTCGGCGAACACATAGGGCGGCAGGCGGCGGATGCGGTGGAACTCGTCAGGCATCGGTTGGAATCCGGCTCCGTAGGGGTGTGGGCTGCTTCTAGTGATATCGGCGCCGCAAGTCGCCTTCGCCGTGCGCTATTCGGCGATGCGTGCCACGCCGCCGCGCCCGGTGCCTTCGGCGGTGATGATGAGCGCCGATTCCGGCACGCCGGCCGATTGGAGGGCGCGGGCGATGGCACCCGAGCGCTCCCAGGCGAGCGGCAGGGCGCGGGACTGGGCGGCGGGGTCTCCGGTGACGGCATCGCCGAAGCCGGCCACCGTGATGGTGCGGCCGGCGCGCTGGCCGGCGAGGGCGCGCAGGGCGGCGGCGGCGCCGTCGGGGAGGATGGCCGAGCCGTCGGCGAACCCGACGGCGACCGGGGTGCCGGGCGGGAGCAGCACCACGGGGGCAACCGGCGGCGGCGGCGCGACCGGGGGCGGGGTGGGCGCGGTGGTGGCGGCGACGCCGGGCAGGACCGGCGGGGCGGGCGGGGTGGCGGGGACATCCGGCATGGCGACGGGTTGGCTCGGCATCGGTGGCGGCGCGAGATCAACGGCGGCGACCTTGCCGACCGGGGCCGGGCGGGGCGGCGTGGTGGTGGGGGTTTCGAGCCTGGCCGCGGCATCGAGCGAGGCGCTCATGCCGGAAGATGCGGCGGCGGGGGCGACCGGCAGCGGGCGCGGGCTAGAAGGCGGCAGCGGTGCGAGGGCGCTGGTGGTGGCGTATTGGGCGTTGGTGCGATCGGCCACCAGGCCCGCGGCGATGCGGTTACGGGTGGCGGCGTCCTCGGTTTGCGGGCGCGGGGGCACGGTGGACAGGTTGGGATAGGCGGCATCGGCGCCTGGCGCTGCCGGCCGGGCGTCGGCAATCCGGCCGCCCTGATAGTCGTGCCACAGCGTCACCGGATCGGTGCAGCCGGCGAGCAGCGCCAGCATGCCGAGCGCCAACGGCACGGCGCACTTGAATGCCCCCCTGCCGCCCTGTAACACCCACCCCATATTGCCTGTCATCAGTTCGGACCCGTCCTCGCCTCATGCCGTGCCGCGCGCACGCAGGATGTAGCAGGGAGGAGGCACCGACGGAAAGGACACCTCGCCATGGCCGACCCCAAGACCCCTGCCCCGGACCAGCATGCCGCGCCGTTCAAGATGCCGGACCCTGCCGCGTTCGGGCAGAGCATGGCCAGCATCGCCGAACGATCGCAGCGGCTGGTGGGCGAGTGGTTGAAGCGGCAGGCCGAGGACGGGCCGAAAAGCGCCGATCCGCTCAACATCGGCAACGCCTTCATGGAGATGACGGCGCGGCTGATGGCAAATCCGGCGCGCATGGTACAGGCGCAGATCGGCTTCTGGCAGGACTATATGTCGCTGTGGCAGTCCACCGCGCGGCGCATGATGGGCATGGAGGCGCCCAACGTGATCGACGCCGATCCCAAGGACAAGCGGTTCAAGGACGAGGCGTGGAAGGACAACGAGGTCTTCGACTTCATCAAGCAGTCCTATTTGCTGTCCGCTCGCTATGTGCAGGACGTGGTGACCCATGTGGACGGGCTGGAGCCGGCGACGGCGCAGAAGGTGGATTTCTATGCGCGGCAGTTCATCGATGCGATGAGCCCGTCCAATTTCCTGCTCACCAACCCCGAGGTTTTGCGCAAGACCGCCGAGACCGGAGGGGAGAACCTCATCAAGGGGCTCAACAACCTGCTGTCCGACCTGGAGCGCGGCAAGGGCGACCTGCGCATCAAGATGACCGATACCGACGCGTTCCGCATCGGCGAGAACATCGCGGTGACGCCGGGCAAGGTGGTGTTCCAGAACGACCTGATGCAGTTGATCCAGTACTCCCCCACCACGGAGAAGGTGCTGAAGCGGCCGCTGCTGATTATTCCGCCGTGGATCAACAAGTTCTACATCCTGGACCTGCGGCCGCGGAACAGCTTCGTGAAATGGGCGACGGCTCAGGGGCATACGGTGTTCATCGTCTCGTGGGTGAACCCGGACGAGCACCTGGCGGAAAAGAATTTCGACGACTACATGAAGGAAGGCATCCTGGAGGCGCTGACCGCGATCGAGGCGGCGA
>CAIMWH010000221.1 GCA_903845065.1 uncultured Rhodospirillales bacterium | reverse complement strand
GCAATCCTTCCCGCCTATGATCCCGACGGGTGGCCACAGTCCACATGATGATCATCCAATAGGGCCTCGACAACCCTTTGGAATCACATCAGACCGTGGTCATCCAACCCATTCTGATGGCGTTCTCAGACAGCCTCTCAGTGAATACCGTCGGGGACCAGTTTACGGTCGATAGTCATAGTGCGCCGCCTGTCAGCCAGGCCTATGAGCAATTGAACCAGATCACCTCTCCGATCGCGGTGCCGCCGCTGGGCTTTGTTGCGGTCCTCGACAGCCTGGGTTGCTTCACCGATGGGCCGGTGTTCTGCGGGAGCGGGCCGACCGCGTTGTTCAATGCGCAGGGTATTCCGGCGACGACGGATATCTGGCTGGAAAGCACTTTGGGGGTGAATTCCAATGCGTCCCCGTTCGGTCCGGGCTCGCTGATCGAGGTGACGAGCTGGGGCAATACGTTCGTGTCGTATGCCACGCCGGAACCTGGCTCGATGATGCTGCTGGGGGCCGGTCTGCTGGCGCTGCCGGCAGTGCGGCGCCGCTTGGCAAAGCGCGGCTGAAACGGAAACGGGGTGGGGGGATTTTGCCTCCCACCCCGTCTCAAGTCGCGGGATCAAAGGGGCGAGCCCCTTTGCGGGTCCGGGGCAGAGCCCTGGCCTTGGCTCCCTTCGTCTCACGGCTCCGCGGCGGTGGCGAAGACTTTCTGGGCGACTTGCCAGGTGCCGCCGATTTTCAGGAAGCAGAGGTAATCGGTGAAGTAGCGCGGGGGGATGGCGCATTTGAGTTTGACGAAGGCGGTGGTGGGGCCCGACTGGTCGATTTGCAGGATGTGGTCGTGGCGGGGGAGGCCCTGGGATTTGGCGGAGGGGCGGCTGCGGACGCCGGCGAGCCATTCGTCGCGGGGGAGGGGTTTGAGTTCGCCGTGGGTTTCGAAGGTGAGGGACGAGGTGGGGTGGAAGACGCGGGCGAGTTTGTCGGCGTCACCTTCGTAGAGGCCGTCGAGGTAGTCATGCACGGCGGCTTCGATGGCTTTGAGGTCTTGCGACATGGTGGTGGCTCCCGGTTATGGGGGGGAGTTTGGGGTTTCTGGTGGGGATCGCAAGGGGGGGAGGGGTTTGGCGAGGGTGATGACGTGGGGGGTGTAGGCGAGGCGGGCGTAGAGGGCTTCGGCGTTGGTGTTGCCGGCGACGACGCTGAGCAGGATGCGGTTCATGCCGCGGGCGATGGCCAGGCGTTCGGCTTCGGCCATGAGGGCGGTGGCGATGCCGTGGCCGCGGGCTTCGGGGCGGACGTAGAGTTCGGCGATGTAGGCGTAGAGGCGGAGTTCCTCGACGACGTAGATGCTGTCTTGCAGGAAGAGCAGGAAGAGGTGGCCGACGACGGTGCCTTGGCGTTCGGCGACGAGAGCGTGGCCGCCGCATTCGGCGACTTTTTCGTGGGCGGCGGCCAGGGAGAGGACGGCGGCTTCGCGGTCCGTGCGGCGATCATGGGTGATGGGGGCTTCGTGCTGGTTGAGGCCCTGGAATTGCTCCACCAGGGCTGCCTCGTCGGCGGCCGTGGCGGGGCGGATCAGGATGGGCATCTAGCTGTGGATCTCACCTGATTTCATGCGGGCCTGTTCGAGGGTTTTCCACATTTCGACGTCCCGTTCGGCGGTCCAGATGCGGGGGTGGTCGAGGCCCTGGGCTTCGTCGTAGGCGCGGGAGACGTTGAAGGGCATGCAGTGGTCGAAGATGACCCAGTGGCCGAATTCGGGGCGCATTTTGTCCATGGCTTCGGCGTAGACCTCGGCGAGGCCGGCGCCGCGGGCGACGCCGGATTTGGCGATGGCGAAGAGGCGGGTGGTGAAGGCTTCGGTGCCGTCGAGGGCTTCGTTGACCTCGGCGGCGTTCATGAGGGCGCGGCCGCGGCCGGGGACCATTTTTTCGGCGCCGAGTGCGCGGATGGCGGCGATGGTGGCGGGCCAGTCGGTGAAGTGGGCGTCACCGCAGTAGGGGGTGGCGCCGAATTCGACGGTATCGCCGGCGAAGAGGACTTTTTCCTTGGGCAGCCAGACCACGGTATCGCCGGCGGTGTGGGAGCGGCCGATGTGGATGATCTGGGCTTCGCGGTCTCCGAGCCAGAGGGACATTTTTTTGTGGAAGGTGTGGGTGGGCCAGGTGAGGCCGGGGATGCCGTCGCGGCCGCGGAAGAGGCGGGGGAAACGGCCGATTTCGCTGTCCATGTCCTGCTGGCCGCGTTCGACGATCATGTCGCGGGTGACGTCGGAGCAGATGATGGAGTGGGCGGGGTAGCCGGTGGCGCCGAGGACGCGCACGGCGTGGTAGTGGGTGAGGACGATCTGGCGGACCTTGCGGTCGGTGACGTCGGCGATGCGGCCCTGGACTTCGGCGGCCATGGCGGGGGTGGCCTGGGCGTCAACCACGACGACGCCGTCGGGGCCGACGATGATGCCGGAGTTGGGGTCTCCCTCGGCGGTGTAGGCGTAGAGGCCGCGGCCGAGTTCGTCGAAGGAGACGGTTTTTTCGGCGAGGTCATTGGTTGATGCGAAGGACATCCGGGGCTCCCGCTGGGCTGTTGGGCGATGGGTTCGCCGTTCGACTGCGTGGGGCGTACTCTGTATGGTTGGGGGAAAGCAACCCAGAGGAGAACGCCATGCAGCGTCGTGAGATCAATGCGCCGGATGCCCCTGCCCCGGCTGGCTCGTATACGCAGGCCGTCGAGATTACCGGTGCGACGCGGACGCTGTATGTGAGCGGGCAAATTCCGGCCGATATGAGCGGGGCGGTGCCGGACGATCTGTTGAGCCAGTGCCGCCTGGCGTGGAAGAACGTGGAGGCGCAGTTGCGGGCAGCGGGGATGGGGTTCGACAATGTGGTGAAGATCACCACCATCCTGCCGGACCATGCGAGCCTGGGCGAAAGCCGCAAGGCGCGGGCGGAGGCGATGGGCGATCGCAAGCCGGCGAGCACGTTGATTGTGGGCGGGCTGGCGAGCCCGGCGTGGAAGATCGAGATCGAAGTGATTGCGTGCGCCTGAGCGGGGGAGAGGTTCGATGACCCGTTTCCTGGTGATCCATGGCGCCGGCATGAATATGCGGGGCAAGGCGCAGGTTGAGGTGTTCGGCAAGATGACGTTGCCGGAGTACGACACGCAGATCCGCGTGTATGCGGCCGGGCTTGGGGTGGCGGTGGAGATTTTCCATTCCAACATCGAGGGCGAAGTGATCAATCGGGTGTATCAGGCGCATGACGAGGGGTTCGATGCGGCGATCATCAATCCGGCCGGGTTCACCCGCGGGTATCCGGCGCTGGTGGCGGCGCTGGGGAGCGTGAAGTTTCCCACCATCGAGGTGCATATTTCCAACCCGGCGCGGCGGGGGATGCATTCGGATGTGGCGACGGCGAGCCTGGGGGCGGTGGCCGGGTTCGGGATTGCGGGGTACGAGTTGGCGATGCGGGGGTTGCTTGCCGTGTTGCCGAAGGGTTAGCCGCGGCCGCCGATGAACCGTGCCACGTTCCTGGGCAGCCTGGCGATCGGGCTGTGGTCGATCCTGGCGCTGCTGTCGCGCGCGGCGGCGGCGTTGCCGCCGTTCGAGCTGGCGGCGATGACGTTTGGGGTGTCGGGCGGGATCGGGGTGGCGTGGCTGGCGGCGCGGGGGGAACTGGGCGTGCTGCGGCAGAGCTGGCGGGCCTGGCTGCATGGGGCGGGCGGGTTGTTCGTCTATCACGCGCTGTTTTTCGCGGCCCTGGCCCATGCGCCGGCGGCGGAGGCGAACCTGATCAACTACACGTGGCCGCTGCTGATCGTGCTGTTGTCGGCGCCGATGCTGGGGTTGCGGCTGACCTGGCGGCACCTGCTGGGGGGGGCGACCGGGTTGTGCGGTAGCCTGGTGATGCTGGCGCGGGGCACGGATTTCGGGGCGGCGGCGCTGCTGGGGTATGCCTGCGCGGGCGGGGCGTCGTTGACCTGGGCGTTCTACTCGGTGCTGGCGCGGCGGCTGCATGGGGTGCCGAGCCAGGCCGTATTCGGGTTCTGCGCCGGGACGGCGGTGCTGGCGGGGCTCGCCCATGTGGCGTTCGAGCCGACGGTTATACCGGATGCGGCGACGGCGGGGTACGTGCTGTTGCTGGGGCTGGGGCCGGTCGGTGGCGCGTTCATGTTGTGGGATATCGGGATGAAGCGGGGCGATCCGCGGTTGCTGGGCACGCTGGCCTACGCGACGCCGGTGGCCTCGACCATCGTGCTGGGGTTGGCCGGGTATGCACGGCTCTCGGTGGCGACGCTGGCCGCGGCGACGCTGGTGACGGCCGGGGGCTGGATCGTGGCGCGGGCGCGATAGGGCAGCATCCCTTGCCAATGTCGGGCGTGCGGAGTTCACTCCGATCGACCCACCGGCAGGAGAGATCGCCATGACTGCATCGCCGCGCTACCGCATTGGCTTCGACATTGGCGGTACGTTCACCGATTTCATTCTGCTGGATGCGGAGCGGTCGGATATCCGGTTGCACAAGTGCTTGACGACGCCGGCTGATCCGTCGGTTGGCGCGTTGGAGGGGTTGAGCGAGATCGTGGCGGCGGCGGGGCTGTCGTTGGCGGATATCGGCGAGATCGTGCATGGCACGACGCTGGTGACCAATGCGCTGATCGAGCGGAAGGGGGCGAAGCTGGGGCTGATCACCACGGCCGGGTTCCGCGATATCCTGGAGATGGGGACCGAGCAGCGCTACGACATCTATGACCTGTTCCTGCAGTATCCCGAGCCCCTGGTGCCGCGCCGGCGCCGGCTGGAGGTGGTGGAGCGGTTGGATCGGGACGGGCTGGTGGTGACCGAGCTTGATCTCGACGGCGTGCGGGCGGCGGCCAAGGCGCTGGTGGATGATGGGGTGGAGGCCATCGCGGTGGGGTTCCTGCATGCCTATCGCAATCCGAGCCATGAGCGGGCGGCGGGGCAGGCGATCCGGGCGTTGTATCCGGAGGTGGCGGTTTCGCTGTCGTCGGACGTGGTGGCGGAACTTTGGGAGTATCAGCGGATTGCCACGACGTGTGCGAATGCGTTCGTGCAGCCGTTGATGGACCGGTATGTGCGGCGGCTGGAGCGGGAGTTGTGGCAGCGCGGGTTCCGCGGTGCGCTGTATCTGATGCATTCGGCGGGGGGGCTGGTTTCGCCCGATACGGCGCGGGCATTTCCGATCCGGCTGCTGGAGTCCGGGCCGGCCGGGGGCGGGTTGGCGACGGCGTTCTTTGGGAAATTGGCCGGCAAGTCGGACGTGATTTCGTTCGATATGGGCGGCACGACGGCCAAGGCGTGCCTGATCGAGAACGGGCGGGCGGCGGTGGCCGCCGAGATGGAAGCGGCGCGGGTGCATCGCTTCAAGAAGGGGTCGGGGCTGCCGATCAAGGCGCCGGTGATCGACATGATCGAGATCGGGGCCGGGGGTGGTTCGATTGCCTCGGTGGATGAGGTTGGGTTGCTGCGGGTGGGGCCGCATTCGGCGGGGGCTGATCCGGGGCCGGCCTGTTATGGGCGGGGCGGCGCGCAGCCGACGGTGACCGATGCGAATTTGGTGCTGGGGTACTACGATCCGGGGTTTTTCCTCGGTGGGCGGATGTCCCTCGATGTGGCGGCGGCGCGGGCGGCGCTGGAGGGGGTTGGCGGCAAGATCGGGCTCGATGCGGTGCAGACGGCGTGGGGCATCCATCGGGTGGTGACGGAGAGCATGGCGGCGGCGGCGCGCATCCATATCGTGGAGAAGGGGCGCGATCCGCGTGCCTATGCGATGGTGGGGTTTGGCGGCGCGGGGCCGGCGCATGCGATGGGGGTGGCGCGGATTCTGGGGGTGGAGGAGGTGCTGATCCCGCCGGCTTCGGGGGCGGCTTCGGCGCTGGGGTTCCTGGCGGCTCCGTTGTCGTTCGAGCAGGTGCAGAGCCATCCGGTTCGGCTGGACGAGGCGGGGGCGGCGGCGCGGATCGATGCGGTGCTGCATGAGTTGGAGGCGGATACGCGGGGGCGGATCACCAATGCGGGGATCGCCGAGGCGGATGTGGTGACGGAGCGGTCGGCGGATATGCGGCTGTTCGGGCAGTTGCATGAGATCAACGTGCCGTTGCCGGATGGGGCGATCGACGATGCCGCGATGATTGGTATTCGCGCCGAGTTCGCGCGGGCTTATGCGGAGCGGTACACCTCGGTTTACGAAGGGGTTGCGATCCAGTTGGTGTCGGTGCGGGTGCGGTGCCGGGGGCCGATCCCGGAGTTGGCGATTGTGCAGGCGGGGTCGGCGGCGACCGGGGAAGCGCGCAAGGGCAGCAGGCAGGCGTATTTCGGCGACAGGTTCGTCGAGGTGCCGGTTTACGATCGGTATGCGCTGTCGATGGGGGTGGAAATCGCCGGGCCGGCGATCATCGAGGAGCGGGAGGCGACGACCATTGTGGCGCCGGGCGATCTGGTGACGGTGGATGCGACCGGGTCGCTGCGGGTACGGATCGCGGTGACGGAGCCGATGGCGGCGCGGATTACGCCCCTGACGCCGCTGGCGGAGGCGCGGGCGTTGATCGAGAGCGATCCGGTGTCGCTCGAGATCATGTGGGCGCGGCTGGTGACGGTGGTGGAGGAGATGTGGCACACCATCGTGCGCACCGCGTTCTCGCTGATCGTGTCCGAGGCGCAGGATTTCGCGACGGATTTGCTGGACCCGGATGGGGAGAGCCTGGCGCATTCGCCGCGCGCGATGCCGGTGTTCAACCTGACGGTGCCGATCGCGGTGAAGGCGTTGCTGAAGAAGTATCCGGCCGAGACGCTGGAGCCGGGCGATGTGCTGATCACCAATGATCCGTGGCTGTGCGCCGGGCATTTGTTCGATATCGCGGTGGTGACGCCGGTGTTCCGCGAGGGACGGGTGGTGGCGCTGACGGCGACGGTTGGGCATGTCGGCGATATCGGCGGGACCAAGGATTCGCTGCGGGCGCGGGAGATCTATGACGAGGGGTTCCAGATCCCGCCGATGAAACTGTATCGGGCGGGGGTGGCGAACGAGGACTTGTTGACGCTGCTGCACACCAATGTGCGCAAGGCGGATGAGGTGCTGGGCGATCTGCATTCGTTTGTGGCGGCGAACCAGTTGGGCGCGGACCGGTTGCTGGCATTCATGAACGACTATGGGATGCATGATCTGCGGGCGCTGGCGGCCACCGTGCAGGATCGCTCGGAGCAGGCGATGCGGGAGGCGATCCGGGCGTTGCCGGATGGGGTTTACGAGTCCGAGGTGTTCAACAATCCGCTCGGCACCAAGCTGCGCTATCCGGTGAAAGTGGTGGTGGCCGGCGATACCATCGAGGTGGATTTCGAGGGGGCGCCGCCGCAGCAGCCGCAGGGCGGGTTGAACTGCACGTTCACCTATACCGCGGCGCACACGACGTATCCGTTGAAGTGCATCCTGTCGCCGCAGATCCGCAGCAATGCGGGGTGCTACCGGCCGTTCACGGTGAAGGCGCCGGCGGGTTCGATATTGAACTGCGACAAGCCGGTGGCGGTGAATTTGCGGACGCGGACGGGGTGGTACATCGCGCCCAATATCTTCCGCGCGCTGGCCGAGGCGGCGCCGGGGCAGGTGCAGGCGGCGACGGGGTTGCCGCATGCGGTGAATATCTATGGGCGCGATTCGAGCGGGCATGTCTATGCCGACCACTTCTTCATGGGTGGCGGGCAGGGCGCGTGCGCGCGGACGGATGGGAAGTCGGCGCTGCTGTATCCGACTTCGGCTTCCAACACGTCGATCGAGTTGATGGAGACGCGGGCGCCGGTGCTGGTGCTGGAGAAGACGCTGGTGGCCGATAGCGGCGGACCCGGCCGGCAGCGTGGCGGGCTGGGCGTGCGGACGGCGCTGCGCAAGCTGCATGAGGATGGGCTGCCGACGTTGTTCTCGGTTTATCCGGAGGGCGTGGGTATCGCCAACGAGGGGCTGTTCGGCGGGCGCCATGGCGGCGGGGTGCATGGGGTGGTGAAGGACCTCGATGGCAACATTGTGCAGGATTGCGGCACCGGGGAACTGGTGACGCTGAGCCGGACGGATCGGGTGGTGGAAGTGCAGTTGGCGGGTGGCTCGGGCTATGGCGATCCGACGGCGCGGCCGCGGGCGCGGCTCGATGACGATGTGGCCGACGGGTACGTTTCGGCCGCGGCGGCGGGGGCGGAATATGGTGGCGGGACCCCTTCCTCGGCGGCGGCGGAATGAGTAACGTAACTTTAATGTCATCAAGGGGGCTTCGATGAGCGCGACAACTGGCCGGCATCCGGCATTCTTCAGTGCGGCCAGTCTGGTGCTGATCACGCCACTTTGCATCATCGGCGCCATTATTGGCACGCAGTTGATCACGACGCTGGGGATCACCACGAATACCTCGCTGATCGGGGCGCTGGCGGGGATGGCGCTGGGGCGGTTGCCGGGGGCGTTCTTTGCCCGGTATCGCTCGGTGCATGTGCAGAACCTGGCGCAGTCGGCGATTTCGGCGGCGACGTTCGGGGCGGGTAATGCGCTGATGCTGCCGTTGGGGATTCCGTTCCTGATGGGGTTGCCGGAACTGGTGCCGCCGATGCTGTTCGGGGTGTTCCTGGCGATGCTGGTGGACGGCTACATGCTGTACCGGATGTTCGACAGCGAGGTTTATCCTTCGGGCGGGGCGTGGCCGCCGGGCGTGGCGGCGGCGGAGGCGATCCGGGCCGGCGACGAGGGCGGGCGGAAGCTGTGGGTGCTGGGCGGGGGCGTGTTGATCGGCATCCTGGGGCAGGCGGTGCTGGCGGTGCCGATGTCGGCGTTCGGCGTGGCGTTCATCGGCAATATCTGGGCGCTGGCGATGTTCGGCGTCGGGCTGCTGATGCGGTCATATTCGGCGATGGTGTTTGGCGGGGATATGTTCTCGTCGATTATTCCGGGCGGCGACCTGGCGAAGGCGTACGTGCCGCAGGGCGTGATGGTGGGGGCCGGCATTGTGGCGCTGATCCAGGTGATCATCCTGGTGCTGCGTGACGACAAGGCGGCGCCTTCGACGATCGCGGCGCGGCCGACGGCGACCAATGTGCGGCGCACGCTGGGGCTGGGCAGCACGGCGTTCGTGGGGATCGCGCTGATCCTGGCGGCGTTCGGCGGGTTGTGGGCGCAGATGTCGGTGGGGATGTTCATCGCGTTCCTGGCCTATGCCGCGTTTGCCGCGTTGATCCATGAGTTGATCGTGGGGCTGGCGGCGATGCATGCGGGGTGGTTCCCGGCGTTCGGCGTGGCGGTGGTGACGCTGGCGATCGGGATTCTGCTTGGGTTCCCGCCGGTGGCGCTGACGCTGATGGTGGGGTTCACCGCCTCGACCGGGCCGGCGTTCGCCGACATGGGGTATGACTTGAAGGCCGGGTTCATGCTGCGGGGCTATGGCACCGATCCGGCGTTCGAGCTGGAGGGGCGCAAGCAGCAGTTCTTCGCGGCGATGTTCGCGTTCATCGTGGCGGCGCTGGTGTCCTACAAGTTCTATCTGGCCAACAACCTGGTGGCGCCGATCGATCGGGCCTATGTGGCCTCGATAAAGGCGGGGGCTTCGGCGGACCTGGCGAAGAGCCTGGCGATGTGGGCGGTGCCGGGGGCGGTGTTGCAGTTCTTTGGCGGGCCGAAGCGGCAGATGGGTATTCTGCTGGCGACCGGGTTGCTGCTGGGCGGCGCGCTGGCGGGCTGGGCGGTGATCGTGGGTATCGTGCTGCGGTTGATCTGGACGCAGTTCGCCCAGGCGCAGCACAAGGGGGATATGGAAGTGTTCGCCGCCGGGGTGATTGCCGGGGATGCGTTGTATAGCTTCTATGATCTGGGCGCGCGTTACATGAAGCTGGGGAAGTAAGAGCAAGCGCTTCTTTTTGAAAAAAGAAGCAAAAACTT
>CAIMWH010000220.1 GCA_903845065.1 uncultured Rhodospirillales bacterium | reverse complement strand
GGCAAAGCCATACTGCCGCATGGTCAGCCGGCTGAGAAAATTGAGCGGGATATGATCGACATAGATCATCAGCAGCGCCGCGCCGCGCATGATATCGATCCGCGGATCACGTGCCTGGCGCCGGTCGTTCAGCAGCGGCCCCGCCGGCTGGTTCAATTGTTCTTCCCCGTGCGCCCGATTCAATTCGGACGCAGTGTTCGAACCGAGAGAATCAGCCGCGACGGCCGTCGTCAAGGTAAAGATGACGGCCAAGGCGGGTGCGGCCGAGGCGCTGGCGATATTCGCCGCCGGCGGCCTCCCAGCTTTCGGCCGCCGGGGAGGCTTCGGGGGCCGTGCCGTCGTGGCGGGCTTCGGCGAGATCGCGGCCGTCCATGGCGGCGGCGCCGGGGAGACCGAGCAGGCCGAGGATGGTAGGCGCGATGTCGCACAGGCCCGCGGGGGATTCGCTCACCGCGCCGCGGCGGATGCTGGCACCGGCGAGCATCAGCACGGTGTGGAGTTCGGCCGCGAGCAGCCCGCCATGGGTGCCGCCGCCAACCGGGAGATTGCCATCATAAAGTGTTGTGCCGGCCAGCCCGAGGGCGGAGGGGGCGTTGCTGGCGCGCAGGGTGAACAGCACCGGCGCCGCGCGGGGGTGATCGACCAGGACGGCGCTGCGGGGCAGCACGCCCTCGGGCATGTCGATGCCGTCGGCGGCAAACACCGAACCCACCCAGTCCTGCGTGGTGAGCCAGGCGGCGACGGCGGCGATGTGCTCGCCCGAGGCATCGGGGAGCGCGAGGCCACAGCTTGAGCCGGCCATCAGGGTAGCGCCGGCGGCCGGAGTGCCGGCGAGATGCGGCGCGATGGGATGCAGCGCGGTGACGGTGGCGTGGCCGTGGTCAGACGCAACGGCGATGGTAAGGTCATCCGCCCAGGGCCCCGACCGCCAATCGGCGACGAGGCGGCCGAAGGCGGCATCCGCGGCATGCAGGGCGGCGATCTGGGCCGGGCTGCCGAGCCCGGCGTAGTGGCCGGAGGTATCGGGTTCGCACAGCCACAGGATGGAGACATCCGGCGGGTTGGGCAGGATGTGGGTGCGGTAGGCATCGGCAAGCCACACCGCACGGTCGGCCGGAACGGCGGGGGGCGGGGTCAGGCGGGCGAGCAGGGCGCGGCCGGTTTCGGAGCAGTACTGCGGGCCATGGACGGAGAGGGTAAGTTGGCCCAGGGCGTCCGCCTCGGGGTTCAGCACATAGGTCTGCCCGGTGGTGCCGCTGCTCAGCAGCGCGAAATCGCGGCCGGCGGCATGCAAGATGTGTGGCAGCGTCCGCGCATCGAGCAGGGGCGCGCCGGCGTCCTGTTCGAGGGACTTCAGCAGGTTCATGTCGCCGGTATCGACGCTGCGCCGCGGGTCACGTGGATGGGCGATGCGGTTGGCGACCAGCCCATGGCGGCGCGGCAGGCACCCGGTGGTGACGCTGGCCGAGCAGACCCGCGTTTCGGAGGGGAACACCGATCGGGCACGCAGGAAATTGGTGCCGGTGGCGGCGAAGGCCACCAGGTTCGGGGTGGTGTCGGGGCGCACCATGTCGGGGCGCAGGCCGTCGAAGACGACGAGGAGGAATTTGCTCATGCCGCTTCTTAGCGAGATTCGCGGATCGGTGCAGTGACGCTTGGGTGAATCGGTGGCGGCGTGCGAGGGATGGCGGGTGGTTCGCATCGATGCCTCCGTGCTTCCTGGCCGGCGCGCGGCCGTGTTGGCGTCGCTGTTGGCGGCGCTGGGCACGGCAGGATGGCTGTTGGCCGGGGCACCGGGGGGCACGCTGACGCTGGGCGGCGGGCTGGCGATTGGGCTCGACCGGATCGGCGGGTTCTTCCTTTTGCTGGTGTTGCTGGAAACCGCGGGGGTAGCGGCGGCGCGCGACACTCCGCAAGGGCGGACAGCGGTACAACTCGGCGGCGCGATCCTGGCCTTGGTGGCCGGCGATGCGATGACGCTGTTGGCTGGTGTCGGTCTGGCGGCGGGCACCCGGCGAGGACCGATGGTCGCCGGGCTGGCGCTGCTGGGGGGTGTGGCGCTGCTGGGCGGCGGCGATTTCGCGGCAATGCGGCTGGCGGCCCCGGGTGTTGGGCTGGCGTGGTGCGCGATGGTGGTGGCCGGACTGTGGCCGGGCGTGCTGGGGATGTTTCTGGTGGCACGGCTGCTGGTGGATCTCGGCGGAACCGCACCGGGCGGCGTGGCGATGCTCGGCGGCGGGTTGGTGGCGGCCTGGGGGGGCTGGCAGGCGTGGCGGGCAATGACGTTCCCGGTGCTGATCGGCGGGCTCGGGCGGATGCTGGCCGGGATGGGGCTGCTTGGCGCGAGCATTGCACTGGCGGGGCGGGCGATCGATTTCGCGGGGCCGGCGGCGCTGGGCATGGCGAGCTTGTGGGGAGCCGCGGTGGTGCTGGGAACCTCGGTGCCGGTGCTGGCGGTGCTGGCAGGGGTCGCGGGGACGGACGCGCTGCGGCGGGCCGCCGGGGTGATGCGGTCGGGTGGATTTTTCGGACTGGCCAGCCTGGCGGCCGGGCTCACCGTGGCGTGCGTGCCGCCGGGCGGTGGCTTCGCGGTGGTGTGGCAGGTGTTCCGGGCGTTGCGCGCATTGCCGATTTCGCCGGTGGAGGGCGCGGTGGCGGCGTTTGGCGTGGCCGCCGGCGTGAGTTTCGCGGTGGCGGCGGTGGTGCGGCTGCTGGCGATCGGGTTCGAAGGGGCAGCCGAGCGTGCCGCCGCGCCGCGTGCCCTGGAGCGCAACGTGATGGCGCTCCTGGCAGGCCTCGGGTTGCTCGCCGCCATGGTGCCGGGCGCGGTTGCGGCACTCGCGGGGGGCGAGGCGCCGGGCGCGATCGGCGGTACCGTCGGGCTGCTGATGGCGGGGCTGGTGATGGTGACGGCGGTGGTAACGCGCCGTCTGGGCAGCGAGGGGCATCGAGTGATCGTGGCGGGCGCCGGGGCCGTGGAGATGCCGTCGCGCGGGCTGGTTGGCGTGCCCGGCCTGCGGGCAGTGATCGGCTGGCGCAAGCGGCTGGCCGTATGGGGGACCGGGCGAGACCCGCTCGCGCTGCGGCCGCTGCTGGGCCTGGCGCTGGGACTGGCCGTGCTGTTGCTGTTGGCTCGGGTGGTGACGTGAACTCGGTGCTCGGCGTGGTGGCCGCGGTGCTGCATGGGCTGCTGATGCCGGTGGCCGGGCTGCTGCTGGTGGGGTTGGAGGCGCGGGCACGGGCACTGCTGCAAGGGGACGCCGGCCCCTCGGTGCTGCTGCCGTTGCGGGCAATGGGGCCGCTGCTGCGCAAGCGGCGGGTGCGGGCCGAGGCGGCCTCGATCCTCGCGGGGATGGCCCCGGTGCTGGTGTTTGCCGCGACCTGGGCGGCGGCGTTTCTGGTGCCGTCATTCAGTCGCGAGATGGCTTTGGCCGGAACGGGAGACCTGGTGGCGGTGGCGGGACTGTTGATGCTGGGGCGGCTGCTCGGGGCGGTGCTGGCAGGCGGCATCGCGGACCCGGTGGCGTTGCTGGCAGAGCCCGCGTTGCTGCTCGCGGCATTTGGATTGGCCGCTGGCGGGGCGGCAGGGCCGGTCGGGGTGGCAGGGCTGGCGCTCGCCGGGATGGCGGTAGGCGGGTCGCGGATATCGGACGGCGCATCGGGGAGCGATCTCGCGTTGCTGCAGGCGGCGGCGGGATTGCGGCGGCTGGTGCTGTTTTCGGCGGTGGTGCTGGCGGTGCCGGGGGTTCCGGGCGGGGTGGAATGGTGGGCGCCGGGGCTGCTGCTGTGGGGCGCGATAGTGGGCATGCTGGCGATCGGGCTCGCGGTCGCGGAAGTGGCGTGGGCGCCGTGGCGACCGGCGCGGCGGCGCGAGGGGGTGCTGGCCGGGCTGGTGCTGGCCGGCGTCGCGGTGCTGCTGGGGCTGGCGGAGTGCGTGCCATGATCGCGCTCGGGACGGGATGGCTGGCGGTGCTGGTAATGACGGCCGCCGAACGTGGCGCGGCGGTGCGGCTGGTGATGCCGGCGGTGGTGGCGAGCGCGCTGTGGGTGTTCGGCTGGGTGCTGGTGCAGCGGGGTGCGGCGCCGGGCGAGGTGTTCAAGACGGTCGGCATGCTGGGCGGTCTCGGGGTGGTGGCGCTGGCGCTCGGCCGCTGCCAGGTGGCGTGGGCGGTGGCGCTGCTGCGTGGCATGGTGGTACCGCTCGGTGCCTTCGGGCTCGGGATGCCGGCGGGCGGGGTGGTGGCGGTGGCGGCAATCGGGGTGTCACGCGCGATATGGGGCCTGCGCCCCGCATGGCCGCGCGGCTGGGCCTGGGCGGTGGCGCTGCCGGCCCTGGTGCCGATGGCGGTCGAAAACTTGGGATCCGGGATTCTGCTCGGCGCGGCGCTGCTGGCGTGGGAGATGCGGCGATGATCGGCGGCGCAGGCAGCGTGCCATGCGGCGAGGGCCAGCGGTTCCTGCTGGAGGCCGAGGGCTGGCGCGAGATGGCCGCCAGCGTTGACCTGCCGTTGCGCGCGATGTGGGGGGACGAAGGCACGGTAATCGCGCTGCTGGCCGATGCTGCGGGGTCCGACGTGCTGGTGAGCGTGGCCGTCGAGGCCGGGTTCTATCCCGCGCTGTCGCCGTTCCGGCCGGAGGCGGCGGGGTTCGAGCGGATGATCCGCGATTTGTGGGGGTTCAGCGCGGTGGGCGGCATCGATGCCAGGCCGCTGCTGGATTTCGGGCACTGGAAGGTGACGCAGCCGATGGCGCGCCCGGCGGCGCCGTATGCACCGCCGGAACCGCCGCAGTCAGGTGTGGCGCACAAGGGCACGCTGGCGTTGCTGCGCGGCAAGTCGCCCCGTGCCGCCGCGCGGTTCGCCGCCCGGGTGGATGGGGCCGCGACCGTGGCGCATTCCATCGCCTTCGCACGGGCGGCCGAGGCGGCGAGCGGCGGGGCGCCGATCCATGCCCGGGCACGCGGGCTGCGCGAGATCATGGCGACGGTGGAGCGGATGGCCGCCGCCGTGGAGACGATCTGGCGGGTGGCGGAGGCCGCGGGGGCGGGCGTGCTGGCCGGGCGCTGCGCCCTGTTGCGGGCCGCCGTGGCGCGGGCGGCCGGGGCGGCGTTCGGGCATCGGCTAATGATGGATGTGGTGGTGCCGGGCGGGGTATCGCTGGATATCGCCGAAGGGGGCGGCCCGGCGCTGCTGCGGCTACGGCGGGATTGGGCGGATAGCCTAGTACCCGCGCTTGCGGCCGAACAGTTGGCGGTGCGGTTGCGGGACCTGCCTGTGGTGGCCGAGCGCGTCGATAGCGCCCTGGACACCATCGCCACCGGCCTGGCCGCCCTCGGCACGGCGCTCGATGCCCTGCCGGAGGGCGGCATCATGCGGGCGATCGCCATGGCCGAGGGTGAGGGGATCGGCCGCACCGCGGGTCCGTCCGGCGAGGTGGTGCATTGGCTGCGGCTGGAGAGCGGGCAGATCGCCGGAGGGTTCATCCTTGATCCGGCGTGGACGGAGGGGCCAGCCTGTGCCGCGGCGCGGCTGGCGGTGGCGGAGGCAGATCGCGCGCTGGTGGATGCGGCGTTCGGGGTGCTGGCCTCGGGGATGGAGTTGTGAGGATGCGGGCGCTATGGCGGGCCATCCGGGACAATGTGACGCGGCGTGCCGGTGGCGGGGCGGCGGGCGTGCGCCGGGTGGCGCTGCTGCATCGGGATTGCGGCAGTTGCAACGGCTGCGAGATCGAATTGCGGCTGATGGCCTCCGCCGCGCATGACGCGGCGCGGCGCGGCTTGATGTTCGTCAGTGCGCCGCAGCATGCCGATGTGCTGGTGGTCACCGGCCCGGTGACGCGCAACAGCCAGCCCGCGCTGGGGGCGGCGTGGGACGCGATGCCCGACCCCAAGATGGTGGTGGCGGTGGGCGATTGTGCGGTGGATGGCGGGGTGTTTCGCGGCAGCTACGCGGTGGCGGGCGGGGTGGGCAGCACGCTGCTGGTGGATGGCGCCATCCGCGGCTGCCCGCCGACGGCGCAGCAGATTCTGGATGGGCTGGCCGGTTTGTTCGAGGTCTAGCCCGCGAGGAACCAGAGCCAGAATCCGGCCATTTCGGGGAAGGTCTGGCGGCGCAGGCCGGGCATGAACAACACCCGCAGGCGTTGCAGCACGCCGCCGCGCAACGCGCGATCGATCCGGGTGACCTGGGCGGTGGCCGCGGCATTCATCAGATGGGGTTGGGCGAGGAGCGCGTTCACGTGCGCACGCAGCACCGTCATGTAGATCGCGCGGCCTCGGCGCAGCGCGGCAATGGCGCGACGGGGCAGCGAATTCAGGGCGCCGATGAGGTTGGCGGGGTGCTGGCGGTAGAGCACCGTAGCCTCGTCATCGGCTTCCAGCCGGCCACCGGCGGCGGTGACGACGAGGTAGCACCACCAGTCATGCAGGCTGGCTTGCGGCGGACGGCTGGCGGCGATGAGGTGCACTGCGCGCTGGTTCAGCATCAGCGTGCAGCCGGTGGTGAGGTTCTGGATCAGGGCGGCGGGGAAACCGGGCGGGCGGGTGAGCCGCAGCGAGAGGCCGATGTGGCGGAGGTCCTCATCCACCAGTATCTGGCGCGCGCAATAGAGCGCCGGGATCTGGTTGGCGTGGTTGCGGAGGGCCGTGATACCACGGGCGAGTTTGGTGGGCAGCCAGATATCATCCTGGTCGGCGAAGGCCACCGTATCATGCTTGGCCAGGCGGTCCTGCACGGCGGCGAGGAGGGTGAGGTAGCTGGCGGTAGGGCGCAGGCGATCGTTGCAGCATTGCAGGCGGACGCAACGGCCCTGCCCGGCGGTGCGGGCGAATTCCTCGACGATGGCGATGCTGCGATCGGTCGAGCCGTCATCGCGCCAGTAGAGGGTCCATTCCTCGCAGGATTGGTGGAGCAGGCTATCGAGTTGGGCCGGCAGAAAGCGCTCGCCGTTATACGTCGAGAGGAGGATCGCGACACGGTTCTCGGGCAGGCGCTGGAGCATGGCGCAACCTACACGGGAACCCACCGAAATTGCTGCACGAAGCGCGTGCTTTCGTATTTTTAATCGTTCGTGAAACGCTCTGACGAATTCCGGCCGGATTGCGGATTGCCAACAATCCAGCAATCAGGCCGTTTTTTGCTGCGACGCGGCATGCTGCCGGGCGGTAAAAATTTCCGTGATGGTTCGTGACAAAGCGTTGCGCCACTCCGGCAAGACCATACCGAAGGTGCGGGCGAGCTTGTCGCAGTCGAGTCGGCTGTCCGCCGGGCGCTTGGCGGGGGTCGGCCAGTCCGCCGTGGCAATCGGTGTGACGGTGGGCTTGGTGAGCCCGTGCGCGGCGGCAAGATCGAACGCGGCGACGGCGAGGCCGTGCCAGGTGGTGGCACCGCTGCCGGCGGCGTGGAAAATGCCACGATAACGGTCCTCCCAGCCCATGGCGGCGAGGCGGTCGGCGATGCGCAGGATGACGGCAGCAAGGTCCTGGGCGGCGGTGGGGCAGCCCTGCTGATCCGCGACGACGCGGAGTTGGCTGGTCTTGGCGGCCGCGTTCAGCATGGTGAGGATGAAGTTCTTGCCGGTGGCGGCATAAACCCAGGAGGTGCGCAGGATGATGGCCCGCGCGCCGGTAGCAAGGATGGCCTCCTCCCCGTCCCGCTTGGTGCGGCCGTAGGTGCTGGTGGGGTTGGGGGCGTCGGTCTCGACGTAGGGGGCGCCCTTTTCGCCGTCGAAGACGAAGTCGGTCGAGACATGGATGAGGGGGATGCCGGCGGCGGCCGCGTATTCGGCGAGGATGCGCGGGCCGTCGGTATTGGCGCGGCGGGCAGCGTCCGGCTCGGACTCGGCCTTGTCGACGGCGGTGTGCGCGGCGGCGTTGATGATGAGGCTGGGGACGATGGCGCGCAGGAAGCCGGGGATGGCGTCAAGGTTGTCGAAATCGAATTCCGGGCGACCGGCGAGCACGAGGTCCCGGCGGCCTTTGGCGGCCATCAGGGCGGTGGCGAGTTGGCCGGTGCCGCCGGTGACGAGGATCGGGCTCCCCTGCCCCGCTCTTTCGCTCAATACCAAGGATCGCACTCCGACAGCCGCGGCAATTTGGCGTCCTTGTCGGACACCAGCACGTCGGCGGGGTCAACCGGCCAGGGCAATGCGAGGGTGGGGTCGTTCCAGATCACGCCGCGCTCGGCCTTGGTGTCGTAGTAGCCGCCGGTGACCTTGTACTGCACCTCGGTATCGGGTTCGAGGGTGACGAAGCCGTGCAGGAAGCCGCCGGGGACCCAGAGTTGGGACCAGTTCTCCGCGCTCAGGGTAGCCGCTACGTGCTGGCCGTAGGTGGGGGAGCCGGTGCGGATATCGACCGCGACATCCCATATCGCGCCCTTCAGCACCCGCACCAGCTTGCCCTGGATGGAAGGGGCGACCTGGCAGTGCAGGCCGCGCAGGGTGCCGGCCTTGGCGGACAGGCTGTGGTTGTCCTGGATGAAGGGGCCGGGAATGCCGGCGGCCTCGAAGCGGGCCTGGTTCCAGGTTTCGGAGAAAAAACCGCGACGATCGCCGAAGCGGGCCGGGGTGACGAGGATGACGTCAGGGATGGCGAGCCGTTCGACCTTCACCCTACTCGTGCTCCCCGTTGGACAATGCGGTGAGAACACGGCCGAGTTCGGTCTTGCCCAGGGCGCGGGCCTGGACGCGGAGTTGGTCGGCGTCGATGAAGCCCATGCGGAAGGCGACTTCCTCGGGGCAGCCGACCAGCATGCCCTGGCGGGACTGGATCGTCTGCACGAAGGTGGCGGCTTGCAGCAGGCTATCGGGCGTGCCGGCATCGAGCCAGGCGCAGCCGCGGCCGAGGCGCTCGACGTTCAGCTTGCCCTGTTCCATGTACATCCGGTTGAGGTCGGTGATTTCAAGCTCGCCACGCGCCGAGGGCTTCACCCGGGCGGCCATCTCGGTGACGTGCTTGTCATAGAAATAGAGACCGATGACCGCCCAATTCGACTCGGGGGCCGCCGGCTTCTCCACGATGTTGCGGGCCATGCCATTGGCATCCATCGTCACCACGCCGTAGCGCTCGGGATCGCGCACCTGGTAGGCGAACACGGTGGCGCCGTCCTGGCGCTTGGCGGCGGTTTGCAGCATGCGGGAGAGGTGATCGGCGAAGATCAGGTTGTCACCCAGCGCGAGGGCGCAGGGTTCACCGGCAATCCAGTCACGCCCGATGTGGAAGGCCTGGGCGAGGCCGTCGGGGCTGGGCTGTTCGGCGTAGGTGAACTTGCAGCCGAGGCGGCTGCCGTCACCGAGCAGGCGCTGGAACTGCGGCAGGTCGGCGGGGGTGGAGATGATCATGATGTCGCGGATGCCGGCCAGCATCAGCACGGTGAGCGGGTAGTAGACCATCGGCTTGTCGTAGACCGGCAGCAGCTGCTTTGAGGCGGCGAGCGTCATCGGATGCAGGCGGGTGCCCGAGCCGCCGGCGAGAAGAATACCCTTCATGGATCAGGCTGCTTTCGTTGATGTGCCAAGGCGCTGGCCGGAATAGCGGGCGGCCCGGATGGGCTCCCACCAGGCGCGGTTGGCGAGATACCAGTCGATGGTTTTGCCGAGGCCGGTTTCGAAATCGTTGGGTGCGGTCCAGGCGAGGGCGCGCTCGGCGTTCGACGGGTCGATCTCGTAGCGGAAATCATGGCCCGGACGGTCGGTGACGAAGGTGATGAGGCGGGCCCGCGGGCCGGCGGGATCGGGGATGCGGGCATCCAGCGCTGCGCAGATGGCGTGCACCACCTGAAGGTTGGTGCGCGGCTGGCGGGCGCCGATGGCGTAGGTGGCGCCGATCTGGCCGGCCTCGACCACCTTCAGCAGGGCCTCTGCGTGGTCATCGACGTAGAGCCAGTCCCGCATGTTGGAGCCGTCGCCATAGACGGGAAGCGGCTTGCCTTCCAGCGCGTTGAGGGTAACGAGGGGGATAAGCTTCTCGGGGAACTGCCACAGCCCGTAGTTGTTGACCGTGTTGGAAACCAGCGTGGGCAGCCCGTAGGTGTGATGCCAGGCGCGCACGAGGTGGTCCGACGAGGCCTTGCTGGCGGAGTACGGGCTGCGTGGGTCATACGGCGTGGTTTCGGTGAACGGCGGGTCGCCCTCGTGCAGGGCGCCGAACACCTCGTCGGTGGAGATGTGGTGGAACCGGAACGCCGCCTTGCGATCGGCGGGCAGGCCCGTCCAGTACTCGCGGGCGGCGTCAAGCAGGGTGTAGGTGCCGACGATGTTGGTCTGGATGAAGGCGCCCGGCCCGTCGATGGAACGATCGACGTGGCTTTCGGCGGCGAGGTGCATCACGGCATCAGGCTGGTAGGTGGCGAAGGCGGCGCGCATGGCGGCGTGATCACAGATGTCGGCGCGGACCAGGGTGTGGCGCTGGCTGGTGCGGGCGCCCTCGAGGGCATCCTCGGAGGCCGCGTAGGTCATTTTATCGACGTTGACGATACTGTGATCGGTCGACCGCATGGCCGCGCGGATGACGGCGGAACCGATGAAGCCGCAACCACCGGTCAAAAGAATACGCATGTCATCCTCGCAGTCGGGTTGAAGGTGGCAGTTAAGCTGGCAGGTTGGGGCCAACCTGAAAGGCGTCGGAAAATGGCAGCGTGCGCCGCAGAGGGCAATCCCGCGCGTTTCGCGGCACGGATCAATTCCTTGAAAAGTCCCAGCTCCTGCGACAGGGTAACGGTCCGGCACCGCCGGGTTCGTGCCGCCGAGCATGGCGCGACAATATGAAACAAGGGTTAGGACGCGGCGCAGTAGACTGGACCGGGCCGTTGGCGCAATAGATATCGCTGCCGGTATCGAGGCGCCTCCTGGGCTGATACTGTCGTAACGCCCCCGGGGAAACGGACGCAACGGAATGTTTCGATATCTTACCGAACACACCGAGGCCCAGCTCAAAAGCTGGCTGGTGCCAGACATCACTGACCTGGACAGCGATCTTCTCGCCTCACGCCATTATATCGCCCTCGAAGCGGATGACCCAAGGACCCGGGCCCTGGGCATCGAGGTGACGGGCGGCGCCCCGGTGATCCTGGTGACCGACCCGGATCGGCGCATCGGCCACGTGCGGGTGCTGGCGGGCGGGCACAACAACGTGTTGGCGTTCGACAATCTCGACTGGCGCGGCACCTGCGTGGCGTCGATCCGCATGCTGGGGTCTGACAATGTGGTGATGTTGAACGATATCGCCGATGGCTACGCGCAGATCACCGAGTTGCTGATGCGCTCCAACCGCCAACTGCTCTACTGGGGCGCCGGAGCCACCGCGGTGGGCATTTCGCTCGAACTCGAGGGGGACGGGCGAAGCTGCGTGATCGGCGACGATGCGTTGATCTCCAACGACGTGTGGATCCGCAATTACGACATGCACGCCATCCATGACTTGCACAGCGGCGCGCAGATCAACCGTCCGCCCTGCGATACGGTGCTGGAGCGGCATGTATGGCTCGGACAGGATGCGCTGCTGCTCAACTGCGAGCGGGTGGGAATGGGCAGCATCGTGGGTGCGCGGGCCTTGGTAAAGGGTTTCGTGCCGCGCCACACCGTGGCGGCCGGGGCGCCGGCGCGTATGCTGCGCGAGGGGATCAGCTGGGGCCGCAGCAGCCTCGGCATGACCGATGACGAGCGCCAGCGGATCGGGTTGCCAAGCATTGTGCGACAGGTAAAAATTTAACAAATCTGCGGCAACGTTGAGTCTTGTCGGCCGGGCGGCCGTGACCTAGAAGTATGTTTCATACTGCAACTGAATATCTCGCCCGTGGAAAGAGTTGAACGGCCGCATGGATTACCTGCCACATATCGACCTGTTCCTCCGCGCCCTGCGTATCAACAAGGAACGCCTGGCCAGCAAGTCCAAGATCGCCGTGGATGCCAAGCTCCTTCGCCACCTGCTGCAGGTTCTGGCCGAAGCCGCACCGTTTTCCGAAGAGTTCTATCTCGAAGCCAATCCGGATATCGCCGAGGCGCATGCGCGTGGCGATATCGAGAACCTGCGGGCCCATTTCGTCGAGCATGGCTACTTCGAGGGCCGGCCGGGCGCCCCGCCGCCGGTGAACGAGACCTTCTATACCAGCACCTATCGTGACGTGGCGGACGCGGTGAAGCGTGGTGACGTGAAGTCTGGCGCGGAGCATTATTTGCGCTCCGGTGCCTCCGAGGCGCGTATTCCAAGCCCGCAGTTGAAGGGCGAAATTGAAACCTGGGTGACCGTTCTGCGCGACGAAGCCGCGCGTTGATGGACGGGGCATCTTCGACCTAGCGGGGCCATCCGATGTCTGGTGAGGCAGCGCCGCCGAATGCCGTGATGCACGCGCACCGCCTGCTGTGCTCGCCCTTCATCACCGAGGAACAATTCCGCTTCGCCCTCGGCAGCCATCGGGCCGACCTGACCTCGATCGGGCGCTATTTGTCGGTGCCGGTGGCCGAGCGGCCCAATATCACCCCGTATTTCGACCGCACCTTCTATCTGGTGAGCAATCCCGACGTGGCGGCAAGCGGGATCGACCCGCTGCTGCACTTCATCGAGACCGGCGCCGAGGAACTGCGCGCGCCGCATCCGCTGATCGATTTGCGCTTCATCGTGCAGGCCGATCCGCTGATCCTGGGCCCGGCGCCGAGCCCGCAGGCGCTGTTCGAACTGCTCGAATACGACCTGATGGCGCCAAGCCCGTATTTCGATCCGCTGGAGTACCACGAGCGAGTGGGCGCGGTGGCGCCGTCGCACGGCATGCTGCGCCACTTCCTCACCGATGGGTTGACGGCCGGGCTGCTGGCCAATCCCTATCTCGATCACCTCTGGTACGCGGCGCACAACGCCGATGTGAACCCCGATCCGTATCTATCCCTGCGACACTTCATCGTTCTCGGCGATGTCGAGGGACGCGCGGCCGGGCCCGCGTTCAACGGGGCACTTTACCGGGCGCGCTATCCGGATATCGCCGCCGCCGGCGTGCCGCCGCTGTGGCACTTCCTGCTGCGCGGTCGGGAGGAAGGGCGGCAGATCCCCGCCGATGTGCCGGCCGAGCCTGCGATGCCGATGGCACGCGCGGCCCCGGTCGGGCTGCCAATCCCGATCGAGCCCGACGATGTCGCAGCCGCCTACGACGCGACCCGCCGGCTGCTGGCGCGGGCCAGGCAGGACCGGCTGGAAGCCATGGTCGAGGTGCCGGTCGATATCATCCGCACCACCGATGTGGCGGCCGGGATCGCCGCCATCCGGCTGCCCGCCAGCGTGGCGCCGCGGCTGTCGATCCTGATCCCGGTGTATAACGAGATCGACTATACCGTCGATTGCCTGCTGTCGGTGATGCGCAATGCGCCCAACCTCGACTACGAGGTGGTGCTGGCCGACGACTGCTCGACCGATCCGGATGCGAAGCTGCTCGACGGCATCGCGAACCTGGTGCTGGTGCGCCAGGCCACCAACCAGGGGTTCATCCGCAACTGCAACGCCGCCTTCGCGCGCTGCCGGGGCGACTACGTGCTGCTCCTCAACAATGACGCGCAGATGATGCCCGGCGCGCTGGCGCGGATGGTGGCGGCACTCGATTCCGACGACCGGCTGGGCGCGGTGGGGCCTAAAATCCTGTATCCCAACGGGCGCTTGCAGGAGGCCGGCTGCTACATCAAGCCGAACGGCGAGAGCGGCATGGTCGGCCTGTTCGCCGATCCGGCCGAGCCGGGCTACGAATACGATCGCGATGTCGCCTACAGCTCCGGCGCCGCGTTGATGGTGCGCCGCGCCCTGGTGGGCGAGGCGCTGTTCGACGAGCGCTTCCGGCCGGCCTACTGCGAGGACGTCGATTTGTGCCTGCGCCTGCTCGCGGGCGGCTGGCGGGTGCGGTACCTCCACGCGGCAGTGGTGGTGCATCACCTCAGTGTTTCGACCAACCGCCAATCCGTCGCCCGCAAAATGCGCACCATCGTCACCAACCAGCAGACCCTGGTGGAGCGCTGGGGGCCGTTGATCCGCAAGCTCGACCAGATCCGCGTGCTGGCGTTCTACCTGCCGCAGTTTCACCCGACACCGGAGAACGATCTCTGGTGGGGGCGCGGGTTCACGGAATGGACCAATGTCGCCAAGGCGCAGCCGAGCTACGAGGGGCACTACCAGCCGCATTTGCCGGCCGATCTCGGGTTCTATGACCTGCGCGCCCCCGAGGCCCTGCGCGCGCAGGCCGAACTCGCGGCGCGCTACGGGGTGGATGGGTTCTGCGTCTACTACTACAACTTCGGCACCCGCCGCGTGCTCCACAAGCCGCTCGACGTGGTGCGCGCCAACCCGGATATCCCGTTCAACTGGTGCCTGTGCTGGGCCAACGAAAACTGGACCAAGCACTGGGACGGCGGGGAAAAAGCCGTCCTGCTCGAACAGCGCTACGACCAGGCCACCCTGGACAGCATCATCGCCGATGCCGTCGAACAGGCCGGCGATCCGCGCTACATCACCGTCGATGGCAAGCCGATGTTCCTGGTCTACCGGCCGCTGCTGCTGCCCGATCCGAAGGCGTTCGCCGCCGCCTGTCGCGCCGCCTTCGCCAATGCCGGGTTCATCGGCGTGCATCTCGCCTACGTCGAAAGCATGGAAGCGGTGAACCAGGCCGTCCGCCCCGCCGATCTCGGGTTCGATGCCGCGGTGGAATTCCCCCCCCACGGTCGCGCCGTGCCGGCCGAGGATGCGGCCACCATCACCAAGGATGGCTGGTCCGGCTACCGCTACGACTATCCCGCCACCGCCGCCCGCTTCGTCGCCCGCGAAACCGTGCCGTATCCGCGCTATCCCGCCGTGTTCCCCTCGTGGGACAACACCGCGCGCCAACCCCTGTTCGGCACCAGCTTCGATCGGATCAGCCCCGAAGCCTTCCAGGCCTATACCGAAGCTAAAATCGAGGAAATCCGCCAATTCCATATGGGCGACGAACGCCTCCTATTCGTCAACGCCTGGAACGAATGGGCCGAAGGCGCCCACCTCGAACCCGATACCGGCTATGGCCACCGCTGGCTCGAAAGCCTGCACGCCGCCCTCACCACCCGCAGGTGGTCATGATGCTGGGCGCTCGGATGCGGTGGCAAGGAAGCAAGGCGGGGGCTTCGCCCCTCGACCCCACCAAGGGCCGGGCCCTTGGAACCCATGACTTAAGAAAGCTTCTCGAAGCAGAGGGGGGGCATCGAAATGGTTGCAACCTCCGAGTAGCCCCCCCTCTGTTTCGAGAAGCCCTTCCTTCGGTTACGAGGTCCAGGGGCTCGGCCCCTGGTAGGGGTCGAGGGGGCAAAGCCCCCCGCCTTGCTTCCTTGCCTCCCACATTCGAAGGACCCCAGGACCATGGCTGACCCTGTGGTGGTGTTGGACGAAGTGCCGGTTACGATCATTGGGCATCCGTGGGCTCCGATCGGGATGGGCGAGCAGATGCGCAGCCACGTGCATGCGTGTGGCGCGGTTCATTTGCACCATCGGATATTCGACATTTTCCGTTATGCACAGCGGTCCGATGTGGCGCACTCGCGGCTGCTGGAGGCGCTGGAGATTGCGGTTCCAGTGGGGGGCATCCGGATTTTCCACGTCAACGGGGACGAGGTGGACACGGTGATCGCGGCGTTCGAGGCGCGCGGCGGTGTGTTTGCGGACGGCTACAACATCATCGTGCCTGCCTGGGAGTTGCCGGCGTATCCGAAGGTCTGGGCGTTGAACCTGCGCAAGTTCGACGAGGTTTGGGCCTTGTCGGAATTCATTGCGGACAGCCTGGCGACGGCGGGGGTGCCGTCGCATCTGGTTGGGCAGGCGATCGAGTTTCCGCCAGGGCCGTGCTTGCCGCGGCGGCATTTCGGCATTCGCGAGTCCGCGTTCGTGCTGCTGCATTTCTTCGATTTGTCGTCCTATGCGTCCCGGAAAAATCCCGAGGCGGTGCTGGAGATGTTCGCGCGGTTGCGGGCCGAGATGCCGTTCCGCGATTTGCAACTGGTGTTGAAGGTCAAGAACGGCGAGCGGGCGGCGGAGGAATGGGCAGCGGATGTGGCCGGCGATCCGCAGATCAAGGTGATCGCGACGCCGCTGGACACGTTCGGGGTGAAGAGCCTGATTGCCGCGTGTGACGTGTTCGTGTCGCTGCACCGCTCGGAGGGGTTTGGGCGCGGGCTGGGCGAGGCGATGGGGCTGGGGCGGCTGGCGTTGGGGACCGGCTGGTCCGGCAATGTTGACTTCATGACGGCCGAGAATTCGCTGATGGTGGGGCACGAGCTGGTGAAGTTGCAGCGCGATGCGTATCCGCACTGGCGCGGCCAGTCATGGGCCGAGGCGGATGTCGGGCATGCCGTGGCGTTGCTGCGCCCGTTGCTGGACGACCCGGCCCACGCGACGGCGATGGCGCGGCGGGGCCAGGCGGATGCGTTGCGCACCCATGGCAGCCGGGCGGTTGGGGTGCGGGTGTTGCGGCAGTTGAACCGGATTGTGGCAGAGTCCCCGAAGTTCAACGGCGCGACGCCGGTGGCTAAAGGCGGCGCCAGGCGGAAAGGGTGAGGATGCCGCGTTCGGGCTGCGGGGTGCCGGGCAGCATGCTGATCAGTTCGAGCGAGTGGCCGTCGGGGTCGTCAAAGAACACGCTCGCGGCCGGCATCCAGGCATAGACGATCGGCTCGTCGATTTCCGGGCCGCCACCGCTGGATCGGGGTGGGATACCGGCGGCGCGCAGTTTCCCGATGGACGCCTCGACATCGGGCACCGCCACGGTGAAGGCGATGTGCAGGCGCATGAAGATGGGCGCCGAATGGATGGTCCAGAGGCCGAGCATGTGCTGGCCACGCCCGCCAATCCACATGAAGGCGGCGTGACGTTCCGGCACACGGTGGGCGAGTTCGAGACCGACGATATCCTGGTAGAAGGCTATGGCGCGGTCGAGATCGGCGACGGTCAAATGGGTCTCGAACAGACCGCTAATCGGCGCCACGCTCACGGCTGCGGCTCCGTTGGAAAACGCATCCCGGCGAGGCGATCGGGCGGGGGCGCGAGGTCGGCCAGGGCGGCGGCTAGGTGGGCGGCGCGGTAGGGTTTGCGCAGCACGGTGATGCCCTCCTCCACGTCGGCATTTTCGCCATGACCGGTGATGAGCAGGCAGGGCATTTCGGGCACGAGCAGGCGCAGGCGCAGGATGAGTTCGGCGCCGGTCATGCCGGGCATCGACTGGTCGGTGATAACGGCATCGAAGGTCTCGCCGTTGGCGATCATCTCGAGCGCCGCGTCGGCGCTGGTGACGGAGGTGACGGTATGGCCGACCAAGCCGAGGAGTTCGCCGGTCAGTTCGAGAACCGCCGGATCGTCATCGATCAGCAGGATGCGGGCGGGCGTTTTCATCACGCTTCCCGATATATCAGGAGAATGGCGCCGACCAGTACGAAACACGCGGGCCAGACCCAGCCGGCAACGCGGTTCTCCGGCGGATCAAGCCGAATTTCGAGCCAACGCGCCCAGCCCGCCGCGATGCCGGCGAGGGCGAGGGGGGTATGGGTCAGCTCGATCAGAAGCTGGTCTTTGATGTTGGCGATGGCGTGGCTGTGGGTGAGCAACGCCGCGCCGCCGATGGCGGTGACCAGCGGGAACACCAGCGCGGCGCCGCGGTTGCCCCAGCCGAAGGCACGCACGCGCCATTCGAACAGCCCGAAGATGATGATGAGCAGCACGAAGAAGCGGTGTTGCAACACCTCGACATCGCGCAGGGATTCGAAGAACCCGATCTGCCCGAGCGGCCAGACCTCCGGGTCCGAGCGGACGAACAGGAAGGCGGCGAGGGCGAGGAACACCAGCGGCCAGTGCCGGGCGGGGCCAAAGCCGGCGCGGTTCAACAGCGCCAGCAGGCCGATGATGACGACGAAGATACCGGACCAATGGTGGTTGTATTCGGACCACGCGACGTCCTCGGCGTTGCGCGGCGGGATTTCGCCGGAGCCGGGGATGAAGGCCGCCGAGGGCTTGGCGGCCTGAAGGGCGGCTTCGGCATCGAGCTTGGCCTGCAGGGCGGGCAGCGTGAGGGCATCATGATCGGGCGAAACCAGGCGCGGCATGCGCGGCGTGTTGCGCTCGACGATTTCGTGGACGGTGACGCGGTCATTGGCGAGATCGACGGCGGGCGGCACCGAGGTGAGCGAGGCGGCGGCGAAGAACAGGCTGAGGCCGATGCCGATCTCGGCCTCGGCAAAGCGCTTGAGGCGGACCACCTTGGTGGCGTTGCCGCGGCCGAGTTGCGCCACGGCCCGGAAGTTGCCGTAGCCGAGGGCGAGCAGCATGGCGAACAGGGCCACTTTCGCCCCCACCATCACGCCGTAGGCGGTGCCGTAGAACCCGGGCAGGTCCCCGATGAAGAACCAGAACAGCGCGCCGCCGCTGGCCAGGATGCAGAGTACGCCCACCTTGGAAAGATTGGAGAACCGTTCGCCGACGACGCGCCAGGCGGCGGTCTCGTCGATCCGGGCGAGCGCGGCAATGAAGGCGGGGATGCCGCCGATCCAGATCGCGGCGCCAAGCTGGTGCAGGGTGGCGGCAACGAGCAGGACTTCGCGGTTGTCGATGCGGGCGGCGGCATGGGTGGTGGCGGCACCAGCGGCGAGGATGACGGCGGCGAGCGACAGCAGCACGAACCCTGGCACGCGCGGACGCAGGCAGGCGATCAGCAGCAGGGCGGCGGCGATCTTGGCGAGTCCGGCCTCGGCGAAGCTCGCGGTCAGCACCTCGGGGAGCGAAAGATCGACGGTGCCCATCAAAACGGCGCTGTCGAGCGCCAGCCGCAGCGCCTCTGTTGTGGCCAGCGCGAAGGCACCCCAGCGGGCGATGCGCAGCGTGTCGGCCAGGATGCGCTCGCCCACCGGACCGATCAGCCAACCGAGCGGCCGGGCGAGCAGCAGCAGAAACAGGACGCTGCCGATGGCGACGGACTGCGCGGCGATGACCAATCCGTGGATGACGATGGCAAGGTAGCCGAAGAGGTCGACAAGAAGGGTCATCTCAGCGCGGCGCCTCGACGGTGAAGCGGATTTCGCCGCGGGTGATGTGGCCATCGACCGCGAGCACCTGCCAGCGCAGAACCTGGGCGCCGGGCGCGAGATCGGCGGAAACCACCAGGCGGTCGGCGGTCTCGCCGTGGGTGATGCGCAGGATCTCGCTGGCGCCGCCGGCCCGCAGGAGGGCGATGCGGGAACGGTCCGCATCGATGCGGCTGTTGAAGCGCAGATGGAATTCGGTGTGCCCGGCACGCACGGTTTGCCCGGCGGCGGGCACGGCTTCGAGCAGGATGGCGTGAGCACGGGCTGGCAGCGGGGCGGCGAGGAGGAGGAGCGCAAAGGCGCACAGCCGGGCGAACATCATAGGTGTCGGCTCGATACAATCTGAATGGGGCGATCTAGCCTGATGGGGCGCGGCTGTCCATGCAAAGCGCATCCCCCCTGCCCTTCCATCGGCATGATGGGTCGGGTTTCCGGCCGCTGCAAACCACGTGTAGTGTAGCCGCATCGCCACATGCACGGACCTCCCATGAGCCGACCGCCACCGCCGAGCCGGGCCGATTTTCGCTGGTTCGTGCCGATCACCACGCGATGGATGGACAATGACCCGTTCGGGCATGTCAACAACGTCGTCTACTATTCCTGGATCGACACCGCGGTGAACCGCTTCCTGATCGACAACGGGCTGCTGGATATTCCGACGAGCCCCATCGTGGGTATCGTGGCGGAGACCGGGTGCCGGTATTTCTCCGAGATTTCCTACCCCGACGTGGTGACGGTGGGGCTGGCGGTGGAGACGCTGGGGCGCAGTTCGGTGCGCTACGCCTGCGGGATTTTTCGTGGCGATGCGGCGGCGGCCTCGGCGGCGGCGCATTTCGTCCATGTGTATTGCAAGCGCGCGACGATGCGTCCGGTGCCGATCCCGGATTTCATCCGCGCGGAAATGGAAAAGATCCAGCGCACCGCCTGAGCGGGCGCGGCCAACAGGGAGACAAAACGATGGATACCGGATTGAAGGGCAAAAAGGCGATCGTCTGCGCGGCGAGCAAGGGCCTCGGCCGCGCCTGCGCGATGTCGCTGGCACGCGAGGGCGTGGAACTGGTGATCACGGCGCGCACGGCCGAGACGCTGGAAGCCACCGCGGCGGAAATCCGCGCCGCCACCGGGGCGAAGGTGACCACGGTGGCCGGCGACATCACCACCGAGGCGGGCCGCGCGGCGGCGCTGGCGGCGTGTCCGGAGCCTGACATCCTGGTCAACAACGCCGGCGGCCCGCCGCCGGGCGATTTCCGCGACTGGAACCGCGATGACTGGATCAAGGCGGTGGACGCCAACATGCTGACGCCGATCTTCCTCATCAAGTCGGTGGTGGACGGCATGATCGCGCGCAAGTTCGGCCGCATCGTGAACATCACCTCGGCCTCGGTGAAGTCTCCCATCGCGCATCTCGGCATGTCCAACGGCGCGCGGGCCGGGTTGACCGGGTTCGCGGCGGGCCTGGCGCGCCAGGTGGCGCGGCACAACGTGACCATCAACGGGCTGCTGCCCGGTCCGTTCCTCACCGATCGGCTGAAGGGCACGATGGCGGGGTTCGCCGCCAAGTCGGGCCGCACGCTGGAGGAGGAGATCGCGGTGCGCATGAAGGACACCCCGACCGGGCGCGCCGGGGACCCGGCGGAGTTCGGCGATGCCTGCGCGTTTCTTTGCGCGGTTTCTTCCAGTTACATTGTCGGGCAAAATCTTGTGCTGGATGGTGGCGCTTTCAACTCCTCGATGGGTTGAAGCGGCTTGATGCTGATGCCGCAGGCCACTAGGGTCTGCGGCAACAGCAGGGAGCAATCCGATGAAGCGTCTGACAGGCTTGGCCGCGGCAACGATCGCGGCGGTGTTGGCAACCAGCCCGGCACTGGCGCAGAAATCGGCCGATACGCTGCGGGCGGTGAACTACACCCAGGTTCCCGATATCACGCCGTACTACAACCAGATCCGCGACGGCATCGTCATTTCGCATCAGGCGTGGGACGGGCTGGTCTACCGCGACCCAGATACCTTCGCGATCAAGCCACTGCTGGCGACAAGCTGGAAGTATATCGACGACACCACGCTGGAATTCACCCTGCGCAAGGGCGTCAAGTTCCATGATGGCAGCCCCTTCACCGCCGATGACGTGGTTTATACTTACAATTCGATCCTGACCGACAAACTGGTATCGGTGCCGAGCAACTACGCGTGGATGGCCGGCGCCGAGAAGGTTGATGATTACACGGTGCGGGTGAAGCTGAAGCGGATCTTTCCCGCCGCGATCGAATATATCGCCATGGTGCTGCCGATCATGCCCAAGGCCTATCGCGAGCGCGTCGGCGTCGAGGCGTATTCCAAGGCGCCGGTGGGCGCCGGGCCGTACAAGATCACCAAGGTTGACGGCGTCAGCCAGATCGAGTTCGAACGCTACGAGGACTACTACGCCGACAGCCCGAAGCCGAAACCGGCGATCCGGCGGCTGATCCTGCGCGAAGTCACTGACTCCACCACCGCGCTGAACGAGTTGATCGGCGGCAAGGCCGACTGGACCTGGAACTTCATCCCCGACAACTTCGAGAACGTCGCGCGGATGCCCAACCTCAATGCCATCTGGGGCGAGGCGATGCGGGTGAACTTCATCGGCATGGACGTCGCCGGGCGCACCGGGGCGGATAATCCGCTGACCAAGGTGAAGGTGCGGCAGGCCATCGCGCACGCCATCAACCGGGCCGACATGGCGAAGAACCTGATGAAGGGCGGCTCGCACCAGATCGACACCCCCTGCTTCCCCACCCAGTTCGGCTGCGACCAGGCCGCTGCGGTGCGGTATGACTATGACCCGGCCAAGGCCAAGGCGCTGCTGGCGGAAGCCGGCTATCCCAACGGGTTCGATACCGAGCTGGTGACGTTCCTGCTACCGCAGTTCGCCTCCGCGGTGCAGAACTACCTGGCCGCGGTGGGCATCCGGGCCAAGATCTCGCAGTTGCAGGTGAGTGCCGTGATCCAGCGCGGCATCGAGGGCACCATCCCGATGTCGCTGTCCAATTGGGGCAGTTTCTCGATCAATGACGTTTCGGCCTACATCCCGTCGTTCGTGAACGGCGGCACACAGGATTATATCCGTGATCCGGAACTGCTGAAGCTGGTGCAGCAGGGCGGTGCCAGCATCAATCCCGATGAGCGGCGCAAGAACTACTCGGCGGCGATCAAGATGATCACCGAGAACATGATGTACCTGCCGATGTTCAACTCGGTGGTCACTTACGGGGTGAGCAAGCAGCTCAACTTCAAGCCCTACCCCGATGAACTGCCGCGCTTCTATCTCGCGACGTGGAAATAAGGCGCCAGCATGTCCCTTCGTTCCTCGCTTCTGGGTGCGGTTGCCGCCCTCGGGCTTCTCGCCGGGCCGGCGGCGGCGCAAAAGTCGGCCGATACGCTGCGGGTCGTCTGGTGGGACCAAATCCCCGATGTCGACCCGTATTACAACGAGTTGCGGGCCGGATTGGTGACCCACACCCAGGCGTTCGACGGGTTGCTGTATCGCGATCCCGAGACCTTCCAGGTGAAGGGCGCGTTGGCAACCGGCTGGAAGATCATCGACGAAACCACCATCGAACTGGCGCTGCGCAAAGGCGTGACGTTCCATGACGGCAGCCCGTTCAGCGCCGATGACGTGGTGTATACCTTCAACGGCATCCTGAACGACAAACTCGTCTCGGTGCCCAGCAACTATAGCTGGATGGCCGGCGCCGAGAAGGTGGATGACTACACCGTTCGGGTGAAGCTGAAGCAGGTGTTCCCGGCGGCCACCGAATATCTCGCCATGGTGATGCCGATCTGGCCGAAGGCGACCCGCGAGCGGCTGGGGCATGACGGCTATTCGAAGCAACCGATCGGCGCTGGCCCCTACAAGATCACTCGGGTGGACGGCAGCAGCCAGATCGAGATGGAGCGCTACGACGGCTATTACGCCGATAGCCCGAAGGGCAAGGCAAATATTCGCCGCCTGGTGATCCACGAAGTGGCGGACGTTAACACCGCCACCAACGAATTGCTCGGCAACAAGGCCGACTGGACCTGGAACTTCATCCCCGACAACTTCGAGAACATTTCCCGCATGCCCGCGCTGCAGGCGGTGCGGGCGGAAACGATGCGGGTGAACTTCCTCGCCATGGATGCCGCCGGACGCACCGGGGCGGACAGCCCGCTCGCCAAGGTGAAGGTCCGCCAGGCGATCGCCCATGCTATCGACCGTAAGACGATCGCGGACAAGCTGATCATGGGTGGCGCGCGGGTGCCGGACACCACCTGCTTCCCGACCCAGTTCGGCTGCGATGCCACGGTGGCGGCGCACTACGCCTATGATCCTGCCAAGGCGAAGGCGCTGCTGGCCGAGGCCGGCTATCCCAACGGCTTCGATACCGAGATCGTCAGCTACTTCATCCCGCAGGTTGAAGGCGCCGTGCAGAACTACCTCAAGGCGGTGGGGATCAATGCGAAGATCAGCCACTTGCAGGTGTCCGCGGCACTGCGCCGCAGCATCGATGGTACCGCGCCGATGGCGTTGACTAATTGGGGCAGCTATTCGATCAACGATGCCTCGGCGATCCTGCCGTACTTCTTCGGCGGCACCAGCACCGACCAGACGCGCGATCCGGAGATCACCAGCCTGGTCAAGCAGGGCGGCGCCAATACCGATCCGGCGGCCCGCAAGTTGGCCTACAGTGCCGCGATCAAGCGGATCAGCGAAAATGCCGACATGCTGCCGCTGTATACCTCGGTGACCACCTACGGCTTCTCCAAGCAGCTCGACTTCAAGCCCTACCCTGACGAACTCCCCCGATTCTATTTGGCAAAGTGGAAATGACCTTCTCGCTCAGCACACTCCTCGTCGACGGCGCGGCCACCGGCTGCGTGACACTCGATGGCAAGACCTACCGCCTCACCGATGTGGGCGCGCCGGCAACGGTGGCGGCATTGTTCACGGACTGGCCGCTTTGGTCCGCCCATCTCAAGGCCGCGAAGCCGGCGGGCGCCGCGTTGCCGGCCGGGCTGACGGTGCTGGCGCCGTTGCAGTTCCCCGGCAAGATCCTCTGCGCCGGCGCGAACTACTACGATCATTCGGCCGAGATGGGCGTGCAGGACCTGCGCAAGGAGGCCCAGCGCCTGTTCTTCTTCTTCAAGCCGCCGCGCAATGCGGTGGTGGGGCCGGGCGCCACGGTGCGCATGCCGATCGGCACCAAGGCAATGGACTGGGAGGTTGAGCTTGCCGCGGTAATCGGCAAGACGGCGCGCAATGTGAGCGTGGAGGAGGCGATGAGCCACGTCGCGGCCTACACGGTGGCGATCGACTTCTCGGCGCGCGATCATAACCGGGCGCCGGAGACCTTCTACAAGCTCGATTGGGTGGCCGGCAAAGGCCACGACACCTGCTGCCCGATGGGCCCGGTGTTGATCCCGGCGGACGGCATCGGCGATGCGATGGACCTCGCGTTGAGCCTCACCGTGAACGGCGTGACGAAGCAGAACGCCCGGACATCGGGGATGATTTTCAACATCGCCGAGCAGATCTCGACGGCCTCGAAGATCATGACGCTGGACCCCGGTGATGTGATCCTGACCGGCACGCCGGCCGGGGTTGGCGCGCCCAAGGGCACCTTCCTCAGCGTTGGCGACGCCGTGACCGCGCAGATCGAGAAAATCGGCGCCCTGTCCGTGGTGATCCAGCCCGAAGGCTGAACCGGCAAGCGGTGGGACGATCGCCGATACAAGCGATCATCCCACCGGAACCGCCATGCTCGGGCAGCCGGCCTCAGAAGTTCAGGTTGGTCGCCTGCATCACCAGCGGCAACGTCCGCACCATCGCCAGCACTTCCTCTGGCACCGCCTCGTCCACCGAAACCATGCAGATCGCATCGCCGCCCTGGTTGGAGCGGCCGAGATGGAAGGTGGCGATGTTGATGCCGGCCCCAGCCAGCGTGGCACCGAAGCGGCCGATGAAGCCCGGCTTGTCCTGGTTGGTGACATAGAGCATGTGCCGCGCGAAATCGGCCTCGACGCGGATGCCCTTGATTTCCACGATACGCGGCCGCGAGCCGGCGAACAGCGTGCCGGACAGGGACCGCGTGGTCTCGCCGGTCGCCACCGTGATGCGCACCAGCGTCTGGTATTCGCTGGGGCGATCATGCACCACCTCGGCCACGTCGATGCCACGCTCGCGCGCCAGCACCGGCGCGTTGACCATATTGGCCCCCTCGATCATCGGCCCGAGCAGCCCGGCCAGCGCCGCCGCATTGAGCGGGCGATGGTTGAGGGCGGCGGCGAGGCCCTCGTATTCGATGGTCACGCTCTTGATGGTGCCGTCGCGCGCCTGGGACAACTGCCCGGCCATGGCGCCGAGCAACCGGCACAGCTCCATGTAGGGACGCAGCCGCGGCGCCTCCTCGGCCGAAACCGACGGCATGTTGATGGCGTTGGCCACGGCGCCCGACAGCAGGAAGTCGCTCATCTGCTCAGCCACCTGCAACGCCACGTTCTCCTGCGCCTCGGTGGTCGCGGCCCCGAGATGCGGGGTGCAGACCACGTTCTCCAGGCCGAACAGCGGGCTGTCCGTCGCGGGTTCCACTTCGAAGACGTCCAGCGCGGCACCCGCGACGTGGCCCGACTTCAACGCCTCTGCCAGCGCCGCCTCGTCCACCAGGCCGCCTCGGGCGCAGTTGACGATGCGCACGCCCTTGCGCGTCCTGGCGAGCGCCTCGCGTGAAATCAGGTTGCGCGTGGCATCGGTCAGCGGGGTGTGCAGCGTGATGAAATCCGCGCGGCTCAGCAGGTCATCGAGTTCCACCTTCTCCACGCCGAGATCGAGTGCCCGCTTCTCGGTGAGATACGGGTCATAGGCGATCACCCGCATTTTCAGCCCCTGCGCTCGATCGGCCACGATGGAGCCGATATTGCCGCAGCCGACCAGCCCGAGGGTCTTGCTGGTCAACTCCACGCCCATGAAGCGGTTCTTCTCCCACTTGCCGGCCTTGGTGGAGCCGGACGCCTCGGGGATCTGCCGGGCGAGGGCGAACATCATCGCGATGGCGTGCTCGGCGGTGGTGATGGCGTTGCCGTAGGGGGTATTCATCACCACCACGCCACGCGCGGTGGCCGATTTCACATCGACAGTGTCCACGCCGATGCCGGCGCGGCCGACCACCTTGAGGTTGGTGGCGGCATCGAGCACCTCGCGCGTCACCTTGGTGGCGGAGCGGATGGCGAGGCCGTCATAGTTGCCGATGATGGCGCGCAGATCGGAGGCCGCGAGCCCGGTTTTAACATCCACCTCGATGCCGCGATTGCGGAAAATCTCGACGGCGGCGGGGGACAGCTTGTCGCTGATAAGAACTTTGACCATGGCTCAGACTCCCGCCATTTCGTTGCGAACCTGGGCATGCGCCCAGTCGAGCCAAGGCAGCAGCGCCGACACATCGGCGGGTTCCACCGTGGCGCCGGCCCAGATACGCAGGCCCGGCGGTGCGTCGCGGTAGCCGGCGATATCGAAGGCGACGCCCTGGTTTTCGAGCAGCGCCGCGATCTTCTTGGCGGCCTCGGCCTGCTTGGCCGCATCGAGCGCGGTGAACCACGGCGCCGTGATGGTCAGGCAGATCGAGGTGCAGGAGCGCTGCGCCGGCACCTCGGCGAGAAAGCCGGCCCACTCCGAAGCCGCGACCCAACCAGCGACGGCGGCCAGCGAGGCCTCGCAGCGCGCGATCAGCGCCGGCAGCCCGCCGATGCCCTCGGCCCAGCGCAGCCCGTCCACCGCATCTTCGGCGCACAGCATGGAGGGTGTGTTGATGGTCTCGCCCTTGAACACGCCCTCGATCAGCTTGCCGCCGGACAGCAGGCGGAAAATCTTCGGCAACGGCCAGGCCGGCTTGTACGTCAGCAGCCGCTCCACGGCGCGCGGCGACAGCGCCAGCATGCCGTGCGCCGCCTCGCCGCCCAGCACCTTCTGCCAGGACCAGGTGACGACATCGAGCTTTTCCCACGGCAGGTTCATCGCGAAGGCGGCGGAGGTGGCGTCGCAGATCACCAGCCCTTCCCGGTCGGCGGCGATGAAGTCCGCGTTTTCGTAGCGCACGCCCGAGGTGGTGCCGTTCCACGCCAGCACCACGTCATGCGCCGGGTTCACCGCCGCAAGGTCCGGCAACCGGCCGTACGGCGCGGTCAGCACACGGGCACCGGCGAGCTTGAGCTGCTTGACGATGTCGTTCGCCCAGCCCTCGGAGAAACTTTCATGGGCCAGGATATCGACGGGCCGGGCGCCGAGCAGGTTCCACAGCGCGAGTTCGACCGCCCCGGTGTCGGAGGCCGGCACAATGCCGAGGCGCCAGTCGGCGGGCAGGCCGAGGATGGCGCGCGAGCGGGTGATCACCTCGTTCAGCCGCGCCTTGGGAGCCGCGGCGCGATGGGAGCGCCCGAGGAAGGCGCCGTTCAGCGCATCGAGCGTGAAGCCCGGTCGCTTGGCGCAGGGGCCTGATGAGAAATTGGGATTAAGCGGACGGATGCCGGGCGTGCTGGCGGTTGCCATCAGATGGTTCCCCTTGCAGAGAAATGGCGCCCCGGTGGGGGGGCGTGGCCCGCCGCCCTGTTAGCCCTCCACCGCCGCCGATGCAACAGGCGCGTCGGCCAGCAGCGCCCAGCGCTCATGATCCCGCCAATCGCCCGCTATGCGCAGATAGCGCGGCGACAGCCCCTCAAGCTGGAAACCGAGCCGCTGCACCAAAGCGCGCGATCGGGCATTGGCGGGCTGGATATTGGCCTCCACCCGATGCAGCCCGAGCGGCCCGAACGCCTCGGCCACCACCAGCCCCACCGCCTCCGTCATGCCACCGCCGCCGCCAGCGAGGCCGTAGTAGCCCAGGTAAGCCGACAGAAATCCGCCGCGCACGATCTCGCTGAGGTTCACCACCCCAACAAGCACTCCCTCGCGCTCGGCGACGAACGACAGCTTTCGCCCCTTGCCCACCTGGGCGAACCAGGCGCGGAAGCCCGCCATGTCGGTGAACGGCTCCACCCAGGGGAAATGCATCCGGCGGCTGGCGATATGCGCCGCCACCAGCGCCGGCCCATCGCGCCGCAGCACCGGCCGGATAGTCAACCCGCTCATCCCAGCACCTTGCGCAGCACCGCCGCCGGATCGGCGAGGAAGGCCCGCGTCACCCGCACATGCTCCAGATCGCCCCACGCCACCTCGCGCAACGCTCCATCCTCCGCCAACAATATGGTCGCCCCCGGCAGCGCCAGCAGGATCGGCGAGTGGGTGGCGATGATGAACTGGCAGCCCTGCTCCACCCGCTCGGCGATCAGCGCAATCAGCGCCAGCACCCGCGTGGGTGACAGCGGTGTCTCCGGTTCATCGAGGAAATACAAGCCCTTCGCCACCAGCCGGCGGCGCAGCACGGCGAGAAAGGTCTCGCCGTGCGACCGCCCATCCGGGTTCTCGCCATAGTCCCGCGCCAGCGCCCCGCGCTGCCCGGCCACCGCCCCCATGGCGATGTGCCGTCCGTAGCCCTCCGGGATGCTGGTCGCGAGGTCCGCCACGTCGGCCGCCAGCCCCGCCATGTCCTCGCCGACGCGCTGGGTGAAACCGAACACGTCCTCCGCCCGCACGAACATCCGGGTGCGCGCATGCTGCCGCCGCACGAACACGAAGCCGGCGGCGAATTCGCGCGCCGCCGCCAGCGTCGGGTCGTGCCCGATCTGGTGCCGCCCGGCCGCCACCGCCGCCATGCCGGCCGCGATGCCCTCCAGCACGGTGGACTTGCCCGATCCGTTCTCGCCCACCAGGAATGTCACCGGCGCGGCGAACGTCACCTCCTCCAATCCGCGCACCAGCGGCACGGACCAGGGGAACGCGGCAGCATCGCGTGTATGCTCGGCCCGTCGCCGAATCGCGGAGAGGAACACCATGGCCCACCATACCATCGCCGCCGCCGGGCGAACCGCCCGCATCAAGTCCCTCGGCGCCGAACTCAGTTCGCTGACCGCGCCCGATGGCACCGAGGTGATCTGGCAGGCGCACGAGGCCTGGCCACGCCATTCCCCCGTGCTGTTCCCCATCGTCGGCACGGTCCGGGACAACCAGTATCGCCACGCCGGCCAAACCTACCACCTCGGCCGCCACGGCTTCGCGCGGGAGACCCAGTTCGCCTGGACCGAACGCACCGCCAGCACCGCCAGCCTGGCCATCACCGACACCGCCGCCACCCGCGCCGTCTACCCCTTCGCCTTCCGCTTCGAGGTGTCCTACGCCCTAAGCGCCGATGGCGTCGCCATCACCTACCGCATCACCAACACCGGGGATGTCGTGCTGCCGGCCTCGATGGGCGCCCACCCGGCATTCAACTGGCCGCTGCGCCCCGGCATCGCCAAGACCGACCACAGCCTCACCTTCGCCGCCGCCGAGCCCACCCCAATACGCCGCGTCAGCCTCGACGGACTGTTGCGCCCCGAGCACCTCCCCTCCCCCATCCAAGGCACCACGCTGAAGCTGCATGACGGCCTGTTCGTCGAGGACGCCATCATCCTCGACCATCCCGCCAGCCGCTCCCTGCGCTACACCGCCCCCGGCGCCCCGGTGGTGGAGTTCTCGTGGGACGGCTTCACCGAGCTAGGCATCTGGACCCGCCCAGGCGTGGACCTGCTGTGCCTCGAACCCTGGGCCGGCGTGTCTGACCCCGCTGGCTACGCTGGCGAGATTTCCGCCAAGCCCTTCATCCACCTCATCCAACCCGGCGCCGATTTTGCCGCCAGCCACCACATCCAGGTTCACACCTGAACGAGGCCGCCCAGCCATCCGACAATCGCCGCCATCGTTTCCTCCGACGCCTCCAGGTGGGGCGCATGGCGGGCGGGTAGCAAATGCGTGGTGACCAGCGGCCCGCTCAGCACCGCGGTTTGTGCCGGTGTGCCGTAGGGATCGTCGAGCCCCTGGATCTGCAACACCGGCCCAGGCCACGCCCGCGCCGCCGCCCGGATGTCCCAGGCGCGAAACCCAGGATCGAGCCAGGCCCCGTTCCAGCCCTCGAACGCCACATCGACATGGTCATGATACCGCGCCATCCGCTCGCGCAATGTGCCGGAACGGTATGCGTCGCGCGCCTGCGCAATCGCCGCCACCGCCATCTCCTCGACAAAGAAATGCGGCGCGATCAAAACTTTCCCCACCACCCGCGGATCATCCACCAGGGCGGCGATCGACGCGCCATCGGAGTGCCCCACCAGCACGCAGCGGCCCACCCCGGCGGCATCCAGCAGCGGCACCACGTCCCGCGCCGCCGCCCGCTGCATGTAGTCGAGCGGTCGCGGCAGTTCCACCGGGCTGGACCTGCCATACCCCGGCCGTGACCACGCGAACACCGCGCATCCCGTCGCCGCCGCCAGCCGCTCAGGAAAATCCCGCCACAGGTCCACGCAGCCCAGCCCCTCATGCAGCAGCACCAGCGTGGTGCCACTCCGCTCCCCCCACCACCGCGCCTCGACCCGCCGGCCATCGACGTCCTGGATCATCACGGGAGGGATGCGTGGATGGCGAGGCTCATGGCCATTTCCTTCCCTTGCTGCGCTGCAAGGTCGCCGATAACGTCGCCCTATGTCAGCCAGCATGCAAGCATCGAACCTGATTTTCCCCCAACCGGTTCCCCCCCACGCGGGCGAAATGGTTGAAATCGCTCCGGGTATCCGATGGCTGCGGCTCGCCCTTCCCTTCGCGCTCGATCACGTCAATATCTACCTGATCGATGACGGCGATGGCTGGGCGGTGCTCGATACCGGGGTGGCGGACCTGCGCACCCGCACGGTCTGGCAGGAAACCATCGCCAGCAAGCTCGGCGGGCGCAAGCTCACCCGCCTGATCCTCACCCATTTCCACCCCGACCACCTCGGCCTCGCCGGCTGGATGACCGGCGAACTCGGCCTCGAAATGTGGATGACCCCGGGCGAATACGCCGCCGGCCGCAACGCCGGGCGCATTCACAGCGAGGAGGGCCGCAACGCCCATCGCGCGTTCTTCACCAGCCACGGCATGGCCCCCGCCACCATCGAGGCCGCCATGGGCCGCGGCACCGCCTATCTCAAGATGACCACCGGGCTGCCCGAGCAGTTCCGCCCCCTCGTCGCCGGCGAAACCCTGCGCATCGGCGGGCGCAATTTCGAAATCCTCACCGGTGGCGGCCACGCCCCGGAGCAGGCCATGCTGTTCTGCCGCGCCGACAGCCTGTTCCTCGCCGCCGACCAGATCCTCGCCCGCATCTCGCCCAATATCGGCGTCTGGCCGACCGAGCCGGTATCAGACCCGCTCGCCGCCTACCTCACCTCGCTGCCCGCGCTGCGCCGACAGATCCCGGACCACGTGCTGGCCCTGCCCGCGCACAACCTGCCGTTCTATGGGCTGCATCACCGCATCGATGCCCTGCTCGCCCATCACGAGGCCCGCTGCGAGGATATCGTCGCGGCCTGCACCACGCCGCAAACCACATCCGACGTGCTGCCGATCCTGTTCCCGCGCCTGCTCGATGCGCACCAGCTCGGCTTCGCGTTCGGCGAAGTGCTGGCGCATATCAACTACCTCGTCGGGATCAAGACCCTCACGCGCCATACCGATGCCAACGGTGTGATCCGAGTTATCCGGGCCTAAGCAAGCGCTTCTTTTTGAAAAAAGAAGCAAAAACTT